>CAZJLN010000068.1:0-10437 GCA_964546745.1 uncultured Anaerolineaceae bacterium
ATTGGCAACGCCATCATCAGCCGCTTCCGCGGCGGCAGCCTGAAAAAGGGCCTTGAAGCACATAAATAAAGAGGAGAACATGAATACACCAATCATTATCAAAAACCTAACCAAAAAATTCGGGGATGTTGTGGCTGTCAACAATGTCAGCTTGAATATAGAGCCCGGATCCTTTTTAACCCTTCTTGGTCCTTCAGGATGCGGCAAGACCACCCTCTTGCGCTGTATCTCAGGGCTAGAAGATCCAGATGATGGCGAAATATTCATCGGTGAAACGCTTGTCTACTCACGTTCCAAAGGCATTTCACTCCAACCGGGTCAGCGCGATTTGGGCTTGGTCTTCCAGAATTATGCCCTCTGGCCGCATATGACTGTCTTTAAAAACATTGCTTTTGCGCTGGAAATCCAAAAGATGTCTAAGGCAGATATTGAGCAGCGCGTCAAGGAATCCCTTGAAGAAATGCAGATGGAAGGCTATGCAGACCGCTACCCGCGAGAAATGAGCGGCGGTCAACAGCAGCGCATTGCGCTGGCTCGTATGCTAGCCTACCGTCCCAAAGTGTTCCTGATGGATGAACCGCTCTCCAACCTGGATGCCCGCCTCCGAATGGACATGCGCACAGAGCTCAAACGTCTGCATCATGACTCTGGCGCTACTACCGTCTATGTTACCCATGATCAGGTGGAAGCCATGACTATGTCCTCACAAATCGCTGTGATGAAACTAGGTGTGATCCAACAGTTGGACACCCCCGATCACGTCTATCATTTTCCTGCCAACCTGTTTGTGGCAGACTTCATTGGCAACCCCAAGGTTAACCTGCTAGACGGGTTTATCACCGCTCAGGATGTTGTGGATGCGGGTCATTTTAATGTGCCAGTGGCAACCTATAATCACGCCGGCGAGGTTGTGGTAGGCATTCGCCCAGAAGATATCTGTATCAGCCCAGTTCCGATTGCGGATGGGGAAGAGTTCACTGCATATTCCGTGTTGCCATCTGGCGCAGAGACTATCATTATTGCCCGTCGTGGAAAAATTGAACTCTCAGTCAAGGAAATTGGCGTCAGCAAGGTCGAAATGGATCAAAAGATCTGGTTGACGTTTAATAAAAACGCTGTAAACCTATACGATAAAGAAACAGGCGATTTAATTACAGCTTAGTATCAAATAACCATGAACACAATGCAATCACAAAACAAATGGAGGCAGACAATCAAGAGAAAAACAGAGACCGCATATATTGAAAGTAATATCAATCAAAATAATTTTTGGAGGAAGATCTGATGAAAAAAATATCTGTAATATTGGCAATTTTAATTGCCGTCAGCATGCTGGCAGCCTGTGCACAGACTCCAGCTGTTGAAGAGACTCCTGAATCCCTATCCGGCTACACTGGTGCTAAGGACGAGTGGTTGAAGACCAATCAACTCGGCGTTTATGATACCGGTGAACAGGACTGGGCTGCGATTGAAGCAGCTGCTAAGAAAGAAGGCTCGCTGCTCGTTTATGCTAACTCATCCAAGACCGAAAAAGCTGCCCTGGCATTTGAGGAAAAGTATCCTGAAATCGATGTGCAGGCGTTTGACCTCGGCGGTGATGACGTCTTATTGAAAACCCAGGAAGAGCAGAGAGCTGGAGCTTTTGTGGGCGATGTCTGGTTCAGCAGTGGTGGTCCCACCATCAAAGGCGAGCTTGTTCCCAATGGCTACGTTTGGAAATTCATCCCGAGCGATGTTGCCGATGTCATTCCGCCAGAATTTCAAGACCCTCTGCTGGTCTCCAGATTAGGCAGCCAAACCTGGGCATACAACAGCGAATTGAACGATACTTGCCCCATCACCAATATCTGGGAATTAACTGAACCTCAATGGAATAGCAAAATCTTCATTGAAGATCCTCTAAATGATGCCTCGACCCTTGGTAAATTGATGACCTTTGCAGCCCATCCAGAAGAAATGGCTGCAGCTTATAAAGCATTCTATGGTTCAGATCCAGTTCTGGATGCAGATACCCCTGATGCTGGCTGGTTATGGTTCAAGCGCTTGGCTCAGAACAATCCTATTCCCCAACCCGGCGGCGACGAAGTTGATTCAGCATTCGCAACCCCTGGAATGACTGAGAGCTTCCTGGCATTCGGCTCTTATGGTAACTACCCCGATGTCCTCGATGGCAACCTGGCATTTGAATTGTGCTGGGATCTTGAGCCAGTTGGCGGCGTTTCGACTCAATCTTACATCGGCATCCTCAACCAGGCACCCCATCCCAATGCTGCCAAACTATGGATCAAATTCATCACCACCCTTGAAGGCGTCGATCCCTGGTATAAGATTGGCACTTATCTACCCAATCCCCAAATGCCCCCACCGGAAGGTGCTCTGCCCTTCGATGAGGTTAAATCGAACACCTGGTCAGTCATCGATGGCTTTGTATATGACAATATCATCAAAGCCCGTGACATGTACCTGATCAACCTGGGCAAGAAATAGATAGCCACAATTGTATAAATTATTTCAGGCACGAGTCCACCTGGCTCGTGCCTGAAATAGGGATATTTTCACAGTATAACAGTGAGGGATCATGCAGTTAAAAGCCGTTTTCTTTGACATGGGTGGTACAGTCGAAACATTTCGGTTCACACGAGAGTTACGCATTCAGCGCAGCCCTATCATCAGGGCATGCTTTGAGCGCATTGGTATCTCTCTCCCACTGACAGATGAGCAGCTGGCGGATAACATCACCGCAGGCGCGTCTGCCTACAACCACTGGAATATGGAAACCAACATCGAGCTTCCCGCCACCGAGATTTGGACAAGGTATTATCTCAAAGACCTGGCGCTTGATCCTCAATTGGTGCAGCCCATCGCGGAGGAGGTATCCTTCTTATACGAAACCCAGATGTATATTCGCGAATTGCGTCCTGAAATCCCGGCTGTATTGCTACGCATCCATGAGCTGGGGCTGACCATCGGCTGTATCAGCAATACGCAAAGCACCACCCAGGTGCCTGATACGCTAAAGAATTACGGGATCAGCGAATATTTTGGACCGGTTGTATTGTCCTCATCCTATGGACGACGCAAACCGGATCCTTCTATCTTCTTCTATGCCGCCCGCTTGGCGAACGTGCCCACCCGATCCTGTATTTATATTGGGGACAAGATCAACCGCGATGTTTTGGGCTCAAAACGGGCTGGCTACCGTCTTTCAGTCAAAATTGTGCACCCATACGATAACGGCGAAGTGGACGAAGGCGCCGTGCCGGATGCGGTCATTCATGACATGACAGAGCTGCTCCCTCTCATTGAAAAGGAGCTTGAGAAAGACCAGCAAATGGTTGAGATCGACAATCACGCTCATATCAAGGCTCTCTTTTTCGATGCCGGTGACATTCTTTATTACCGACCCCGAAAAAACGAGCACTTGCAACAATTCCTAAACGAGAAATCTCTTTGCCCGGCTACGAACCTCGAAGAGGAAAAAGCCCGCCTCAAAAACCTTGCCTTCAAAGGTCAGATCAGACGCCACGATTACTACACTCAGATCATCCGCCTTTATGGTATTGATGATCCCGCGGAAATCGAGGAGGGCATCCAAGCGATTGAGGAGGATGATGAATCTGTGGAAATCCTGGAGGGCGTGCCTGAAACCATCAAAGCACTCAAAAAACGCGGTTTTATCCTGGGCATCATCACGGATACTGCCATGCCTTTTTCCAAAAAGCTGAAATGGTTTGATGAGTATGGCTTTGGGGATGTATGGGATGTTATGATCAGCTCACGAGAGATTGGGATACGCAAGCCAGAGCCGACCATGTACGAGCTAGCACTACAGCAGACCGGCATAGATCCCTGCCATGCAGTGTTTATCGGGCATAAGACCAGCGAGCTGAACGGGGCAAGGCAGGTGGGAATGAAAACTATTGCTTTTAATTATGACGCGGACGCCCCTGCTGACTTTTACATTAATCAATTTGACGAATTACTAGAACTCCCTATCTTAAAGAATAATTGAAACTGGACACTCCATGAAGCCACCCATCTTTGCGATTTTATTTGACGTCGGAGGTACCTTACGTATCGGGCAAAATGACCCAGACTCACGCCAGGCAGCCCTTGAACAGCTGTGTGCCCTACTTAATTACCCGGGCAGCTGGCAAGATCTGCAGCGGACGCTACGGCAAAGGGAAGAAACCTACCGCGGTTATTGTACGAAAACACTGTATGAACTGTCCGAACAGGAATTGTGGACTCAGTATATGCTTCCCGAATACCCAACAGCGTTCGTGGCTGAGCATGCAATTGAATTTACCCAGCTGTGGCGCGGTGGCAGAGATCATATCCTCATGCCAGGCGCAAGGGAAGCCCTCCACACCCTGAAAGCGCGTGGCTACCGCCTGGGCGTGATCAGCAACACCACCTCCTCCACCGATTCGCCTTCGATGCTGGCAAAGGAAAACCTTGCCAGCCTGTTCGCGTGCATTTTGACTTCTACATCTTACGGCAGGCGCAAACCCCATCCTGCCATCTTCCTTGAAGCCGCCCGACAGGCAGGCGTCAGCCCACAGCATTGCGCCTATGTGGGCAATGACCCCACACGCGACCTGATTGGCGCGCGTCAAGCAGGCTTTGGGCAGGTGTTCATCCTTTCCGAACCCCAGACAGGTCTGGATGACCCTGACAATGACACGGCTGCCAACGAGAAGACCCTGATGCAGCCAGATGGCACCATGACTTCGTTATCCGAGCTGTTGAATTACTTCCCTACCCTACAAGATCCATCCCTGCCTGAAGTGGAAGAGCAGCCGCGCTACGACGCTGCCCTCTCAACCATGTGGGGTGTGGATCAAGCGCAGCCCTTTGCGCAAACCTTTGAACAAGCTTTTCAAATTGGTTTTAGCCGATTTGAACTCAATCACAAGGTTACCCAGGCGCTTTATGAGCAATACAACCACGACCGATTCTACATTTCCACCGTCCATGAGCCGTGTCCTACAGACTTGACCTATGAAGAACGCAAAGTTCTCGATGTTGCCATTTCCAGTCTGAACGAGGTTAACCGCCAACGTGCTGTGGACGACATCAAACGCTCCATTTCCCTAGCAGTCAAGCTCGGCTCTCGCTCCGTGGTGATACACCCCGGCACGATCGATTGTGACAAGTCCACAGAGAGCCGTATGCGTAAGTTGTTCAAGTCGGGTCAGAGAAACAGCCCACAATTTACCCAGTTGCTAAATGAAGCCAGAGCGGAACGCCTGCGCTATGTACAGCCCAACTTAGAGCGCGTAATGCGCAGCATGGAAGAGGTCATCCGTTTTGCCAAAGGCAGTGGCGTTGCCCTGGGGCTGGAAAATCGGTACCATTTCCATGACATTCCCATTCCAGACGAACTGGAATTACTCCTATCTTTGTGTGATGAAGATTGGTTAGGTTTCCAATATGATGTGGGGCATGCCCATACCCTAGATGCCCTCGGCTTTGTCAGGCATTTTGAATGGCTGGAGCGCTTTTCTTCGCGCATGATCGGCGTACACCTGCATGATGTAATTGGCATCACTGATCACCAGGCACCCGGCAAAGGTGACGTAGACTTCACAGCGCTCGCCCCCTTCATCCCTGCGTCTGCACAGCGCACGCTGGAAATTGGACCCCAGGCCAGCCTGGAAGAATTATCCCGGGGACTGGCAATATTGGTCGAAAAAGGGTGCATTCAAAAACTATAAAACGAAAAAGGTATTTATTTAATGGTAAATCAAGCACAAAATCACATCAAAGCCATCCTTTTTGACATCGGCGGAACGCTGATTCAAAAAGACAACCTTGCTCAACGAGACCTTGCCGTGATCCAACAAATCGCTGACCGATTAGGCGCGAATGCTACACCAGAGGTACTGCTACAAACTATTCAAGCTGGTGAGGAAGAATACCGCCTATGGCGCATGCACACCTTTGTGGAACTACCGCTGACAGATAAGTGGCAGCGCTTTTTCCTCAAAGATTATCCTGCAGATCTCGTTCGGGATCATGCTGAAACATTTCAAGCGCTTTGGCGCCAGTCGCGCGGCAAGCGTTGGATCGCGCCGCGTGCCATCGATACCCTTAAAGAGCTCTCAGCCCGTGGCTACACACTAGCAACCGTCAGCCATACCACGCCGGAACCGCTGCAAAACCTAGAAGATGACCATCTTTTTCGAACCCATCTTCATGCGACAGAGTATGGTAAGCGCAAACCCCATCCATCCATCTTCCTTGAAGCTGCACACGCCTGCGAAGCACTGCCGGCAGAGTGCGCGTATGTGGGCGATCGTCCCTCCAGGGATGTGATTGGCTCACGTGAAGCCGGAATGGGTAAGGTTATCCTCGTGGAAAATGAATATTCCACGCATGAAAGCGAACCCTGCCCCATGCAGGCAGACGCAGTGATCAACGACATAACACAACTGCTTGACCTCTTCCAACCCCTCAGCGGCAATGGCAGAAAACCCTATAATTCAACTGACGTGCCCGCTCTTTATGATGCGGCTCTGTCTACAATTAACTGGAATCGCGAGCACATGACCCTCAACCAGTTTTTAGACATTGGTCGCGAGTTGGGATTTGCTCGCTTTGAGTTAAACCATCAAATTCCACAAGAAGTATTCGATCAGATTGACTTCAACCGCTTTTCAATTGGTGGTCTACACAACCCCTGCCCGGCAGTTTCTCCAATGAAGGAGTTGGAGGCTGAAGACCGTCTGCTGACCTCTTTGGACGAAAAGTTGCGCCAATCTGGCATGGATGTGCTCAAGAGCACCATCGAAACTGCCTGGCGTCTCGGTGCACGTAATGTCGTTATACACTCTGGTTGGGTCGTTGGCAACAACATCCAAGATCGCACCCTTTGGCAGCTATTTGAAGAGGGCAAACAGCATACCCCCGAATATTCCGAGTTGAAACACAAAATTATTGCTGACCGCAGTGAGCGCGGCAAACCACACCTGGAGCAGTTGATCAAAAGCTATGCTGAGATTGTCAAATTTGCCAAAGGCACCAACCTAATGCTTGGGATCGAGAACCTGATGCACTACTATGAACTGCCGAATTTTGAAGAAATGCACATCCTGATGGACACTTTTACTCAACCATGGATTGGCTGGCAGTTGGACACTGGGCATCTGCAGATTCAGCAAAACATTGGGCTTGATTCGATGCAAACCTGGCTAGAAGCGTTTGGCGACCGTATGGTCGGCATTCACCTGCATGATGTGATTGGCATCACCGATCACCTTGCACCTGGTTGCGGTTGTATTGACTTTGAAGCCATTGCCGCTAAGCTGCAACCCTTTACCCAAATCACCCTGGAAGTCAAGCCAGTGGTCACTATCAAAGAAATCCAAACCAGCCTGCCCTTCTTGGAGCAAACTGGTTGCATCAAAAAGCTTTAATGGATCAAGGAGAATTGGAATAAAATGCTAAAAATTTTTAAGAAAAGACGCAATATTTTCATAAAATTGTTATTTGATCAGGCATCCCTCACTTTGGAAGGCATCGAGCTGCTGATCAGCTATCTCTCCAAGACTGATGAGGCAACTGCTAACCAATTAAAAGCAAAAGAAAAAGAGGCAGACGAAGCCCGGCGCATCCTAATTGATGAGCTGAACAAGACCTTCATCACCCCCTTTGACCGAGAAGATATCTTTGCCCTGTCACGGGCGGTGGATGATGTCTTGGATTATGCCTATAGCACGATGACCGAAATTGAAGTGCTTAAAGTGGAACCGACCGATTACATGGTGCGCATTTGCACGCTGCTGCGGGATGCAGCTACTGAACTCAAGGCAGCTGTGAAATGCCTGCAGGATCACCCCAATGTGGCATCCGAGCATGTCCAGCGCGCCAAGGCTCTGGAAAATCGTGTGGAAAGAGTCTATCGCGAAGCCCTGGCAGACATGTTCAAAGACGTCAGCGAAGTGAAGAAGCTTGTCAAGATCATGAAACTTCGCGAGGTCTACCGCCACCTGAGCAACGCCGCAGACCGCGGGGACGAAGCCGCCAACATCATCGCAGATATCGTGGTCAAATCCGCCTAAAGGATGCCATGTCTTTCACGTTGATTGTTCTCGTCATCCTGGCACTGCTGTTCGACTTTCTGAACGGCGTGCATGACTCTTCCAATATTGTCGCTACTATGATCTCCTCACGCGCCATGGGACCGCGCTCTGCACTGGCAATGACCGCCATCGCCACCCTGGCAGGTCCCTTCATCTTTGGCGTCGCTGTTGCCAACACCATCGGCAATGACATTGCTGTCTCTGAAGCCCTCAATATGACAGTGATCATCTCGGCACTCGCCAGTGCCATCGTCTGGAATATTTTGACCTGGATCTTGGGGCTGCCCAGTAGTTCCTCACACGCTCTCATCGGTGGGATTGTCGGCGCTGTTTTTGCTGGAGCTGGTGCCGGCGCCCTTAGATCAGAGGGGATTATCAAAGTCTTGATTGCTTTGTTTGCCTCACCCATCATTGGTTTTGCAGCTGGCTACCTAATTACCAACCTGATTCACCTCCTCGCATGGAAAGCCTCCCCTCGCATTAACGGAACTTTTAAGAAGCTTCAAATCCTAACCTCACTGGGTTTAGCACTCAGCCATGGTACCAATGATTCTCAAAAAACCATGGGCATTATTACCCTGGGGCTGCTGCTGGAAGGCATGATTGCATCCTTCAAAGTACCTTTCTGGGTGATTGCAGCCTGCGCCGGAGCTATTGCGCTTGGCACGTCGATTGGCGGATGGAGGCTGATTAAAACGTTGGGCTCTAAGTTCTATAAAATTCGCCCGGTGGACGGTTTCGCTTCCCAAATCACTTCAGCAGCTGTCATCATTCTAGCATCAGTTTTTGGGCTGCCGGTCAGCACCACCCAGGTGGTCAGCACAGCCATCATGGGCGTCGGTGCTGCAGACCGCATCAACAAAGTGCGCTGGAGTGTGGCAGGGGAGATCGTCTCCGCCTGGCTGATTACCATTCCAGCCACTGCCCTGCTTGCCGGCGGATTGTACTGGCTGATCCATAGCGCCGTGCCATTTATCATCAACCTATTTTAAGATTTAAGGATCAAAATTTATGAAACACTACGATGTCATTTATGCAGGCAATTACACCAAAGACACCCTCATCACCCCAGATGGCACCCGCTATGTAGATGGCGGCGGCATGAATTATGCCGCTCATGTGGGGCACCAGCTCGGTATGCACGCAGCCGTTGTGACACGCCTGGCCGATGAAGACAAACATGTGGTTGAAAATATCCAGGCGGATGGGATCGATTGCTACCCGATCTACTCCCCCCACTCCACCACGATAACCCTGGAATACAAGACGCGTAACGTGGATCAACGTCAACTTTACGTCAAAAGCACCGCTGGCACCATTCAACCTGAACACCTAGACGGGTTGTGGTCGCGTGCGATCGTGGTCAGTCCCAGCCTGCGCGGTGAAGTGGAGCCAGCTTTTTTTATAGCTATGCGCAAACGAGATGGGGTGTTGATCTCTGCCGATGTGCAGGGCTTTGTGCGCGTTCTCAAAGGCGAGGACTTGGTTTATGAGCCATGGCCGGATATGGAGCTTGTGCTGCAACACCTGGACATCCTCAAGACTGATGCCGTAGAAGCAAAACACTTGACCGGTGAAGATAACATCGAAAAAGCTGCCACGCAACTGGCAGCTGCGGGCGCCAAAGAAGTGCTACTGACCCATTCCGGCGGCGTTCTGGTCCATGCTGAAGGGCAGTTCCATCATTTCCCCTTCCACAGTCAAACCATGCTTGGACGCAGCGGACGCGGCGATACCTGCGTCGGCTCGTATGTCGCCAAACGCCTCAGCCTGCCCCCGCGCGAAGCCGCCAAATGGGCAGCCGCTGCCACCAGTCTGAAGATGGAGCGGGTCGGGGTGTTCAACCGCAGCATTGCCGAAGTGGAAGCTTTCATTGCCGAGTATTATGCCGATTGATTCAATTGCAACCCGACAGGCGTGGATTAACCATAAACGCCGGCAGGCTGTTGCCCAATACGAGCAGACCTGGCAGAACCTCACGCAGAATTGGCAGGTAGACAGTTCGCAAGACGCAGCATGGCTGACCTATTCTGCTAATTACTTGTTGCGAACTGCCGGGGTTCGTTGGGCGCTGGATCCTTTTTCGCTATACACCCGACTGGGGGGAGGCGTTCAACCACCTTTTGCGCAGGACCTGGCAAAGCTGCAACTGGTCGTACTCTCCCATGCACATAATGACCACTTTGACCCTGAATTGCTATCGGGAATTGCCAATTTACCGCTCATCTGGGTGGTGCCTGATTTTATGCGCAGCCATCTGAATACGATCTGCAGCTTTCCCGGCGAACGGGTAATGACACCCCAACCAGGTGTGCCAATGACTTTTGGCGCTCTGATGTTGACCCCTTTT
>CAZJLN010000069.1:0-10394 GCA_964546745.1 uncultured Anaerolineaceae bacterium
TCACTTCTTGCGGGAAAAGAGTGCCTGCCAGGGTGTTATGATCCGCTTCCGGAAGGCTTTCAAACTGTGCCAAGGCTTTGGCAATTTCATTGATCTGGGTCTTCCAACGTCTAGCAATGACCTCCAAAGGACCTGCAGCTAAAATGGTTATTTGTTGACCGACAAGACGCTCTGCTAATTGTTTAGCAAAATTATTCTCAAGTTTACCATCCAATCCCAAGGACAATCTCTGTTTCTGTAAACATTCGACGGTAGAGGTAACCTTATCATGCATGTCATCAATCAAACCCAGACGTTGGACCAAAGCCAGAAGCATCCCAAAAGAGTAACCAACTGCAGAGCGAGGCTGACCATCATGCTCAAAGATCCATGAGGGAACATTCGCTAGGGCTGCTTCTGTAGCTAGTTTTCCACCTGTGCTTAAAGTTAGCAGTGAGCACCCTTTTTCTTTTGCTAAGTGAAATGCCGAGAGGGTTTCTTCTGTATTTCCAGAATGGGAGGAACATATAACCAATGTCGACGGACCCTTTGCAAACACTGGCAGCCTATAATCTCTATGAACCCATATTGGCACTTCACAACGCTGGCGGCAGAAGCTGGCAAGCAAGTCTCCGCCAATGGCAGATCCACCCATGCCTGATACCACTATTTTTTCAATCGATGAAAAATCCGGGATGGGAAGCTTCATGCCCAAATTCCATGCTTTTTGTAGATCCTCAGGCAAGGCGTTGATATATCCCATCATATTGCTAGGGTCAAAATTCTTAGTAGTCATCTGTGTTTTCCTATCTTTTCACTTTGTTTTGTATGGCATTTTCAGCCCAACTGTTTCATTCGTAAGGTTTTATAGCCAGATCTGCTAAATACTGGCTTGTGAATTTACTCAAGCGATCTGAATGATCGGTATCTTCGTAAAGATCTTTGATCAGGAACCCAGCTATTAACTGACCACCCAATTGACTTTCCAGAGTGTGGCTGAATTGATAGCCTTCATTAAATGTGATTTGTTTTCCTTGTGCTTCAAGCTCTCGCCCGTTATAGGGCAATGCATACTTTATCGCTATAGGTGTTCCTCCATTCAAAGCTAAATCTGCCTCATCAAACATGTAAACGATTGGATTCGTGAAACCAGTCAACAAAGCACCACCTTTTCTCAATACCCTAAAGCATTCTTGCCACATATTGGTGAGGTCTTCAATGTAACAATTGGAAACTGGGTTGAGAATCCAATCAAAACTATCCTTTTCAAAAGGGAAAGAGATGGTCATATCGGCTTTAACAAGGTTTATCTGATAACCCTCACGGGCAGACACCACTTTTTCAGAAGTCAGTTGGTCTTTGGAATTATCAAGAATAGTAACATCATAACCATGAGCTGTCAGCAATGGTCCTTGCTGTCCACCCCCACTTGCCAGTCCTAATACCTTAGTTCCTAAATCCTTGTACCAATCTTGTGGGATGGGCTTTTCGGGTGTAAGGAAGATGTTTAATGGTTCCTGTTTGCTCTTCTCAAACGCTTCATGACTTAGAGGAATAGTCCAGGTGTTTTTTTCTTTGCACCAAAAATCCCACATTTTCGAGTTGTAGTTCACGTAGTTTTTCATCGTGTATTTCACTTTTATGGAATTGACCAGGTCAAGAAGTCAAGTTTAAGAATATCCCCATCATCATCAAAGCTAATTAAGCGAAGTCTGCCTGGTAGTCCTTTATTGGTTTGGTAG
Source organism: uncultured Anaerolineaceae bacterium (assembly GCA_964546745.1). Taxonomy (GTDB): domain Bacteria; phylum Chloroflexota; class Anaerolineae; order Anaerolineales; family Anaerolineaceae; genus CAZJLN01. The sequence goes on from CAZJLN010000069.1 coordinate 1,722, forward strand.
CAAATATACACTTCTGGATCAATTGCATCAAAAGACAGCGCTTCCGAATCTACAAGGGCATCTACACAATCCTGAAAACTTGGGACAGTCTTGCCAAATATCATTAAGCCTGCATCATCGCTAGGTATGAGGAAATGATTTGGAGATCTTAACTCATACAAAAAATCAGCGAAGTTTTCTTCGGGGTTGGTCAACCCGGTATCCAAATCCAGATAGTCTTCATTGATAAGCGAGACAGAGCCTTCGCGATATATTATTGGTGTAGGCATTAATGTAACTGTTGGTGTAACTGTAGGGGTTTCTTCTTGGACGACCTGAATCCTGACCCAAAATGGTGCATCCCCATTGGGACCCAGACCGAATAAATTACCTTCACTATCTGCCAGCATCCAATTACTTTGATAAAGGCCTGCTTTATCCGGAGAAACCATATCCACACTCAGGTCGATACTATTACCTGGAAGAACCTCACCCGACAAATATTGTTCTTGTTGCGAATCAAGAGGATTGCCTGAAAAGAAGACCAATTTGTAAAGTGTTGACCATTTACAAGACCCAACATTTTCCAAACGCCATGTCTTCGTGAAACTCATTCCTGGGGACATCTCTTCATCATCGCGAATAGTCACATCCAGCGGATAACCAGGTGCTGCTGCATTACATCTTGCTGATGAAGTGGAGGTGTATTCTGGCGTTCGCGTTCGAGGTAAGGTTGGAATTTGGGTAGGTGTGACTGCTGCAGTCAATGCCGCTGCAATTCCAGTGGATTCATAAACTTGGATGGTGGCAGTCTTTCCATATGCAGCCGTCACTTCTGCTTCTGAGGTTCGATAGAGATTGGTTACATCCAATGCAAATGTTTCTGTTTGGGATGGAACCACTGACAAACACCCACTTAACAGAATAATCGAAACCAAACTCATTAATAGGCTAATTCGTATCTTCATAAACAAACCACTATCAAACGATTTTACCTTATTTTGTAGCGGCTAAGGAGGTCGAGTCAAACTGCTCAATCATTGCCTAACCTTGCCGTTTTTTTCAAGGTAATGTATAGTTTTAAGAATTAGGATAAAATGAAACCTTCAAGATCTTGACCATTGGAGTATTAATGATTGCTGAACCTCAACAAATGCTCAAAAATTTAAAGGCTGATCAATGGCTTGATCGACCTGTGTTCTCTTTTTGGCAAAGTTTTACGCTTGAAAAACTGATTATCATCCTTCTCATCATCCTGACAGTAACCACTCGATTCTATGATTTAGGCGCGCGGGTTATGGCACATGACGAAGTGAACCATGTAGTACCTGCCTATGATCTTTACCAAGGGCGGGGGTATCATTACGATCCCGTTACCCATGGTCCATTCCAGTTTCACATGATAGCTTTTTCGTATTTTATATTTGGTGCAAGCGATTTTAGTGCCAGAGTACCAGCAGCCTTATTTGGGATTGCCATTGTGCTTTTTACCATCTTTGCATGGCGACGCTACTTAGGCAGGGTAGGCGCATTAATCGGTGGTCTTTTGTTTGCCATTTCCCCCTATATCTTGTTTTATAGCCGGTATACTCGCAATGAAATCTTTATTGTCTTCTGGGGATTGGTTATGTTATGGCTCTTTTTAAGATATCTAGAGGATGGAGAAAGCAAATACTTGCTCGGATTAGCAGCGATAACCGGTTTTCATTATGCTGATAAAGCCACTTCATATATTTTCACTGCAGAAGCATGTATTTTTCTAGCCATTTACTTTTTATATGAAGTATTCAAACGACCTTGGAAAAAACAGCAGCATAAAATGACCTTTTTTATCCTAGTAGGGATCACTATCTTCCTGATGTTAGCAAGTTTATTAGTATTCATAAGTCGCCCCGAAACTTCTGCAGAACCTGAATTAGTTCAACCAGACCAGACGATAACCATTCTTTTGATCGTGAGTATCGGTGCTGCTTTCGCTGTGTTAATCTTAGCCTTGATTTATTTAGTTGCGGGTATGGGCATGGAGAAGGTCCGTTCTCTCCGTAGTTTCGATTTGATTGTCTTACAGCTCAGTCTAATCCTACCTCTTCTTTCTGCTCTGATCATGAATATCATCGGATGGGATCCGCTAGATTATTCTGAATCTGGCATGATTAAAGCTGCCATTGTGCTTGTTCCAATGACTTTAATTTCGATCTTTATCGGACTATTGTGGAATCGGCGTGTTTGGCTCAGATCAGCATTAATTTTCTGGTCAATCTTCCTGGTCTTTTACACCACTTTGTTCACTCAAGGAAGCGGCTTTTTCACTGGAATCATGGGTGCATTAGGTTATTGGATGTCACAGCAGACAGTTCAGCGAGGCACTCAGCCACTTTATTATTATGCTTTTGTACAAATTCCCATTTATGAATTTTTACCTGCACTGGGCTCAATTTTTGCTTTGATCATTGGGTTTACAAAGCGCTTATTCGTCGTCAATCCTGTTCATCCTTATAAAGCGATTGAGAATGACAATTTAACTGAAAATGATGAACACAATTTTGAGGAAATATTTTCAAATTTAGAAACAGAGAATGGGCAAGAACTGCAAGATTCCACCCCTGAAGTAGATGAAGGCTCGATCTTGCAAGAGCCGAAAATTTCTAATTTTCCCATTAAAAGCAGATTCAAACTCTTTACGGAACCACCTTTCACCTCAGGGGAAAGCCAAGCCGTACCTACGCTCCTACTCTTGTTATTCTGGTCTCTTATCAGCCTGGTTGCCTTTACACTAGCTGGCGAACGCATGCCATGGTTAACCACCCACATTGCCTTACCGTTGATTCTGAGCACCGCCTGGGGACTTGGGTATTTACTCGAAAAAACTGATTGGGAGTATGTTCAACAAAAGAAAGGTGTTTTAGTCTTCTTAATCAGCCTCTTGTTGATCTTCTCAATGAACAGCCTTCTTAGGAGTTTGAGTGGATCCAACCCTCCCTTCCAAGGGAAAGAATTAATTCAGATGCAAGCGACCAGTACCTTCTTACTAGCTCTCGCAGCAAGTTTGGCAGCGGTTGCTGGATTGGTCTATTTGCTCAAGGATTGGAAATTCAATCATTTTGTGAAAGTATTCCTCACATCTTTTTTCCTGATTTTAACAATCATCACATTCAGGACATCCTTCAGAGCGGCTTTTATTAACTATGACAATGCCAAGGAATACCTTGTCTATGCGCATGCTACCCGTGATATGAAGGATGTCTTTGAGCAAGTAGAGATGATTTCCAAACGCCTTTATGGGGATAAATCCATTGACGTGGCATACGATAATGACTCGCTTTACCCCTTCTGGTGGTATTTCCGCGATTACCCCAATAAACGCTGGTACAACGACACCCCCACCAAAGATCTGCGCGATGCGCCAATCATCCTTGTGGGTGATTCAAATTTCAGTAAAATTGAGCCTTTAGTCGGAGACAATTTTTATAAAATTGAGTACAAACGCATGTGGTGGCCTATGGAAGACTATCGCAACCAGACTATTAAATCAGTCTGGGAATTACTTAAAGACCCACTTACGCGCGAAGGTCTATGGCAAATCTGGTTCAACCGAGATTATGAGGCCTATGCAAAAGCAACCGGAAAGAGCTCGTTGACACTGGCTACCTGGTCCCCAGCGTCCGGGTATCGGATGTATATTCGCAAGGACATCGCCCAACAAATCTGGGAATATGGTCTGGCACCCCAACCTGAAGAACCCAAGGTCGACCCTTATGCAGCCGGAATCATCAGTCTTGAAGCCGATAAAGTCATCACCGTGCTGGATGGAACGACTCTTTCGTATCCGCGTGATATTGCGATTGCGCCAGATGGTAGCTTGTATGTGGCAGATGCCGGTAATCACCGCATCGTTCACCTTGACTCTGGAGGAGCATTCATTAAAGCATGGGGAGGGTATGCCAATGTTTTGGATGGTCCAGCACCAGAAGGTTTATTCAATGAACCTTGGGGTGTTGCTGTCAGTCAGGATGGTTTTGTGTATGTAGCTGACACTTGGAATCATCGCATCCAAAAATTTACGATGGATGGCGAGTTTATTAGCCTGTGGGACACATTCGGCACAGCAGAATTACCTGATGGCTTCTGGGGACCACGTGGCGTTGCGATTGATAGCATGGGGCATGTTTTTGTGACAGATACAGGCAAGCAGAGGGTTGTTGTGTTTGACAGTAACGGAAACTACATAACTCAATTTGGTGGGATTGGCTTCCAAGCGGGTCAGATGGACGAACCGGTCGGTATTGCAGTCAATGATTTAGGATTGGTATTTATTGCAGATACTTGGAATTACCGCATACAAATCTTTGCACCAAATTTGGATTATACAAGTTATACCAGCATTCTCTCTTGGGATGTGGATGCCTGGGACTCGCAGTCTCTTGATAACAAGCCCTTCCTGGCAATCAATTCAGATAATGACATTTTTGTGACAGATCCCAGTTCTGGGCGTGTGCTGCAATTTGATGATCAGGGTAATTTCATTCAGCTATGGGGCGGTTATGATAATGCATCCATCATTAGCATTGCATGCGGCATAGCCATTGACCAGGAAGGTCGCGTTTGGGTCAGCGACTCCCTCACCAACAGCCTTCTGCGGTTTACTCCCCCCTAAAAATAGGCAGTTGTTTATAGAGAACAGAAAACCCCCGGCATGCCAGGGGTTTTATTTTGATGAAGATTAGGTCTTACTTGCCAGTTGCTTTAGTGACAACCGCAGCGAAAGCTTGGGGATCTCGCACAGCTAGATCAGCCAAAACCTTGCGGTTTAAAATGATATCTGATGTGCGTAATGCGCTGATCAGCCGGCTATAAGTCACGCCATTTTGGCGGGCAGCCGCGTTGATGCGAACGATCCAAAGCCTGCGCAGATCGCGTTTGCGATTGCGTCGGTCACGGTAGGCATACCATTGACTCTTCAGATAGGCCTCATTGGCACGCTTGAACAAATGATTGCGTGTGCCTTCATAGCCCTTGTTATGGGCGATTAATGCCTGATGCCGTCTTCGACGGTATGGTCCACTCTTTACTCTTGCCATTCTATAAACTCCTTTGCAGTCCCCTGGGCGTCAGATTTCTCATCCAGTTGCTTACACCCAGCAGCCGCAGCTAAAAAATTGATCGACTCGAAGGATTAGTCCTTCTTACTCATATAAGGTGCCAAACGAGATATATGCTTGCGCAGACCAGTGTTCTTTACAACGATGGTCTCACCTAGCAAATACTTAGTCCGTTGGGAAGTGTTGCGGCGCAAGTGGCCTTTGCCAATCTTGGTGCGCACGATCAACCCAGATCCAGTCGTACGGAATCGTTTGGAGGTCGCTTTATGAGTTTTTAACTTATACTTGCCTGTACTCTGTTTTCGAGCCACGTTCAAACTCCTCTCATCAAAATACCACGGCTGATAATTGTACTCAGCCGTAGCTTATAAACGAAATATTATTATACCAGTTTTCTATAGAGTCAAGGAACTATTTTTTTGGTGTGAGCATCATGAACATTGCTCGCCCTTCCATATTGGGCGCTTGTTCAATTTCAGCTACATCAGAAAGATCCTGGGCAATCTCACGTAAATCTTCCATTGCCAATTCAGGATAGGTGATCTCACGACCGCGGAAGCGGATAGTAACACGCACTTTCATACCTGACTTTAACCAACGGCGTGCATCATCTACCTTAAAATCACGATGATGGTCGGTTGTTTTTGGTCGTAATCTGATTTCCTTGATTTCTATCTTGGTCTGAGCTTTGCGAGCCTCACGTTCCTTTTTTTCTTTTTCGTAAAGGAACTTACCGAAATTCATGATCCTGCATACAGGTGGTTCGGCGTTAGGTGCCACCTCAACAAGATCAAAACCAGCTGCGTCTGCTCTCCGGAGGGCTTCTTCTCGGGAAACAATTCCTGCGTTTTCACCGTTTTCGTCCACTAGTCGGACTTTTTCTGCCCTGATGGTCTCATTTACTCGATATTCAATTTTGCTACTAATTTTCTTCTCCTCTGTTCGCCTTTCTTCTCCATTTTTATGCGAACCGTTCTGTTCACAGAACAATCAGTATCATACCATAGGGATTTGAAAAACGTCAATAAAATTGATGGAAATGCGAGAAAGAGTCCTTTTGCTTTTATCACAACCATTTTGAATTTGAAATTAATTCCAAATTTTTTAGTGTGGGATGAAACTGATTATAATAACAATTTGTTACAAAATTAATTTTACAGAACCTGAATAAGAGAGGAACCATGGACCTAACGAAAAATCTTGAAAAATATGCTGATCTTTTAGTCAATATCGGACTTAATTTAAAACCAGGCGACAAACTTGCCATCCGATTAACTGAAGAAGCGCTGCCGTTGGTACGTCTTGTAAGCAAGAAAGCTTATCAAAAAGGTGTTTTAGACGTCAAGTTAGATTTCAGCGACGATGACATCACTTTGCAACGATATCTGAACGCACCTGACGCTGCCTTTGAGACCTATCCTGAATATGAGGTGGATTATCGTGAAAAAATGTTCCTCGATAATTATCACATTTTGTCTTTGGCTACACCTAACCCGGAACTGTTAAAACCAGTGAATCCTGCGAAAATAGCCACCTGGCAAAGAACCGCCGGGAAAGCCAGCAAACGCATTCAAAAGTACACGATGGAGAATAAAAACAAATGGTGTGTGGCAGGGGTTGCTTGCAAAGCTTGGGCGAAGGCTGCCTTTCCTGAACTTTCGGAGGCAGAGGGATTGGAGAAATTATGGCAAAACATCTTTGCAGCAACGCGGGTGGACTTGGATGATCCTGTAGAAGCCTGGAAAGAGCATGATAAAGCCTTGAAAAAGCGAGAAAGATTCTTAAATGAAGCAAAATTTGATAAGCTCCTCTACCAGGGACCAGGCACAGATTTGGAAGTAAGCTTGGTCGAGGATCACATATGGGTCGGTGGCTCAGGGGTGAGTGAAGGTGGAGATATCTTTACAGCAAATATTCCTACCGAGGAAATTTTTTGTATGCCGCACGCCGACAAGGTGAACGGTACCATCCGGGCAACGATGCCTCTTAGCGTACGCGGGCAGATTGTGGATAAGTTCCATTTCACTTTTATAGATGGCAAGGTGGTCGATTTTGACGCGGAGGTTGGAAAGCAGATCTTGTCCGATATTCTGGATATGGATGACGGTGCAAAACGCTTAGGTGAGGCTGCCCTTGTGGCGCATAACTCCCCCATCAGCAATACCGGCATTTTATTCAAGAATACCCTGTTTGATGAGAATGCATCATGTCACTTTGCTTTAGGCGCTGCCTATAGTGAGAATTTAAAAGGCAGTACAGAGCGTTCCGAAGAAGAAAATCGAAAGCTGGGCATGAATGATTCATTGGTGCATGTAGACTTCATGGTCGGTGGAGCGGATGTGAGTGTTACTGGTGTTAAAGCTGATGGCAGCAAAGTTATTCTTCTACAAGACGGCGAGTGGTTGATTTAATAGTTCATTAATAAAAAGTTTGAGCAGACTTCCGAGGTTTGAAAGATTTCGGAAGTTTTTATTATCCCGCTTTATTGTTTGGATTAATCAGGTAACAATCAGGTAAAAATCGGTCATAGTCAATTGATGATATGATTGGATTTCAAATATTATCGGTCAAAAAGAGATAACAACATGATCTTAGAAGGTGGAAAAATTTTAATTCAACAAATTATCATCCTTTTTTTGATGATCGGTGTGGGATTTTTGGCTGCCTACTTCGGGCTTTTGCACGAAGAAGGGACACGCCAAGTGACAGATTTAATATTGATCATTATCACCCCCTGTGTCATTATTACAGCGTTTCAGTTATCGTTCGAGCGCTCGTTAATTAAGAACATCGCGATTGCTGCCCTCCTTGCGGGATTGACCCATGTCGTAGGCATCATCATTGCGAATTTTTTCTTCCACAATAATTCTTCAGACCGAAACAGAATTTTTACTTACGCATCCATATTTTATAATGGCGGTTTCTTTTCCTTACCCCTACTGAAAGCCTTATTAGGGAATGTTGGCGCTTTGTATGGATCAATTTTTGTCGCGGTATTTAATATTTTTTGCTGGACCTTAGGAATTCAAATCATGACAGGAAAACGGAACTCCTTTAATTGGAAGATTTTTCTAAATCCTGGCGTTGTTTCGGTGATCATTTCTATCCTTTTAGTCCTACTCAAGATCAAATTACCGGGAGTCATTCAAACGACCCTTTCGAACTTAGCCACACTGCATTCTCCATTGGCGATGATCATTATAGGCAGCCAATTCTACACATTCAAAAACAATTTTACCTTTAGGGACCTTGCGCTCTGGAAGACAGTCCTTGCACGAAATCTGATTATTCCGCTCATTATGCTTTTAATCAACAATTACCTGGCGGGTGATAAAACCCTCTTTTTTGCCAGTGTTATTACCGCCGCTGCGCCGACTGCTTCCAACACTGTTCTGTTTGCCACGAAATACGATAAGGATGTGAACACAGCTATTCAAGCAGTTATCCTAACCACCATGATGGCCCTTGTCACTATCCCATTAATAATGGGTCTGGCGATGCTATTTAGGGGATCTTTTTAGATTTTTGTTTTTGGGATTGTTTCCAAATGAAGTTCTCAAACATCAGGATAGAAATTACTCACTGATAACCCGAG
>CAZJLN010000070.1:0-7679 GCA_964546745.1 uncultured Anaerolineaceae bacterium
CAGATTCGCAATCCGTCAATCCGATTCCTTCTTCCTTCAGCCAGATTCCTCCCTCCCTCAGCATGCATCCTTTCCCTCTCTCCGCGCTTGGTACAGGCACCTGCCAATTATATACGGCTATGCGCAATATCATGCCATTTTTAAAACGCGATACCGTCCTTTACCCGTACCTACTTCACATCCAAGCGCTCGTGCACACTGGCAAGGTTGCTGATATTGCATTAAAATATATATAAGGATCCTGAATTCAGTAAACTTGAGCAGAAAAATGAGTTTTCTCACTGTATAACAGTGAAACCCTTTCTAGCTCGTCTCGGCTTAATGGCAAAACACTTGAGTCCGGCGCACCGCGATCGACGGTATAAATTTGCACCTCCACCGGTTTTACCAGTCTGACCAATTCGATCCAATTTAAGATATTAGCCAAATTGGCATTCCCCTTCTTGCCACCAAAGAACAAAGCCTGAATAATGCAATTCTTTACTGACTGAAAGGTCTGGATTAAATCGCTTAAACAAATTCCTGGGAGAGGGTCATTAACCAGCTGGAACATGACCTGATCGCCAGCATCTAGTTTTAGAATTGCCTTATCCGCCTGGTTCAAAGCACTCACCACCTCAGGTCTATTCACCCTGCTCCCATTCGTCAATACTGCTACTTTTGCTCCGGGTTTATACTGATCCCTCAGTTTTATAGTCTCATGCAAAATGGTTGGGAAGTCTGGGTGAAGTGTTGGCTCACCATTTCCAGAGAAAGTGATGTGATCAACAGTATGAGGTTTTTTCAGAATTGCTTTTAGTTCGTTGAGCACTTTACCCATTGATTGAAAGTTTTGGGAATCTTCCAAATTCATGAAGCTGCTTTTCGGCGTATTCCCGTACTGACAATAAATGCAATTAAAGTTACAGACTTTTTGATGCAAGCTGAGAAGGTTGATGCCTAAAGATCTGCCTAACCTCCTGGACAATATCGGACCATAAACCACTGATTGCTGTAGCTGAATAACCATACTTGTATTAATCGAAAGAAAGCCCAATTCCTTTGATTTCAGTGTCACAATAAGGACATCTAGACGCAGCTGTAACTTTATTAAGAACAATCTGACTACCCCAGCGTCTAATCAATTCCCGCTTACACCCCGGGCAGTTGGTGATGCTCTCTGGAATAACATTCCCAAGATACACATATTCAAGACCTGCTTGCCTGCCTATCTATTGTGCCTTTTCCAGGGTCTTGATTGGTGTTGGTGCAGTTGATTCAAATTGGTAATTTGGATAAAACCTGCTGAGATGCCAGGGGGTGTCCTTACCTAATTCATCTACGATAAACTTAGCTAACCCCTGCAGTTCCGTATCATCATCATTGATCCCTGGAATGATCAGCGTAGTTATCTCTATCCATACACCTGCCTTTTTCAAAATAATACAGTTTTCCAAGACAGGTTTGAGGTGGGCTCCGATATGCTTTATATAGGTAGCATCCGAATAAGCCTTTATATCGACATTCGCTGCATCCAGCCAAGGCAAATATAGCTCGAGCAAATCAGGTGTCATATATCCATTGGTGACATAGACGTTCTTTATCCCTGCATTTTTTGCTAGTTTTGAAATATCGTAGGTGTATTCAAAAAAGACTGTGGGTTCGGTATAGGTATAAGCGATGCTTGTACAGCGTTGTGCCTGTGCGCGCTTTACTATCTCCTCGGGAGCTACAAAATAGCCGGATTCTTTCGAGCTAAGTTTAGGCAATTGTGAGATTTCCCAATTTTGACACCATTGACAGGAAAAATTACATCCTGGTGAAGCGATTGAATACGCCATACTTCCTGGATAAAAATGGTATAAAGGTTTTTTCTCAATCGGATCTACATGCTGGGCAATGATTTTGCCATAAGTCTTGGTGAATAATTGTCCGCCTTGATTTTCTCTTACAAGGCACTTTCCCTTTTCACCTTCTTTGATAAGACAGCGATGTGCACAACAGATACATTGAACGTTTCCTGCATCCATTTTTTTGTATAGCAGTGCTTCATAAGCCATTTCACACCTCACTTCTGGGAAAATCAGTGTTAGACTAATATAAATGTATCATAAAATTTAACTAATCACGAGGACCTCATGAAAGTTGGTTTTTTCCAATTCAATCCATTAAGAAAAGATGTGCAACACAATATTGGCGAAATCTTGAACACGATTCAAGATTCGAACTTCGATTTGTTGGTATTGCCTGAATTGGCAAATAGTGGATACCTTTATAGAAACCCTGGAGAGTTAGCACCTTATTGTGATTCTGTCACTCATCCAGGCGTTTTCCTATCGGGGCTCATTCACCTCTGCCAGGAGAAGAACGTTTGTATCATCACAGGATTTTCTGAGGTTGAAGGAAACAGACTATATAATTCCTCAGCAGTCATTACCAACGAAGGAATTATTTCGGTTTATCGAAAAATTCATCTTTTCAACACTGAGAAAAATCTATATTCAAGTGGAAATGTTGGGTTTATTACGTCTCGTTTAGGAGATGTAACAATAGGAATGATGATCTGCTTTGATTGGATATTTCCAGAATCTGCACGGACATTAGCGCTAAAAGGCGCTCAAATCATCTGTCATCCCTCCAATCTGGTACTCCCTTACTGTCAAAATGCGATGATCACACGAAGCCTAGAAAACAGAGTGTTTACCATCACCGCTAACCGCATTGGCGAGGAAAGCTTGGGTAATTATAAGTTGAGATTTACGGGTTGTTCTTAGGTTACCTCCCCTTCTGGAGAGATACTTGTTAGAGCAAATTCTACAGATACCTGCTTAAAAATCGTTGATATCGATCCATCAGTAGCGCTGAACAAAAGAATCAACCCAAACAACGACCTCTTTTCCGATCGTCAACCAGAACTATATCTTAAGTAAAAATGCTGCCGCGTTGTAAACGGCAGCATCGCAATCAAAAATATTTTTTATGCGCCAAATTTTTCGATCCGCTTTGCATGGGCTAAGGCTAGTGGCATTAGCTCATAGGATGGGAAATTAGGTCCCAGACTACCTTTCAGACAAGCTCTCTCGCCATATTCAGCAATACCATCCGGGCGGCAGAGTTCTGAATACAACAGGGTCGGAACAGGATGCCAAGAGTGTGAGCGCATCAGAGCTGGGGTTGAGTGATCGCCAGTAATAAGGAGTGTATCCGGATTTAAAGCCAATATCCTGGGCAACAAAGCATCAACCTGTTCGATGATGTTGACTTTTAGATCAAAATTCCCGTCTTCACCTGCGCTGTCTGTCTTTTTAATATGGACAAAGAAGAAATCATAGTTATTCCATTCAGCTTCCAACATGTCAATCTCTTCTTCCATAGAGTGAGCTGCCGGCATAACATTCATACCAACCAGCTTTGCAACCCCACGATACATGGGATACATAGCAATAGCGAGTGGATGCACACCAAAAACATCTCCAAACTTAGGCCATTTAGGTAGCTGTGAGAAGCCTCTTAACACAAGACTGTTCGCAGGATGCTGATCTTTCAGCACGATAGCAGCCTGTTCTACAAAAGCTTGGATCAACTCTGCAGTATGAATAGCATCCGGAACTAGAGCTTCAGCTTTGAGGGCTCTCTTGCCAACTGCCTGTGGGTCTGTATCGCCAACTTCCCCATTTAATCCTTCACTGCGTAATACAAAGACAAAGCGGTATTCTTTCTCAGGCGTCAAAATTATATCGACACCTGGGATTTTAATATTATCAGAAAGCAGCTTACAGAGTTCCTCTCCTACTTCAGTAGGAATGCGTCCAGCTCGTCTATCGGTGATGATACCATTTTCATCGACAGTGCAGAAGTTGCCACGGGCAGTTACATCTTCTGGGTGTAAATCAAAATCTACGCCGAGAGCAGATAAAACACCACGTCCTATGCTGTATTTGATGGGATCATAACCAAATAAGCCAATATGAGCTGGGCCGCTTCCAGGCGTCATGCCAGGTAAAAGGGGCTGTTGGAGACCCAAAATTGATTTCTCTGCAAGTTTATTCATATTGGGGGTTTTAGCTGTTTCGAGTTCAGTCTTTCCGCTTGGAGTCATCGGTAATCCACCGAGACCATCCATAACAAGAAGGACGATCTTTGTCTTCATGTCTGTTTTTAACAAGGGTTTTAACACTTCAAAGTCCATTTTTTCACTCCATGTATATGCTTTTTATATAGAATTTGATCAATTATAGACTAGATTTTGTCTGAATACCATATTTAGATTCCTAAATACTTAATCGCACAAGTTTGCATTATTGAGAGCTTCAATTATGCCGATTACCCCTGAATTATCTAAATCACTCATGCCGTTCGCTAACATCGAATTAAATAGCTGGTTGGACACAGCGGTACCTGGGCACACAACACCGTACTGTTTTGCCGTTTCCATAACGATTGAGAGATCTTTTGCCTGCATCGAAGCCTTAAAACCAGGCGAGCGATTTCCCTCAAACAACCTCTGCGGTTTTATGTCAAGTGTCCAACACTGTGCTGCACCGCCTTGAATGGCTTCTACCACTTTTTTAGGGTCAGCACCAGCCTTTTTTGCCAAAATTAACAGCTCGCCCATTGCAACCATCTGGGCTGCTACCATAATTTGGTTGGCTGCTTTGGCGATTTGGCCGCTACCAGACTCACCAACATGGGTAATCTTCTTACCGATCACATTTAGAACGGGCATCGCTTTCTTTAGCGCGACCTCATCTCCACCGATCATAATTGATAAAGTGCCATTTTTTGCCCCAATATCACCTCCGCTCACTGGTGCATCTAAAAAGAAAACACCATGTTTTTTACATTCTGTATAAATTTCTCGAGCTGTTGCTGGTTTAATGGTGGAATTATCAATGACAATCAAACCAGCCCGAGCGCCATCAAGGATTCCATCTTTACCAGTAACGACAGAAAGAACATCTGGTGAGTCAGGCAAATTTGTAAAGACAATATCGACTTTGCCAGCTAAATCCGCTGGTGAGTAGCCTTCAAACGCTCCCTCACCAACCAACTCCAGAGTCTTTCCTCGTGACCGGTTGTAAACGTAAATTTCATATCCGGCTTTTAGTATATTCCGTGCAATAGACTTTCCCATCAAGCCCAACCCGATATATCCTACTTTTATATTACCCAGCATTCCTTTTTGTTCTCCTTTTTATAATTCGTAAAAATTTTGTATTGTTAAAAGCAAATAATAAAAATGCGAATAATTTAATTAATGATCCAATAATTAAAGTAGTTCTGAGGTTAAAGTTATTGGCTAAAGTCGCTCCCAGTAAAGGACCTAATGCGCTCGCAAGAAATTGAAGCTGGAGATTGAAGGAAATGAAAATCGAACTGTTTTGAACGGGGATCACTTTCATTATTTCATCGAAAAATACTAAATCAATTCCAGCCTGAAAAAAACCTACCACCATCAAAAAACAGATAATCACATATTGATTAATCGTTAAAGCTAAAAGAAAGGGGTAAACTCCCACAATTGCTAGTGTAATTAATAATATTTTGTTTGATCGATATCTTGTACTTACTCTAAGCCAGAAAAAATATCCAATAATTATAAATGCCATACTAATCGTACTAAATAATCCTATCCAACGAGGAGATGCGCCTACTTCCCTAATGTAATAAAGTGAAATAATTGGATTCGCAAGAGTTGTTCCCAAAAAATAAACGAATCGTTTGCCAATAAAACTCATAAATAATTTGTGATTTCGGATCTCTTTGAAAAAAAATGAAAATCCTTGAAAAATCTGGTTAGAGGTTTGAATAATTGATATATCTTCGAACCTCATGTTCTTGATAGCAATAAAACATAAAAATCCGCCAAAAGAAAGGACAATGAAAACAAATTGGTAGTTTAGTAGAGAATGAGACCGCTCGAGTATTTCACCAGTAATTGCAGTCCCAATTGTCGTCACCAGCCCAATTAATGCCCACCTTCGGGTTGTTAAATCAAACCTACCGGATTCACCAGCAGCATTTCGAATGATAATTTGATGGCTTACTAGAGTAATTGTCTGTGGTATTGTTGAGAGAGCCCAAAGTATCAATGTGACAGTAACTAGAGTCTTACCATCATCAGTGAAAAAAGCAAACAGACCTAAAATAAAATAAGCTGAATAATTAAACAATGAGGAAATAGATGCAAGATTTTTAAAACTACTATGTTGTTGGATCAAGCCGCCGACAAATAAAACCAGAAAGAATCCCGCAATCGCTGGCATAGAGGATAACAAACTAACCTGGAAGTTTGATGCATGTAGATTGGCAATAAAAATGGTCAGAAATGGTACAGCTGAATTTCCAATGCCCAGGCCTGCTGCATCCAACATTAATAACTTATATGTTCTAGGATCAATATTTGCATAAACTGATGGAACCAAGATCCAACGAAGTGTCTTCTTAATCATTCAATCCGAACCAGAAATTTTTGTGTAATATTTATACCATAAAGGCTATATTGATCTATATACTTGCATAAATTTGAAATTCGGGTAAAATTTTATTCGCTTTTGCGGGTGTAGCCAAGTGGTAAGGCAGTAGCTTCCCAAGCTACCATTCGTGGGTTCGAATCCCATCACCCGCTTTTTCTGTTCTTAAGTCAAAATATTACCATTCGTAGGATCACTTAAGGGTGTTTCCGCTACTCTCCTACACTTAAGGGTGCTTCCGCTTCGCTCCTACACCTATGGGTGCTTCCGCGTCGCTCCTACACCTATGGGTGTTTCCGCTATGCTCCTACACCTAGAGGTGAGTATGATATGATCAAGATCTAAAGTATATTTCCGATCTGCTCAGAAAGTTTTTGGAAATTTCGTTGTTCTTCGACTAAAAGACGTCTAAGCTGCGCTACCGCGAAATTCTTATTAATTGCCTAAATTTAAAATTAAAGAATACCTTACCCACGATCAAAGAATCTAATAATAAAACCTCTTGACAAAAAGATGGAAACTTGCTTGTTCCTTTGGTGAATTAAATTGATCTGTTCTTTAGATGTTTATCCAGAAACTCGTATACTTTTTTCAGGTTTTCTTCGGACTCAAAATGTGGATCGGCATGGTAAACATGGTCAGGAAAGACTTCGAGGATCACTTTCTCCTTGCCAGCGATCCTTTCCAATGCTGCTGCGAAATTGATCGACTGCTGGACTGGGACTAATTGATCATGATAGCCATGCTGAATCAGGAAATAGGGTACTTCAGGTGTGATGTACGTCATGGGACTGGCTTTTTTGACAAGGTCGGGTACTTGCGTGATTTGCATCCCTAACAATCGTGATTCAGGTGATTGCGGAAGCGAATGATCCGGGACTCCATTTCCTGTTTCCATGAGTTGAGAATCCATTAACAGAAAATCCTGAGTTGGACCAAACCAATCGACCACTGCTAAAACCTTCGTGTTTTCTTCAGGATATCCTGTTGAAAAATCTTCAAGCTCTGAAATGCCAACAGAAGTCCCTAAAAGCGCGCATAGATGCCCACCTGCAGACCCGCCCCAGGCAGCAATTTTTTTCTTATCCAGTGAATATTTTTCGGCATTGGCTTTAACATATCTCAGAGCTGACTTGACATCATGAATCTGAGCAGGAAAGATAGCTTCACCACTTAGCCTGTAATTGATGGATACCACTGCATATCCGTGCTCTAATCCTTTGAGCA
>CAZJLN010000070.1:7779-10346 GCA_964546745.1 uncultured Anaerolineaceae bacterium
ATTGTCTCAGTCATTTAATGTCTCTCCGTTATAGGATTCTTTTTTAATGATTTTATTGATCCGTACAGCAATCTGCGGGCGATTCTTAATTGAATCAAACGCAATCGCTGCAATCAATATCAGACCATTGACAGCATATTGTAAATAACTCCCCATATGCGCCAACATCATACCATTGTTAATGATCTGCATCACAAATATGCCTGCGACAAGCCCAAACACATTTCCTTTACCACCCATGAAACTAATTCCACCGATGATAGCCGCCGTCAGACACACGAACTCAGTTCCAGGACCTGTCATGGCGCTCGTCATATTTTGCTGTGCAAGCATGTCAAGCGCAGCAAGTGCAAAAATCGCGCCACAAATTCCATAACACAGGATCTGAACCAGATCGATATTGATGCCCGACAAGCGAGAACATTCCCGGTTTCCTCCAACTGCGATCACATCGCGCCCGAAATGGGTTTTATTTAACACTAACCAAGCAATAATGACCACGATTAAGGCAATGTACACATCCACTGGCAAACCAAACCATCTATTCTTATAAATCCACCTAAATGAATCCGGCATACCTGAGTAACTCTTAGATTCGGTTATTGCATACACGATTCCTTTGAATACCATACTGGTGGCTAGAGTGACTATAAGCGGAAAAAGTTTTAGTTTTGCTACGATTATGCCGTTGATAGTCCCCATTATGAAACCCAAAGCCATTCCGATGGGAAAAACAGACCACGCTGGAAAATTCAACAACTTCATTAGCATGGCTGAGATACAACTCACCATTGCCATTTGAAAACCAACAGACAGATCAATTCCCCCACTGATCATGACAAAACAGATTCCCATTCCTGCGATCAGATAGAATGTGCTTCCTGTTAGAAGGTTCCTTAAATTATTCCCGGAAAAGAATGTTGGATTTAGTATCGTAAACATGATGATCAGTGCAGCCAAAATGATGTAAACAGTTCCCTCCCGATATGCATAAAGGGCTCCGTTCTTGAGCTTTTGATAAAATTTTTTCGTTTGCATTAACTACGACTCCTTGATTATGCCTGACGCAAGCTGCAACACGGTTTCTTGTGAAAACTCTTCTTTCAAAATCTCATCAACTACCCTACCTTCATGTAGCACTACAATTCGATCAGACATCCCTAATAATTCTTCCATTTCTGAAGAAATCATGATGATTGACTTCCCCATAGACGCCATTGAATTCATAAGTAAGTATATCTCCTGCTTGGAACCCACATCAATTCCCTTAGTTGGTTCATCAAATATCACGATTTCCAGATCAGCAGCCAGGGTTTTCGATAACACAACCTTTTGCTGGTTACCTCCCGACAAATTGACGACCATTTGCTTAATGGATTGAACACGGATATCTAACAATTTGCGGAAGTATTCGGCACTGGCTCTGCGTTTTTTACCATCAATAAACCCTAACTGACAAAACTTTCTTAGGTTGATGAGTGTCGTGTTGAATTCCACTGAGTTAAACAATATACAACCCTGGCTTTTACGTTCCTCGGGAATCAAACCTATCCCTAACTTTATTGCGTCTGCTGGGGATTTTATTTTTGCTTCTAATCCTTTAACGAGAATTGCACCGCTGGTAGCTTTGCGATAGCCGGTCAATAGCTGCATCGTTTCGGTTCTTCCAGATCCTACCAGCCCAGCAAAGCCCAGTATCTCGCCTCTTCGTAGCTCAAAATTGACATCTTCGACACTATTACCAGTTAGATGATCTACTTTAAGAACGATCTCTCCTAATTTATGGATTCTAGGAGGATAACTTTCATTTAGGGTTCGTCCAACCATTTTGGCTATTAACTGAGCGCGGTCTGTCTCTGCTGTTTTTAAGGTGTCTATATAATTACCATCTCGCAGGATTGAAATACGATCGGAAATACTGAATACTTCATCCAAACGATGTGAAATATAGATTACAGTAACACCTTTTTTCTTTAACTTACCGATGATGTTAAAAAGAAGATCTACTTCGTTAGTGGCTAATGGCGCCGTGGGTTCGTCCATGATCAAAATCTTGGCATCATTGGAGATGGCTTTACAAATTTCCACTAACTGAAGGTTGGCGGTTGAAAGCTTACTTACAATCAATGACGGATCCAAATCAAAACCGAAATCAACAAAAAGCTCATGAGCCATCTCGCAAATCTTGGCATGATTGAACAATTTTCCAAAATGCCTGCCAAGGAATATGTTCTCAGCCACTGATAATGATTGAACTAAGTTTACATCCTGGTACATGACAGCAACCCGATTTTCTTTGGCTAAATTAGGGGTCATATAGTGATAAATCCGGTCACCAAAGACAATTGTGCCAGAATCAGGCTGAATCGCTCCTGAGATGATTTTGATCAGGGTAGTTTTTCCTGCGCCGTTTTCACCCAAAAGGGCATGAACCTCACCCAATTCAAATTCCATTGAAACGTTGTTCAATGCAACTACACCAGGATAGGTCTTCGTTACATTTTGTAGAGTTAGCATGGCTTTATCTTGAATTATTGCTTTAGCCACGCTGTGCGTGGCTAAAGCCA
>CAZJLN010000071.1:0-10192 GCA_964546745.1 uncultured Anaerolineaceae bacterium
CTTCGTGATCTTCGTGCTTTTTCTTCGTGTCCTTCGTGGTAAAAAGACTAGGGAGCAGGGTTCAGGGTACAGGGTCGGTGAGGCGTCCTCAGCCCTTAGTTCTTGTCCCTCCGTTTATAAATGCCCAGTTTGCTGTTGGCCTCACCCAACCTTTTTTCCACCCGCATATCCACCAGGTCGTACGATCGCGAGAGCTGACCGCCCAGGTACTCATCCCACATCTTGAAGAGGAACACCTCCTCCACCAGGTAATCGATGTTCTCCCGTGCCAGGTAGGTGTCCATGGTCTTGGCGTATAAGGCGAAATACGCGTCGCGGTTGACCACGCCGTCCAGGTTGACCACCTGGTTATCCAGCCAGTAACTGTGGCAGCCTGATTGAAACGTGCCCACCCTGACGCCGGAAGGGATGCGCTCCCGGGCGAAGAGGGAGGCCGAGAGATACCGCGCCGGAAGCTGGTTGGCCCACTGGGTGCGGTACTGGGCGGCATACGACAAGAGATACACGGCACAAAGAGCCGCCAGGATGATCCCTGCCGGACGGGCTTTCAAACGCAGCTTTGACTGCGCATACGCCAGCGTGGCCGCGTGAAGAAAGAGCAGCAGGGTGAACACCGGGTAGAGGTAACGGTTGAGATGCCAGAAGCCGCCGATGACAAAAATATAGGAAAGCACCAGGATGATCTGAAACATCCAGAGGGGACGCAAAAGGGCGCGCAGCCTACTGTCCCGCAGCGCCAGGAAGAACCCGGCCAGGCCCAGAGGGGTAATGAACAGCGGCCACAGCTGGAAACGGGCAAGGGCTGCCAGCGGTTGAAAGGCGAACAATTCCTTTTTGAAGTACAGGTACATCAGTGAGACAAAATCATGCTGCCCGGGATGGCGGAAATCGAACAAAACGCTGGTCACCAGCCGCACCGCCCGCCCGCTGATGGGCAGGATGGCGCCGGTGTCTGCAATGGTGAAGATAATCCAGGGCGTCGCGACCGCCAGCGCGGTTACGCCACAGAGCAGGATGTTGCGCAGCCTTATCCTCAGCCGGGCTTTGTCCTTGCCGACTGCGAGCCATAGCTGGTCAAGGGCGAAGGCGACACCCAGCATGGCGATATCCACCCGGGTCCAGAATCCGACGCCCAGGATGAGGCCCAGGAGGCACCAGGAGCGGGCGTCCTCTGCCGGGCGCCCGATGAGCTGCCAGTAGCGGCTCACCGCCATGAGCGTCATGAGCAGGGCCAGGGTGGTCTCCATGCCGTTTACCGACTGGTACATCACGTAGGGCGACCAGATCCAGACGGAAACCAGGAACGCGGCAATGGCGCGGCCGGCCGCCTGTTTCAGCAATCGGTAGAGCAGCAGGTTGGCGGCGAACCCGAGCAGCGCGTTGAGGGAGAGGGCAAGGTGGATGGGCAGCTCCCTGCCGCCCCGGACAAGCCCGAAAAAGGGGGAGTAGAGGAAGGCCACCAGCGGCTGAAACCCGCTGGTCAGATGCAATGACGGCGCATACCCCGTGATCCAGTCGGCCAGGTCCCGGCTGATCTTGAAAAAGATGTATGAATCATCCATCAGCGGGCCGTTGCCGGTAATCAGCCGGAACCGTTCAAGGCGGCTGAGCGGCTGCCAGGCGAATGCCAGGTGCAGGATCAGCGCCCCGGTTGCGGAAAGAAAGATAAAAACATTGTTTTTTATGACGTGAAGTAATTTCATGGGATCCTTTGTGGAATCTGTTCTGAGCGAAGCGTAGGGACCAGGGTGACAAACCGGCCGAGCCACGCCGGATG
This sequence comes from uncultured Anaerolineaceae bacterium, assembly GCA_964546745.1. Classification (GTDB taxonomy): domain Bacteria; phylum Chloroflexota; class Anaerolineae; order Anaerolineales; family Anaerolineaceae; genus CAZJLN01. Next base: position 1,778 of record CAZJLN010000071.1, read on the forward strand.
AGACATCATTCGCTGCTGGAAGCCGCTCCTGCCGGATCAGGATAACGGATTAACTGAACCCTGCAAAGGCACCCCCGGGCGTAGTGCAATACGTCCCTGCACCGCTGATCGCTTTGTTATCCTCCCAACTTCTGACTCCTGCTTATGCTTCCTGCCTCCTTCCTTCCGCCTCACAGCCGGACGCAATAATTTCCCTTCAATTATGTCGATAACTTTGCTAAAATGCAAGGCATTTGGATGAAGCGTATTAAAGACAACTGCTGACGTTCCCGGAATCCGGCGCGATGCTATTGACTATCCTTTTCGGTTGTTTGATTTTTCTTGTAACCAATGGCTGCCTCCTGTATGCGTCACACCTGCTTGTCCGAAGATTTTTTTTCAGCCTTCCGCCCGCCGCCCGGATTGTGGCCCACGGCGTCTTTTACTACGCATTCATAGTTCTCATACTCCAGGCGCTGTCTCCATTGCACGCGATCGGCCGGGCCGGGGTCACGGTTTCCTGCATTGTCATCGCCCTGGCGGCCCACTTTTTGTGGGGTTCACTGCGCGACGTCAGCGCCGACCTTGAGCCGCTTCGAGCGTGGCTGCGGGACGGGCTCAATTCACGATGGGCCGTTTTGATCGTGGTGTGCGGTTTTGCCGTCCTGCTTGCTCTCTCCCGCGCCCTGCTCATGCCCCCGCTGGTTTATGACTGCCTAACCTACCACCTTACCTTCGCCGCCATGTGGATGAAGCAGGGGACCATTTTTCTCTTTAAGGCGCCCGATCAAATAATCGACTGCGCGTATTTCCCGATCAACGGCGAACTTTTTGCATCATGGCTGCTCCTGCCGTTTCACAGCGACCTGCTGGCCAACACCATGAATTTCCCCCTGACCCTGCTGGCAGGCATCGGCTGCTATGCCATCGCCAGGGAATTGGGCCTGACCCGTAAAGAAGCGAGCTTTGCGCCCGCCCTGGTGTGCTTTGCTCCCATGGTCTTTGCGCAGATAACCACGTCCCTGGTCGACAATGCCACGTTTGCCTTCTATGTCGCCGCCGTGCTCTTCCTGCTGCGGTATCTTCGCAATGGGAATTTGCCTGAGGGCCTGCTGGCCATTGCCGCGGGGGGGGTCCTGGCGGGGATCAAGCACTCCGGCATCCCCGTACTCGGCCTGATTTTTCTTGCCTTTGCGGTAAAGCTGGTCCGCGCGGAGCGCATGGGCGGCTTGTTCAAAAAATGCGCGGTCATCCTGGCCGGCATCGCCATCATCGGCGCCGTCGGCGGGCGGCAGTACATCATTAATACGATTGAGGCAGGCAATCCGCTGTATCCCTTTTCGCTGGAAATGATGGGGACCCGGCTGCTCGAAGGTTCGGACCAATGGAAGCTGGTAAGCCGGTGGATTGGTGAGCAGGAAAAAGAGAACGGACTGGATAAGTACAGCCTGTGGGAGAAGGAATACCGGAGATGCTTGTACCTGGCAATAACCCTGGGGCCCAAGTTCCTCGCCTTTGTGCTGCTCGCGCTTGCCTCATGCGCCGCCAGGCCGCCCGCCCTCTCCCGGCGACGGTGGTGCTTTCTCACCGCCCTGTGGCTGTTGCCCATGGCCCTTTTTTACGCGGACACCGATGCCAATGCCGCGCGCAAAGGTCCCTGGCTTGAATCGAGCAGCCGCTTCCTTTCCCCCTACGTTGCCCTTTTTACCATCATGGGCCTGACGGTTATAAAGAAGTACCGTCATCATTTCAGGGGCGTTGACTTCCTTCTCGTGGCGCTCGTGGTCTGGGATCTCTTGCACATTAACAAAACGCATCTTTCGCTGGTGGAAATGTTCTATCCCTTCATCGTGCTGCTGACAGTGATGGCGGCGCTTTTCCTGAATCCCATGAGGACGTGGCTCCGGTGGGTGGTGAGCCGGGAGAGCAACCCGTCTGCCATGGCAGCTTCGGGGCATGGCCCTGGCAGGCGGGGGAAATGGATGGCCGGTGCTGCGGCACTGCTCCTTTCGGCTGCGGCGCTGTACCTGCTGCAATCCTATCGCGATGAAACCCGATATATGTATTATTCCGGGCACGCTGATCATCAGGGCTTTACCGCCCTTGCCATTACCCAGGTGGGCGCCTGGGACTTTCTGGACCGTCCTGATGACCCGAAGACCATAGCCCTGGCCATGGATCCCGCTACGCCGCTGGGATACTGGCTGTTTTATCCCATGATGGGCCGGCATCTGCAAAACGATGTTGCCTATGTCTCGGCGAAAAACAAGTGGGACGTCCCGGCGTGGGTGGATCGCGGCATGCTGAGGGGAAGCGATTACTCGGTGTGGCTTCATAATTTGAAACGATTGCGGGTTGATTACGTCATGCTGGCCGCACCCTGGCCGCTTGAGTATTCGTGGATGACCACCCATAAAGATGCGTTCAACCTGATTTTTTCCGACAGCAGGTGCAAGATTTACAGGTTTGCCGGCGACAAGCCATAACCCGCCATGTGCGGCAGTCGTGTCATCCTGAGCCCTGCGCTTTGCTCAGGACAGGTTCCACGAAGGATCTCATTTTTTTCTGATATGAAGCGAAGAGAGTTTCTTGCGACACTGAAAAATGCGCTGCTGACCGTTTCCTGCGGCTCCCTGTTCGGCGGATGCGCGGTGATTGAGCGGGGCGCCTATCGCTCCCGGCACATGGCATTTTTTCTGGGCTACCTTGTGTATGGGGCGCCCCCTCCGTCCGAAGAGGTGGGAAAGATACAGGACCTTTTGCATGCCGCCGTTCAGAACGCATCAGGGCTGCAGGCCAGGATTGAACGGATAAACTTCGACATCGTGCTGAAGTCGCTGCCCGCATCCTTTGAAAAGGCGCCGGCTGACGACCGGAAAAGCATTTCCAATAGCATGCTGCCGGTTCTGTTGGAGCACCCGGAAATCATGAATGTGCTTTATCAGTACGTGGATGAGCAAAGCGCGTTGAAAGTAATTGACTATCCTGAACTGCCCGGACAATTTGGCGAGTGCGGATGGCTGGTGCTGGAAGGGGAGGTTTGGGAGAGGTATTACGGGAAATGATGCATGATACACGATACAGGATGCAGGATAGAACGGTCCACAGCTGTCAGTCCACGGTCGACAGCCTGGATACCAGTGCTCCAGTACTCCAACTTTGTAAAACTAACGGACTCCTGACAACTGTCAACCGGCAACTGAAAACTGTCTTTTGACCCTGAACCCTGAACCCTGCTCCCTGTTTTTTTACCACGAAGCGCACGAAGAAAAAGAGGGAGCACACGAAGAAATACATTGAATCGTAGGGGCAACCCCCTGTGGTTGCCCCCATGATGTCTGGGCAGGCACAGGTGCCTGCCCCTGCCGGCTTGCAGCATGGATTGTCATTTCGACCGCAGGGAGAAATCTTATAAGATTTCTCAGTTGCTGACGCAACTGTCGAAATGACAGTGCAGAGTTTGTCATCCTGCGACTCGATCGCAGGATCCAAGTTCTGGTGAGTAGCTCCCTGTAAGCTTTCAACTGAAAACTGCAAACTATCATCTGTCGACCATGGACTCTGGACCGTCGACCGCTTTTCCCTGAACCCTGAACCCTCCTATATGAACCGCATTTCAACCGACATCTGCATTGTGGGCACCGGCTTCAGCGGGACGTTTATTGCCAACGAACTGCTGGGGACGTCCGCCCGCGTCCTTTTGGTGGAGAAGGGCGCCCATCTCACCAGGGACAGGATCGAGCGCAGTCACATGCTGTGGCTGGACCTGATCAAGGAATCACCCGGCTCGTATGAGGACCTTTTTCAATTCACGCGCTTCATTTATGATGACGCGGAATTTGACGCGTACAGCCACGTTAACAGCGGTTCCGATGCCTTTAATTATTCGGGGCATCACGCAGTGGGCGGCAACTCTCTCCTGTGGTACGGCAATGCCGTCAGAAAGGTGCCTGATGATTTTCTTACCAAAACCAGGTATGGGTTTGGGGTTGATTGGCCCATCGGGTATGATGCCCTCGAGGAGTATTACGGCCGGGCGGAAGCGGAGATGGGTGTTTCCGGACCGCCCGCGGATGTCCTGACGCCCTTCAGGACGAAGCCATTTCCCCTTCCTCCCTTCGCGCTGCCGCCGGGCGCCATTGAGCTCAACGGGATTTTCAAGGGCAGCGGGTTTGAGCTTTCACCATCCCACAAGGCGCGGCTCCCGGTCGATACCGCCGACAGGGCTGCCTGCTGCGGGGCGGGGACCTGCTGGTTGTTTTGCCCGGCGGATGCGCGGTACAATTGCCTTACCACCCATCTTCAGAAGCTGTTCGCATCACCGCAGATTAAGCTGCGCGACCGGCTTACCGTATCCCGCCTGGTTCAAAAAGGCGACCGGATTGTTGAGGCGGTAGCTTTTGACCGGGAGGGAAGGGAGACCAGAATTGAGGCCGAGCTGTTCGTGCTGGCTGCGAATGCAATAGAAAATGCCCGCATCCTGCTGCTGTCGCAATGGCACCATCCTGATACCGGATTCACCATCCGCTCCCGGGCGGTCGGGAAATACCTGACCGACCAGGTCGGCGTGTGGATTCCGCTTGCCGTGCCCCGCAACCTGCATGGGGGCTTTGAAAAGACCGTCCAGTCCTGTCATTCGCTTTCGTTCTATGCGAATCAGCCGCGGGACCGGCATTCGAGCGCGATCATAGAGGTGTTTTTTGACGCCCCCTTTGCGACTGCCGGCGCGGCGAAGGAACTGCTCATGAGCAGCATGAAAGAGGGATATTACGGGGAGGATTTAAGGAACAAGATGCTGCTTGACGCGCTCGGCAAAGTGAAGCTGTGCCTGGAATTGGAGATGATGGCGGAAGAGCGCAACTGCGTAACGCTCCATCAATCGCGGAAGGACGCGCGGGGCGATCCGGTGGCCGAGTTTCGCTTCTCCATCTGGGACCAGCCCTATCTCAAGCGCTCGGTGGAGCACTACCGGACGATGTTTCAATCGTTGGCGGAAAAGGCGGGGGGACGCGCGGGAAGCATCACCCTGCGGAACAGTTTTGACCACATGCTGGGGACCTGCCGGATGGGTACGGACCCCTATGACAGCGTGGTCGATGAGAACCTGCGATCGCACGACCATGGCAATCTGTATATCGTCGGGGGGAGCGCCTTCCCCACGGCGGGCGCTGCCAACCCGACGCTGACCATCGCCGCGCTTGCCCTGCGCTGCGGGGATCATATCCGGGCGCTGATACGCTAACGTAATGCGGTATGAGTATGTTTGAAACGGTCACCGGCTGCGCGGTTCTGGCGGTATGCAACCTTTCCCTGCTCTATGCGGCCCACCTGCTGGTAAGGCGATTTTACGCCGCGGCCCCTCCGGCGGCTCGCCTGGCGGCATCAGGCACGGTCTTCTGCGCGTTGCTTATCATCGTGCTCCAGGCGCTCTCGCCGTTCCACGCCATTACCCGGGGCGGGGCCACCCTCGCATGCCTGGTTATTGCGCTTCTTTCCCATCTTTTCCTGGGGAAGCGCCGGAACCTGGGGGCGGAGCTGGAAGCCGTCACCGCGTGGCTGCGCGACGGATTGTCATCACGCTGGTCGGCGCTGCTCATCGCCTGCGGATTTGTTGTCCTCCTGAGTCTCTCGCGGGCCCTGCTCATGCCCCCGCTGTCCTGGGACAGTCTCACCTACCACCTTACCTTTGCGGCATACTGGGTGCAAAAGGGCTCCCTGCTGAAGTTCATCGCGCCCGACCAGATCATTGAAAATGCCTGCCTTCCCATCAACGGCGAGCTCTTTGCCGCATGGCTCATGCTTCCCTTTCACAGCGACCTGCTGGTTAACATCATGAATTTTCCCCTGACGCTGCTGGGGGGCATTGCCTGCTATGCGATCTCACGGGAATTGGGACTGGCCCGGAAAGAGGCCGCTTTCGCGCCCGCCCTCCTGTGCTTTGCCCCGGTCATCTATGCCCAGATTACCACGGCGTATGTGGATAACGCGGTCTTTGCCTTTTGCGCGGCGGCGGCGCTCTTCGCGCTCCGGTATCTCCGCACCGGGCAGTTGGGTGATGGCCTGCTGGCGCTGAGCGCGGCAGGGATCCTCATTGGCATTAAGTATACCGGCATTCCGGTGGCGGTGCTGATAATCCTGGCAATGGCCGCAACCAGACCGGTTCCTTCCTGCACGGCTGTGCGGCGCTGCGGGATGCTGTGCGCCGGCCTGCTCATCCTGTGCGCGGTGGGCGGCAGGCAGTATGCTATCAACGCCCTGGATGCAAGAAATCCCCTCTATCCGGTGCCGGTGAAGCTTTTTGGCCGCGTTCTTGCCGAGGGATCAAAACAGCTTGAGCAGGTTGACGCCTGGGCGGCCGGCTATGAGGCGCGCCGGGGCATGGACCGGCTGAGTTTCTGGGAACGGGAACAGGTAAAGCTGCAGTACCTGCCGCGGTCGGCGGGCCCCAAGTTTTTATTTTTTTTGATGGTCGCCTCACTCGCGCCGCTGGTGCGACCCCGCCACATCCCCGGGAGACAGTGGTACTTCCTCGCTGCTGCCTGGACCGTGCCGATAGCGCTGTTTTATACGGGCACATCCGCCGACTACATACGCAAGGCCTTTTGGATAGAGGGAAGCACGCGCTTCCTTTCCCCCTTTATCGCGCTCTTTACCATACAGGCGCTGCTGCTCATAAAGCGGTTCATCAGGAATTTTGACCATGTTGCATTTTTCTTTGCCGCGCTGGTCATATGGGACCTGCTGTACGTCAACACCGCTCATGTGTGGGAAATAGAGGTGCTGTATCCGCTGCTGCTGCTGGGAGGGCTGATGGTCATTTCGCTCGGCCTGGTGCTCGCTACCGGCGCGCTTCCGGCGCGGGTTCCGCCATGGCTGACCGTCGCGGCATTGCTGTCCCTTCTCACCGCGGGCTGCTGCCTGCTGCAGGACTTTCGCGACAGTACCCGCTATGCCTATTACCGCCGCCATTACGATTATTTTAATGTTCCCAAAATAAGTGAACTGGTTAACGGATGGGAATTTCTCGACCGGCCCGGAGAAAAAAAGAGGGTTGCCCTGTCGGTCGGCTGGGATCCGCCCGGGCACATATGGTTTTTTTACCCGCTCATGGGAAGACGGCTGCAGAACGAGGCGATGTATATATCCTCCAGGTACAGGCGCGAGGTTCCCGCGTGGCTGCATCAGAATATGCTCCGGGGCGATGACCGGAACCTGTGGCTGGCCAATCTGGGTGAAAAAAAGCCTGATTACATTGTTGCGGCAGAGCCCTGGCCGAATGAAGCAGCCTGGATGGAAGGGGACCGGGAGACATTCCGGCTGGTGTTTTCCGATAAGCGCTGCAGGATCTTTCGCTATGCAGGGCAGGATGTCGCACAGCATTTCCAGCATGAACCACAGGGAGTCCCCGATCAAGTCGGGGAATGACAGGCAATGAATACGGAGAGGTTCCCTGCAGTTTTAACAAACAGCCAATGAGGAAGAGCCTATGATTGCCAGGAAAACATCATTACCCCGGCCGGCTATGGTAACCGGCATAGCGATCCTGCTGCTGTGCGGCGCGTTCGTTTCCTTTGCCGAAACCTTCCGGGCGGACCTGAACCGGAATGGCACGGTGGACAGCAGCGACATGGCCATACTGCACGGGGAAATGGGGAGGGAGGATTGCGGCGATACCCCCTGCCGGGGGGACATCAACGGAGACGGCAGGGTCAACATGGCCGATGTGCAGATCTTGAGGGATGAATTGAAAAGCAGCCGCAGTTCTCCCGGAATCGCGGCTGCGCCCGCGGACCAGCTGCTGATGACCCCCGCGCAAGGAGACGTTCAACCCGGGCCGGGCGATGAAGACGCCGGTGAACCTTCGAGGGAACCTCCCGCGGTTTCCGTCGGTGAGCAGGAGCCGGACGCGGGATCACCGCCGGTTTCCGCCAGGTTTGCCGATAATACAGATGGCACGATAACCGACGCTGAAACGGGTTTGATGTGGACCAAAAATGCAGATCTCTTCGGCGATACCCTCCTCTTTCACCAGGCCGCCGGCTACATTGAAGATATGAATCGAGGAAAGTATCCGAACTTCGGTTACAGCGATTGGCGGCTGCCGACCCCGGCTGAATTAAAAAGTCTGATAGACTATACCAGGATTGTCAGGTTAGGCTACGCGTTGCCCGATGGACATCCCTTTGATCATGTCCAGCCCCTCGACTTCAATGCCACCGCGTATGTGAGTGTCAACAACCATTCTTGGTTGGTATCCCTCTATTGCAGGCTGGTCGGCCACAATGTTGATTCATGCTACGGCCGCATATGGGCGGTTCGGGGAGTGAGCGGTAAGCGGGAGTGAGTTATGAAGCAATGGAGTACAGGAGTGATGTCGTAATGGGGGAGTGGGGCAATGGCCCACAGTGAAAAAGAGGGGTCAGGGTTCAGGGAACA
>CAZJLN010000072.1:0-10181 GCA_964546745.1 uncultured Anaerolineaceae bacterium
TCTCTGCATTTGGTCAGATCAATATCTTCAACTCCATGCTCGGAGGCGGAAGCTCAGTTGTCAAGAACTTTGGCTTCACTGCCACCACCTGGCTCCCGACCATTACCACCATCATTTCGATGATGGCAGGTACGATGTTGGGCATTTGGATTGGTCAGCTGATCTCTGAGTATGGTCTGCGCAACCAGGGCCTTTCCCTGATTATCTTTGCGGGTATTGTCTCGCGGATCCCCGTCAGCTTGCAAGCATTGATTAATAGCGACGGCTGGTGGTGGTTGTTGATCATCGTGGTGGTTGTATTGGTATCTACCATATTTGCCATTGTGTATGTACAGCAAGGTCGCCGCAATGTCCCGGTTATGTTCCCCGGGCGACGAATCGGCAATCGCATGTCTATGCCTGTGCGCAGCCAAGTACCTTTGATGATTAACATGGCAGGCATGATCCCGATCATCTTTGCCCAATCCTTCCTGACCTTCCCTGCCATCCTGGCTTCATTCTTCATGAATGCCAAAGCCGCCTGGCTGCAAAAGTCAGCTGCTTGGGTAACGAATGCCTTTGGTGGAGATAATGTCTGGTATCCAGTGATGTACTTTGTCCTGGTGGTAGCTTTCTGTTACTTCTATACCGATGTGCTCTTCGCACAGCAGAACTATGGCGATAACCTTAAGAAGCAAGGCGCCCAGATCCCCGGTGTAACACGTGGTGCACCCACTCAGCGTTACCTGACAAAGGTCCAACGACGCATTACCCTGCCTGGCGCGCTCTTTCTTGGCTTGGTAGCAGTGATGCCTTACGTCTTTGGTGCGATTTTGCCTACAAACCAGGCTGATATCTTCTTGGTATCCTCCGCAGGTCTGCTGATCGTGGTTGGCACAGTGCGAGATACCATGCAACTCATCGAGACTGAGCTAAAACTGCACGGTTACGATGACCGCCTGATCAGTTAAGGAATTTGAAAATGAACGAAAAACCCACCTATGTTGTGCTGCTCGGACCCCCTGGGGCGGGCAAAGGTACCCAGGCAAAGATTCTGGCTGAAAAGCTATGCCTGATGCACATTTCAAGCGGAGATCTTTTCCGTGAGAACCTTAATAACCAAACCGAGTTGGGTGTGTTAGCACAAACCTTTATGAGCAAAGGCGAACTCGTCCCCGATGACGTCACGATCGCAATGGTCAAAGAGCGCTTATCACGCCCTGACTGTGGTAAAGGTGCTGTACTGGACGGCTTTCCGCGTACGCCTGCCCAGGCAGAAGCCTTGGAAGGTATTCTGAATGAATTGAACGGACAGGTTAACGTTGTGCCTTACGTAAGTGTGCCGGCTGAAGTGTTAATCGAACGCCTTGGTGGTCGCTGGATGAGTCATTCCGGCAGAGTGTACCATGCGGTCTATAACCCGCCCAAGGTCAAATGGTTTGATGATATTGACGGCAGTGAGCTCTATCAACGCGAAGACGATAAACCCGAGACGGTCAAACATCGCATCGATGTCTACCTGGCACAAACCTCCCCGTTGATTGAGCATTACCGCGGGCTTGGTCTGCTGGTAGAAGTGGATGGCACCCAAGAGATCGAAAAGGTCTCTGAAGATATTCTTAACGCGGTTAACAAGGCAACAGAATTGTGATTAGTTGGGAACGGCAAATTAACATAAAATCTGCCAATGAACTCGCCATCATGCGAGAAGCGGGCAGAATCAATGCGGAAATTTTGGCAGCTGTTAAGGCAGCCATTGCTCCGGGTGTCACCACTGGTGAACTGAACGAAATCGCCGAAGCAATACATCGCAAATATGGTACGACCTCGCCCTTTAAAAACTATGCAGGACCATATCCCTACCCGGCAAGCATCTGTACCAGTATCAATGAAGAATTGGTGCATGGCATCCCGGGGAGTCGTAAGCTAAAAGAGGGAGATATTATCTCCATCGATAGCGGAACGACGTATCAAGGATTTGTTGGTGACTCAGCTTTTACAGCTGGTGTGGGAGAGATCAGTCCAAAAGCCCAAAAGCTTCTGGAGATCACCCGCCAGGCTTTAGAGCTGGCAACCGCTCAAATGGTAGCTGGTAATCATAGTGGTGACATTGGGCATGCGGTTGAAAAGCATGCAGAAAGCCATGGCTTTTTTGTGACGCATACCTACACTGGTCATGGTGTAGGGCGTGAGATGCATGAGGGACCGCAGGTGCCTAACTACGGCAGACCGGGGCAGGGAATCCTGCTGCGGGAAGGCATGACAATTGCCATAGAGCCGATGATTTTGGTCGGCACACCCCATACGCGGGTGATGCCAGATAAATGGACTGTCAGCGCTAGAGATGGATCGTTGACGGCACATTTTGAAAATACAATTGCCATCACGAAAGATGGACCCTGGGTCCTGACGGCATTATAGGAATTTGATAAGATTCAGGTCTGGACGAAACGCCTGATCATATGTATAATAACAACTTTGCGGAATGGTTTGGAAGGAGTAAGTCTAATGAAAGTAACAGCATCAATTAAGAAGCGCTGTGCAAAGTGTAAGATTGTAAAAAGAGATGGTCGACTTTATGTAATTTGTGTCAATCCACGACATAAACAGCGACAAGGATAAGGAATCATAATATGGCTCGTATTGAAGGTGTTGATCTTCCGCGCAATAAGCGGATCCAAATAGGTTTACGATATATTTATGGCATCGGCCCCACCCGGTCAGATGAAATCCTGGCTGCCACTGGCGTTAATCCAGATGTGCGCGTCAAGGATATGGAAGAAACGGATGTCGCCAAGTTACGTGAGTACATTGGTGAAAGCTACAAGGTCGAAGGCGACCTGCGCCGTGAAGTCCAGATGAATATCAAGCGGCTGGTTGAAATCGGCTGCTACCGTGGACTGCGGCACCGCCGCAATCTGCCTGCTCGTGGTCAGCGCACGCGCACCAATGCGCGCACACGTAAGGGTCCAAAGAAGACCGTTGCCGGTCGTGGACGCCGCCGTGGAGCAACCAAGAAGTAATAAAGTTGGCAACATCGCCTGTTTGAGCGGGGTCCTTTCTTCCCCAGCGGCTGCTCAGGCTGGCATGACCAATTCAACCAAGAGATTAGTGAGGAAGTAATTATGGCTAAACAAGCACGTACGACACGGAAGGCTACGACCTCCCGCAAAGTCAAACGCCAGATTTCAACTGCACAGGTGCACGTGTACGCATCTTTCAATAATACGATCGTAACCGTGACAGATTTGCAGGGCAATACGGTGTGTTGGGGCAGCTCCGGCGCTGCTGGATTCAAGGGTTCTCGCAAGAGCACACCTTTTGCCGCCCGCCTGGCAACTGAACAGACTTTGAAAACGGCACAGTCTATGGGCATTCAGGAAGTTGAATTAATCATCAAAGGCCCTGGTCCGGGACGTGAATCAGCGATCCGTGCCGTTCAATCCATGGGTATCAAAATTCGTGAGATATCCGATATTACCCCGGTGCCACACAATGGCTGCCGACCACCCAAACGACGCCGCGTTTAGTTCGACGGATTAATAAGAGAGGATTTTTATGGCAAGATATACCGATCCGGTTTGTAAATTATGCCGGCGCGAGGGCGAAAAGCTCTTCCTAAAAGGAGAACGCTGCTTTACCCCTAAATGCGCTTTTGAAAAGAGAGCTTATGCTCCTGGCATGCATGGAAAACTCGGCAGCTCCCGCCCAGGGCGTGAGTCTGACTATTCAAAACAGTTGCGTGCAAAACAAAAAGCACGCCGTATTTATGGCATTTTAGAAGCCCAGTTTAGGCGCTATTACCGAATGGCTCAGCGCCGCCGTGGTTTGACTGGTATCAACCTGCTGCAGATTCTTGAGACGCGTCTGGACAATATTGTCTATCGCCTCGGGTTTGCATCCAGCCGCTCCCATGCGCGCATCCTCGTCTCCCATGGACATTTTACTGTCAATGGTCAGAAGACGGATGTACCTTCCTTTGTTGTCAACCCTGATGACACAGTCTCAGTCCGCGAAGAATCTCGCGATACCGTGTACTTCAAAGGTCTGCGTGAAGAAGCTGAAGGACGCACGGTTCCAACCTGGATTGCGCGTGATTTAAACACCCTTTCCGGTCGGGTACTGCGACTGCCTGAACGTGCAGAAATTGATGGTAATCTCAACGAGCAGTTAATTGTTGAGTACTATTCACGCTAATAAAAACTTAGTTTAGTGCAGAAAGGACGCACTGATAAGGGGTCCGACGTGAGTGAAATTATGGAAATGGTAACGCCAAAAGTTGAACGGGTAGATGAATCCCGTAATTATGGAAAATATGCAATCAGCCCATTGGAACGCGGCTTTGGTATGACAATTGGCAATGCGCTGCGACGTATCCTGCTGTCCTCCCTGGACGGTGTGGCGGTCACATCCATGCGAATCACCGATGTGTTGCATGAGTTCAGCAATATTCCTGGTGTGCGTGAAGACGTCATCCAGGTGATGTTGCAGGTCAAACAGCTGCGCATGAAGCTCTTTGATGCTGATAGCGCTCATCTTACATTAGATGTGCGTGGTGAAGGCACGATCACAGCAGCGGATATTAATTTTCCGTCTGAAGTTGAGATTATCAACCCTGAGCTGTATCTCTTTACCATCAATGACAAAGATGCCAAGGTTGAGATCGACATGACTGTGGAGCGCGGACGCGGATATTCTCCTGCGGGCGAACGTTCTGAACGTCTGCCCATCGGGGAACTTCCTGTGGATGCGATTTTTACGCCTGTGAAGCGCGTCAACTGGAATGTCAGCAATGCCCGTGTGGGTCAGAGCACCAATTATGATCGCCTTAACCTTGAAATCTGGACAGACGGCACCGTCTCTCCTGAGCAGGCGATGATCGCTGCTTCTCGCATCCTGATGAAGCATCTTGGCTTCATTGCAGGCATCAGCGAGGAATTGATGGTAACCCCGGTCATCAAAGAGGAGCCTGTTAGTCAGATCTCCAATGAAGCCGCTGAAACGCCAATTGAGAGTCTCGACTTAACTGTGCGCGTTTTCAATTCTCTGAAGCGCACTGGCATCAGCACTGTAGGTGATGTGATCGAGCTCCTGAGCAAAGGCGAAGAAGCGATGCTTTCCATTCGCAATTTTGGTGAGAAAAGCATGACAGAGCTTAGAAGTCGTATGATCGAGCGAGGCTTTGTCGAAGACGAAGAAGAAGAAGAAACTACGGAGTAGGAAGTTATGCGACATCAAGTAAAAGGATACCGTCTCAACCGCAGTGGTGGTCATCGCACAGCCATGCGCAAGACGATGATAAAACAACTGTTTGAACACGAAAAAATCAAGACAACCCTTCCCAAGGCAAAGTCTATTCAGGCTGATGCAGAGAAGTTGATCACATTGGCACGCAATAGCGCTAAAAGCAGTGAAATTGAGAAAGTGACTGCCCGCCGACAGGTTGCCGGCATTTTAGGTAATGCCAGTGCTGAAATTGTGAAGAAGTTATTTGATGATATTGCCCCTCGGTTCACAAACCGACAGGGCGGATACACCCGCATCCTCAAATTAGGTCCTCGCATCGGCGACGGTGCTGAGATGGTCCTGATTGAGCTGGTTGCGGAATAGTCCCTGGAAACTCCAGGGTAAGCCTGACGGTAATTAACCGGACGGCATGGCACTTTACAAACTTATTCTCGCTTACGATGGCACCTGTTATTCAGGTTACCAGCGCCAAAAAGGACACAATACCATCCAATTGGAGCTGGAAAATGCCCTCAGGAAGCTGCGGTGGCAGGGAAAGGCAGTCATCACGGCTGGTAGAACCGACACTGGCGTACACGCCAGCGCTCAGGTGGTCAGCTTTGAACTAGATTGGCGGCATGGAGACGAAGTCTTACTGAGAGCGCTGAATGCGCATCTTCCGCAAGACATCGCAGCCCAGTCGGTCAGCCATGTACCGGATGGATTTCATCCGCGCTTTGATGCTATCGACCGAACCTACCGCTATCAGGTCTACTGCCAGCCAGAGCGTCATCCGCTCAAAGAGCGCTATGCCTGGCGTCTTTACCCAGCACCAGACCTGAACCTGATGAACCAGGCAGGGGTACTACTGTTGGGTGAGCATGATTTCAGGGCGTTTGGCGCTCCGTTGAAGGCGAACGCCACCACTATCCGTCGGGTAATTCGGGCGGAATGGCAGCCAGAAGTGGACGGTTGCAGCTTTGAAATTTGCGCCAATGCCTTTCTGTACCACATGGTGCGGCGTATCGTCTACCTGCTGGTGCAGGTGGGGCAGGGCAGGCAGCCCGTGGAAATTATCAAGCGAGGATTGGAAAGCGGCGATACAGGCATTGTAGCTCTAGCGCCGGCTTGTGGGCTCACGCTCACACATGTACATTATAAGGATTAATAAATAAGATCATCTTTTGCAACGCATTATGGTTGTGAAAGAAAATCTGATTAGGAAAACGGAGAAAGTGACAGTGGAAAAAACATTTGTACCGAAAGGTAAGATAGAAGGCGAATGGTACCTGGTGGATGCCGCCGGTGAGACCCTTGGACGTCTTGCAACCAAGATTGCACAAATCTTGATCGGCAAACACAATCCAGAATATACCCCTGGTGTGGTGATGGAAGATCATGTGATCGTAATCAATGCCAGCCAGATTGCTTTTCATCCAACACGCCTTGAAACCAAAAAATATTATCGGCATTCGCTCTATCCAGGCGGCTTAACCGAGGTTACCCTCAAGCGCCAACTGGAAACCCATCCAGATAGAGTTATCCGCGCAGCTGTACGTGGCATGCTGCCCAAGAACCGCTTAACCCAGCGCTACTTGGATAATCTCAAGATCTACCCCGGTTCGGAACATCCGCATCAGGGTCAAACCCCGAAACCGTTGGACGCTGAAGGCGTCGCAAAGGAGTAATAAGGTATTATGGCAAATCAATATTTTGAAGCTGTGGGTCGCCGCAAACAAAGTTCAGCCCGTGTGCGTGTTTCTGCTGGAACTGGCAACTTTACCGTCAATGAGAAGAAACTGGAAGAGTACTTTCCCCGTGAAGGTGATTCCCAGGCTTTGATTAAGACGTTTGAAGCTGCTGGACAGATTGACAAGAGCTTTGACACAACCGTCATCGTCAATGGCGGGGGTGTCACTGGTCAGCGGGACGCAGTCAAGCTTGGCTTGGCGCGTGCACTGGTCAGCATGGACGAAGGTGCCCGCAAGGGTCTGCGCGAAAAAGGTCTTCTCACCCGGGATGCTCGCGTTAAGGAACGCAAGAAACCAGGTTTGAAGCGCGCTCGCAAGGCTCCTACCTACACCAAGCGTTAAACCGCCTGTCCGTACAGCCGCTGGCTATCAGGTGGCTGAAAACAACCGTTTACCTTATTGGAAATCGGAACACTTGCATTACAATAGAGACGCACACTGCTGCGTCTCTATTTTTATTACTGGAAAACACTGCTATGGTGGATGATTACAGGATGAAGAAGGTATGTTATGACGAATAAAGGGATTACATTGTTAGGCCTGGGACCCGGAAACCCATTTTTACTGACGCGAGAAGCCTGGGATTGGCTGGGGCAGATAGATGAGATCTACCTGCGCACTGTCTTTCATCCTTGTGTACCATCGCTTCCTGAACAAATTCACCGCAATTCCTTTGACCAGGTTTATGAGTTACAGAGCCTGCAGGAACAAGTTTTCGAGGAAATCATCAACACCATCCTGACGCTGGGGCAGCGTCCACAAGGTGTCACTTACGCTGTCCCAGGGCATCCCTTCGTGGCGGAAGAAACAAGCCCCGAGATTTACCGCCGCGCTAAAAAAGCTGGCATTCCCATCCGGGTGATTGACGGTTTGAGCTTTTTGGAGCCCACCTTCCGCGCGTTGGAGGTTGACCCATTCCCTGAGCTGACTGTGGTGGACGCACTTAAGTTGATTGGGCGTCAGGTGCCGTCCTTTTCCTGCTCACAACCCGCCTTGATCGGGCAGATTTATTCGCGCGAAGTGGCATCCGATGTCAAACTGACTTTGATGGCAAACTACCCCGATGAGCATGAGGTACGGCTGGTGCATGCCGCTGGCACGGCAGAGGAGCGCATTGAGGTCTTGCCCCTGCATGCTATCGATCACAGCCCCCACCTTGGACTATTGAGCTCGCTGTATGTACCGCCCCTGCCAGAAGGCAGTGCCTTTGAAGATTTCCAGGAGATCATTGCGCGCCTGCGTGCGCCGGATGGCTGCCCTTGGGACCGCGAGCAGACGCATACCTCGCTCAAGCCTTTCTTGTTGGAAGAGGCTTATGAGGCACTGGAAGCCCTTGACAACGAGGACATGGACGGACTGCGCGAGGAATTGGGCGATGTATTGTTGCAGGTGGTGCTGCATGCACAAATCGGTACGGAAGATGGCGATTTTAAGATGTCGGAAGTGCTTTTGGGCATATCCGACAAGCTTATCCGTCGCCATCCACATGTATTTTCAGAGGTTAGCGTTGAAAATGTGGACGGTGTCATCCATAATTGGGAGTTGATCAAAGCCAGAGAACGCAAGAACAATGGCAAAGCGGAAAAGAAAGGTATGCTGGATGGTATTCCCGCCGCATTGCCGGCGCTTTCGCAGGCACAGGTGATTCAGGAACGCGCTAAGCGCGTCGGCTTTGACTGGCAGGAGATAGAGCCCGTCATCAGCAAGGTCTATGAGGAGCTAGAGGAGCTCAAGGCTGCTGGGAATGCTGAGGAACGCCAGGCGGAATCAGGTGACCTGCTCTTTGCCGCGGTGAATGTGATCCGCTGGTTGGGTGTGGATAGCGAGTCCGCCCTGCGCGACAGCAATATGCGCTTCCGCAGGCGCTTTGCCTATATCGAGCAAGCCGCTGAAGCACATGGCACCAACCTGGACGCCATGTCCTTCGAAGAGATGGATGCCCTATGGGAGGAAGCCAAGCGCAAGTTTGAGCCAGAAGCTTAACCCCCTAAAGCCCAAAAAGGTTATACTTGGATCATATGGAAACATGCATCCCCGCAGCCCCTCCCAGTGCTAATCGGCAGATTGCCCGTGCTGCCGGCACGGTCATGATCGCCTTTATCATCTCCAATCTAGTGGGAGTAGTGCGCGGAATGGTCATCACGGGTGCCTTTGGCACCAGTGCAGACTTGGACTCCTTCAACGCTGCCAACCGTATTGCTGAACTGCTCTTCAACTTGGTTGCGGGTGGTGCGCTGGGGTCTGCTTTTATTCCCATCTTCACTGGATTCCTGGTTCGTAAAGAACAACATAGTGCCTGGAAGTTGGCATCCAGCGTGATCAACCTAGTCACGATCATCCTGGTGCTGATCAGTATCCTGGTGTGGATCTTCGCTCCCCAGATTGTGCGGCACGGCTTGTATGTATTGGTGCCCGATTCCGACCCGGTGCAGATGGAAGTGACCGTGATGCTTCTGCGCATCATGCTGCCGTCTGTGGTCATCTTTGGCATCAGCGGGATTGTGATGGGGGTGCTCAATGCGCACCAGGTATTTCTGATCCCTGCCATCGCCCCGGTGATGTACTCGCTTGGCATGATTTTTGGTACGCTGGTGTTGCCCAAAGCCTGGGGCATCCAACGCCTGGCATGGGGAGTGCTTATTGGCGCATTGGGGCATCTGCTCGTGCAGTTGCCGCGCACTCTACGCCTGCCGCAACGCAGTTATCGTATCGTGTTAGGGTTGCGTGATAAAGCCGTGCGTGAGGTATTGCGCCTGATGGGACCGCGTGTGTTGGGGGCAGCGGTGGTGCAGGTCAACTTTATCGCCAACACGATCATCGCCTTGGGGCAACCGGAGGGCTCTGTCTCTGCCATCAGCCTGGCATTTGCCTTGATGCTGATGCCGCAGATGGCAATTGCCCAATCCGCGGCGATTGCCTCTTTGCCAACCTTCTCAGCTCAGGTGGCTGAGGGTAAACTGGACGAAATGCGCACCTCGCTTTCATCGACGCTGCGCATGGTGCTGCTGCTGGCAATCCCGGCACTGGTTGGGTTGATCTTCCTGCGCACCCCATTAGTACAAGTGCTTTACCAGCGTGGTGAGTTTACAGAGCGCTCCACGCAAATGGTGGCATGGGCGTTGTTATGGTATGCAGCGGGGCTGGTGGGACACTGCCTGGTGGAAGTGTTGAGCCGCGCATTTTATGCCCTGCACGATACACGCACGCCTGTGATTGTGGGAGTGG
>CAZJLN010000073.1:0-10111 GCA_964546745.1 uncultured Anaerolineaceae bacterium
ACAATACATCGTTCTGATTGCCCTAATGTCCTCCGCGTGAAAGAAAAAGAAAGGCTAATAAAGGTCTCTTGGGGTGAAGCATCGGAAACATTTCCTGTGTCGATTGAGATTAAAGCCTATGATCGGCAAGGGTTAATGTCTGATGTTTCAACGGTGTTGTCAAATGAAAATGTAAGATTAATTGATTTGAGTCTGAAGATGACACAGCATATTGTAAATATATTTTTGGTTGTTGAAATCAGTGGAATTAATGAGTTAAGCCGTTTGTTAACTCGCCTGGAAAATTTACCAAATGTACTGGAAGCTAGAAGAAGTCGTCCAGGTTAAAGTAACGATTACATACTTGACAAATAATTATTAATGGTAAAATCCAAAACTGTGATTTTTTATTTTGTAGGAGGCTTCAATGCCAAGGATACGTTGTCACTATTTAGACTGCCTATTTCTCGATGAGAAATATTGTACAGCAGCAGCAGTAGAACTCAATCCAGACTCTGGCTGTATGACTTATGTTCCGAATGAAGAGGCAGAACTTAATAATTGGGAAGACGAAGAAGAATTGGATGAGTGGGAAGATATAGACGCAGAAGATGAGGAAGATGATCTTTGGATCGATGATGATGAGGATGATCTTGATTCTGATGTAGACGAATTTTAACTCAGGAAATTTTCTGTTTTTCTTATCTTGATAAGATCTCTCGTTATTAAAACAGATTAACTGACTTTTAAATATTAATGAGGCATTTTGTTTTGCCTCATTTTTTTGTTAAGTATTACTGGTTTAGTTTTGACTTATAGGAATTACTATTAAAACGTCAATAACAAACAATTGATAATATCAGTATATAATAGTGATAATTAATTGCATAGTTAAAGGAAAAAAATGAGCGAGCAAACACCTGGTAGTACAACAATTGCACCCGAAGTCTTGCACACCATCGCCAGACTGACCACTCTGAATGTAAATGGAGTAAGTCGAATGGCACCCCTTTCAAACCCATATGATAGAGTACTATTCCAAAAATTTGGCGAAGGGGTAAAAATTGTTATTGAAAATGAAACCTTACTTATCGACCTGTATGTTGTACTCAACAGTGAAGAGAATGTACGAGTAGTAAGTAAAAACATTCAAGCTAACGTATCTAGAGCAATTACCGAAATGGTAGGAATGAATGTTGAAAGTATCAATATTCACATTGTCGATGTAGATTTTGACTTTTAACTTAAATGAAATCCCGAACTAGAGCAAGGAGTATTGCTCTCCAAATTCTTTTTGAAATAGATCTTACTAACCATTTAGTTGGTAATGTCATTAAAGAAAGGTTGGAAGACAATACGATTGATGAAGAGCAGTTAGAATTTATTAGAAAAATCGTCACTGGTGTAAAAAGATATTCATTAGAACTTGATAGTTTTATTGCTGAGCATGCTCCTGAATGGCCTTTGGATCAAGTCGCAGTTATTGATCGGAATATCCTAAGAATGGCTTTGTGGGAAGTAGCAATTTATAAGAAAACTCCATTGAAGGTTGGTATAAATGAAGCTATTGAATTGGCAAAAGTATATGGAACTGAAAGTTCACCAAGGTTCATTAACGGTGTATTAGGTAGTTTGGCAGAAAAATTGCACGAGATTATCACAGAAATTAAAGATAAGGATTAACTTGTGCAACATATAAAAACACGTCATTTAAAATTAGTCTTCTTGTGTTGTATTTTTTTAGGAATATTTACTACAGGTTGTAACTTAGAAATTTCTCGTAATGATTTTTCAGAATCACAACACTTTTCAAACAATTATGAGTACGATCCTGTAATAAAAAATGTCATTGTAAAAGTAAATATAAACCTGACAAGCCCACTAAAAAAAGATGAGTCCCTCTTTATTGAATTGGTAGATGAAATATCAGGCTTAAAAAACAATCCAAAAAGAGTCGGGTTGTTTCAAGTGAACGAGACTTCTTACCAAGGCGAAATAGAAGCTATTAATGATGCTGAAATCAAATATCGTTATGTAAAATATAATAACGAAATAGGTAATTATGAAGTTACAGGATTAGGCACACCTGTACGATACCGTATATTTAGGGTTTCACAAGATGCAATAATTAACGACCTAATTGCTGGATGGTCAGATGAATCTTTCGAAGGCCCATATGGTAGGATCGCTGGTTCAGTGATGAACAGTGAAACTTATGAGAAGATCCCTGATATTCTTGTCACCATAGCAGGATACCAGACTTTTACAGACATGTCAGGAAAATTTGTTTTTGATGGCATTCCTCCGGGTATTCACAACTTAGTAGCCTATTCAATTGATGGAAGTTTTCTGTCCTTCCAACAAGGTGTTAATGTCTTAGAGGATCTTTTCACTCAGGTGGATTTTAAAATGATACCTTTGCCAGAGGTTCAAGTAAACTTCATTGTAAATGTTCCAAACGATGCTGTTGGTGCTCCAATTCGTTTTTCGGGAAACTATTATCATTTGGGAAATACATTTGCTGATTTACATGAGGGATCAAATTCCATAGCATCAAGGATGCCTTTGTTAATGAAAATGGAAGATGGCCGTTATGGTATCTCAATGAAATTACATGCAGGAAATTATATAGAGTATAGATACACACTGGGTGATGGGTTTGTCAATGCAGAGAGAGACTTAGATGGTCTTTATGTTACGCGTAAATTGATCATTCCAAATCATGAAATTACAATTGAGGATCAAATAATTACATGGCGTGTTGAAAAAGCGGAACCGATCAGTATAAAGATAAATGCGCCAGAAGATACACCTAATGACGAATCAATTTCAATCCAGCTATTAACAAATAATTGGACATCACCAATACCTATGTGGCCTTTGGGAGATAATAATTGGCTTTATCTTTTGTATGCACCTCAAAAAAGTGGTATAGAGCCAACCAAATTCAGGTTCTGTAGAAATGATCAATGCGACCTTTCCGTCAATTTGGATGATTCTGGGGCTGAAGAAATGTTTTCGATTGATGGGGAAAATTTAAACATTCAAATCAGCAAGTGGTCAAATTGGAATAGCCTTAGTGAGACCAATATTGATTTGGACAATAATATATCTGATCGTGAAAATAATTTCTTAACCGGGATTGAGTTTTCCTCTCAATTTGACCCCTCTTACATGAATCGGAATAAATACGTAACAGAAGAATTGTCCAAATCAAGTGTAAATTGGATAGTGTTGACACCTATTTGGAATGTTAATGAGCTAATTACCTCCCCACACTTAGAGCCTATAGCAGGAAAAAGTCCTCTTATTCATGATTTATACGAAATAATTGATAATGCACATGAATCAGGAATGAAAGTGGCACTTTTTCCTCATTTAGACTTTGGAATGGATAATTACGAATGGTGGCATGATACAAAAAAAGATGCCTTGTGGTGGCAGGAGTGGTTTGTAGAATATGAACGATTTCTAGATAACTATGCGAAATTAGCTAATAATTCTGGAGTTGATACATTAATCGTTGGCGGTGGTTTCATTGAATACAGTTTGCCTGGAGGTATACTGACCACTAATGAACTGGTTGGGACCCCCAGTAATGCCGATGCCTTATGGCGAATCATTATTTCCAATCTCAAAGTACATTATTCAGGCAATTTAATGTGGGCTTTACCTTATTCAGAGGTTAAAAGTAACATTCCATCATTTATCGATTACATTGATTCTATATACATTTTGTTTGATCAAAACATCACAGATGGATCTTTTTTGGGTGATCCGTTTGGATACAAAGTTACATCCGGGGAAATTCTTGACAACGAAATATTCGATATAAAATCACGTCTTGATAAACCTATTGTCATTGGTTTATCCTACCCTTCTATGACCGGATCAGGTCAAGGGTGCATAATTGATGTGGATTCGAGCTGTAGGAAAGAGCTGTTAATAAATCCATTTGACGAAAATGCAAGTGGAGCAATTGCTCTTCAAGAACAAGCTGAAATTTACAATGCTCTTTGCAGTGAAATCATGTCAAGAGATTGGATTGATGGCATTGTTTCACGAGGTTTTTTCTACCCAGTGAAACTTCAAGACAAATCATCGTCAATTTATGGAAAACCCGCAATGGATGTAATAGAGTATTGGTATTCAAACATAAAGTAACTACACAGTGGAGGAGTCATTAGCATGAGCAGTCCCAATGAGAAAATTCATTCTAAAGAGTTAATTAAAAACGAATTAGATTTTCACTCTGATGTTTATTACAACCTAACCCCTGCAGAATTAATCGAATTTGCTACAAAGAACCATGAAGGTGAATTTTCCTGTACTGGCGCTTTTGTGGTTAATAACACGCCTTATACAGGCAGATCTCCAAATGATAAATATTTTGTGGATTATGATGATTCTGATCTTTGGTTAGCTGATGGTTCTAAATTCATGTTGCCTGAAGACTATTCATCATTAAAAAGAAAAATTCTTGAATTCTTAAAATCAAAACCTGTATTTATTCGAGATGTATATGCAGGTGCTCATCCAAATTATCGAATTTCGATTCGTGTGATATCCGATTTAGCTTGGCAGAATGTTGCGGCCGCAAATTTATTTATTGAGAGAATCGCAGATTATCCACTCAAGGATCCTGATTTTACAATTATCGTGGCTACGGGTTTTGAAGCTGATCCTATCCTTGATCATACCCGATCAAAAGCGTTCATAATAATAAATCTAGAGGAAAAAATTGTTTTGATTGGAGCATCAAAATATGTTGGTGAAATAAAAAAATCGGTCTTTACACTGATGAATTACCTGATGCCCAAAAGAGATGTTCTTTCTCTGCATTGTTCAGCAAATATGGGCAAAAACTCCGATGTAGCTCTATTTTTTGGATTAAGTGGGACTGGGAAAACAACACTTTCATCAGACCAAGACAGGTTATTGATTGGGGATGATGAACATGGTTGGGGTGATGATGGTGTATTCAATTTCGAAGGTGGATGTTATGCGAAAACCATAAGATTAAATCCTTCTTTTGAACCACTGGTTTATTCTGCAATCAATCGATTTCAGGCTATTATTGAAGACGTTCCATTGGATAAAAACCGAAGACCAGATTTTGATGACAATAGTATTACTGAAAACACACGAGCTGCCTATCCGTTAAGGTTCATTCCTAATCACATTGAAAAAGGTTTTGGCGGTCACCCTAAGCACATATTTCTTTTAACGGCAGATGCCTTCGGAGTGTTACCTCCCTTAGCAAAACTCAATACTGATCAAGCGTTATATTATTTTATTTCTGGCTACACTAGTAAATTAGCAGGAACCGAACGCGGACTAGGACAAGAACCAGAAGCAACTTTCTCTGCTTGCTTTGGAGCTCCTTTCCTCCCTCTTAACCCAGGCGTTTATGCAAAACTTCTTGGAGAACGTTTACAGAAATTCGCTACTCACGTCTGGCTGCTTAATACAGGATGGACTGGTGGAGGATTTGGAGTTGGAAACCGTATTTCTTTACCCTATACCCGCGCAATGATCAAATCAGTTTTAAACGATGAGTTAAATGACGTAAAGACGTTTCATGATCCGATTTTTAATTTAGAAGTTCCTCTTGAAATTTCAGGAGTTCAGTCTGAAATATTAAATCCTGAAAATGGATGGTCAGATAAAGAAGAGTATGAACAAACAGCAATTAAATTAGCAGAAAGGTTTAAAGATAATTTTAAAAAATATGAAAACCTAATGTCTGCAAAAGTAAAAAAAGCTGGTCCACAATAAAAATATATAAAAATTTAAAATTTAATTGGAGTATCTAACATGGATAAGTTCATTATCAATGGTGGAAAACCTTTACACGGAACAATGACCCCAAGTGGAAATAAAAATGCTGCTCTTCCTCTGATGGCAGCTAGCTTACTTACCCCGGAACCAGTTGTTCTCCACAATGTTCCTGATATTACTGATGTCCATACAATGATTCAGCTTCTGGAAAGTCTAGGAGTAAAAATTCGCTACCTTGATTCAAAATCCTCAATAGAGCTAAAGGCTGATAATGTCTCTCCATCTAACTTAGATCCTGATCTTTGCCGGCATATTCGTGCATCGATCCTTCTGGCTGGTCCTATGGTCACAAGATTCGGTGAATTACATTTACCACCACCTGGGGGTGATGTAATCGGAAGAAGACGTGTTGATACCCACATATATGCCCTTAATAAATTAGGAGCAAAATCTGAGTATGATGGAAACTTCCATTTTAAATCACAAAGATTAAGAGGAGCTGATATTCTACTAGATGAGGCAAGTGTGACTGCTACAGAGAATGCTATCATGGCATCAGTATTGGCAAAAGGCAAAACAACTCTTCGAAATGCAGCCTCCGAACCTCACATTCAAGAACTCTGTATATTATTAAATAATTTAGGTGCAGAAATTGATAATATTGGTTCAAATACACTTCAAATTACTGGAGTTGAAGGCCTCCAAGGGGGAGAATTCACGATTGGCCCAGATTATTTGGAAGTTGTTAGCTATATTGGTGCTACTATAGTCACTGCGGGAGAAATCTTAATTAAAAATGCTGGTGTTGAATATCTAAGTATGATCAGGCTCGTTCTTAATCGTTTGGGAGTTGACTTTGAAACTCAGGGTAGTGATGTGTTTGTGAAATCAAAACAGTCACTAAAAATTCAAGCTGATTTGGGAAATGCAATTCCAGAAATAAAAGTAATGCCTTGGCCAGCTTTTCCGCCTGATCTTATGAGTATTGCCATTGTAATTGCTACTCAATGCAAAGGGAGTATATTATTTCACGACTGGATGTATCCAAGTCGGATGTTTTTTACAGATAAATTGGTTAGTATGGGTGCTCAGATTGTGCTTTGTGACCCTCACCGATGTATTGTGCATGGACCAACAAAGCTTAATCCAGAGAAGCTTGACACCCCTGATATTCGGGCTGGAATGGCATTGGTCTTAGCCGCACTTTCTGCAAAAGGTGAATCTGTAATTCGGAACATTACACAGATTGACAGAGGATATGAAAAGATTGAAGTAAAACTACAAGAATTAGGTGCAGATATTCAAAGAGTTCCATAAAACACAGGAAGGGAAACCTTCCCTTCCTGTAAAAAATTTTAATATTATCAACTATTTTTTATTGACAACATCCAAGAATTGATCAACAAGATCTCTAAGCATAGCTTCAGGTAAAGCGCCTACTTGACGATGGACAATTTTTCCACCTGAGATAAGTAGCATAGTGGGTATTCCTTGTACTCCGTATTTTGTTGCCCATTCTGGGTTTTCATCCGTGTTAACTTTAGCAACAATTAATTTTTCTGAATATTCTTTTGATATTTTTTCAAGAATTGGACCCACCATACGGCATGGGCCGCACCATGGCGCCCAAAAGTCTACAATAACTGGAAGTGTTGATTCCAAGACTGACTTTTGAAAAGCAGCATCAGTGACATTTATTGGTTCTGTGTTCATAATTCTCCTAACATTTTTTAATTATCAGTTTCCTTTGATGATAAATAATGTATTTGGTTACATTTGTTAATGTTAAAATTTTTCAATCAAGTGTGGTAAGAAAATTAACAATCCAATAATGAAAGACAATAATGCAGCAATTAATACAGCTGCCGCCCCAACATCTTTACCTACCTTCGCTAATGGATGTCGATCGGGGCTTGCAAGGTCTACGATAACTTCCAGAGCTGTATTAAGAAATTCGGATATCCATACTAAACCAATCACGAGTAATAAGGCGATCCAATTATTGATTGATAAGTTCAACCAAATAGCTAAAATCAAAACGATGAATGTAGCAATAAAATGAATCCATGCATTTTTTTGAGTCCGTAAAACGTGTTTTAATCCAACTAAAGCACACTTAAATGATGTAATCCTAGATTTTATAAACTTCATTAATATTTCCATTTACAATAACAACAATTATGTCATTCTTGTTCAAATTTTAATTGGATTATACCAATGATATTTTTTTCAATATGAAAGAAATTTGTTTTTGTATTCTGCATATCATACGGTATAATTTTTTTGTTAAGTGACTAAATTGTTAAATATCGAGGTTTTATGGCTTTTTCAAAAGAACTAAATGATAATTATTGGAGAAATCTGGAAGTAAACAACAAAGATATTGAATTTTTGTTTTCTTACTTGTTTGAAGCAGAAAGACCTTTAACAACAGAAACACTTGTTTTGGCATTAATTAAATTTCGGATATCAACTGAGAAACAAAAAGAACAAGCAATGTTGTCTCAAAGAGGTACAGTTTATTTACCTAAAGAAAAACACGAGGTAAATCAAAGACTTGTTTTTCCAGCATTAGGTTGGATAGCAGGAAAAGTCTCCTCATTACGTGATGGAATCAATCCAGAGCAAGGACCTTTTAAGGTTATAGGCGTTGATTTGGAGGATGGATCCACACAATTCTTTGCGTCAGAGTACGAAAATCATGAGCTAAACAATTTATTACCTAGAATTTCAAGCACCAATGAGCAAGACGAAAGTATAATTCTGCAAAAATATTCAAAATCATTATCCAAAAACCTACAAGACATGTTGTCTATGTCAGATGATTTAGTTCGAATAGGACATGAATGGTTTCCCAAAGCATTATTAATGGATTTTTCTCAAGGACATTTAAATATCGTTGAGGCTATTCTAGATATGCAAGGTGGAGGACCAATTGACACTGACTTCCTCTTAAATCAATTTGAATTGGACTCAACTGCAAATATCGACCTTATGCGATTCTCTCTAAACTACATGCTTCATAAGGATAAGCGTTTTGACGAAGTGGGAAGCAAGGGCGTTTTTTCTTGGTTTCTTCATCGTCTTGAGCCTGAATATGTACAGAACACGCCAATATATTTACAGAACGAAATAGAGGATTATCAATCAGAGTTATCAGAAAAAGATAAACTCTTTATTTCCAATATTGACGATGAGTTAATTCAGAATCCAGTGATTGAGAGTGTTTCGACAGGCAAGTGTTCAATAACACTAATCTATCCTCATTGGAGAGTAGGATCCATCCCCCTTACACCAAAAATTAGCCAAATTTTTCCTTCTGCATTTGAAAGCGAAAGAATCAAAATTTCTTTAATTGATAAAGATTCAAATCAGGAAGTGTCAGCGTGGGTCGTACGACCTCAAAAGTATATTTATGGCCTAGAAAAATGGTATCGAGAAAAGGAATTAATTCCTGGGAGCATTATTAACTTAGAAAAAAGCGAAAACTCAGGTGTAATTTACATACAAGCACAAAAGAAAAGATCAAATCGCGAATGGATCAAAACAGTTCTTGTAGGTGCAGATGCTGGAATTGTCATAGCTTTACTTAAACAACCTGTAACTGCTGGATTTTCTGAGCAAATGGCAATTTCAATTCCTGATCCAGCCGCACTAGATGAAATTTGGAAATCACGCATTGGAAAATCTAAGTCTCTTCTCAATGATACATTAAAAATGATGCAAGAACTTTCAAAGTTGAATCAACAAAGACATGTTCATTTTATAGAAGTTTATTCCATTGTAAATTTAATACGACGATGCCCTCCTGAACCACTATTGTATTTATTAAATACGGATAAAAATTTTTCACATGTTGGAGATTATTATTTCCACCTAAAAGATATTAAGGATGAATAATGGTACCTACTAAACTTCCACCTTTACTTAAACCTACTATCGACACCGCCTTTCAAATCGATTTTGATTGGTGGAAAAAGCACGATAGAGATTGGCGAATATATCTCAAAGGATTTTTGTGTGAAGAGCATCAAAATTTATTCTCAAATTTTTCTGGAGAAGAAAAAATTGATTATGTCGATCCAATTACAGCAAAAGTAAGCTTTGTTGATGCAATGCAACACACTTTGATTTCACACTGTGCTAAGCAAGAATTATTCAATCAAAGTACGAGTGCAATTGTGGACTCAGTTTTTCGATTATTTTTAGCAAACGGTAATCAACCTTTGAAGTGCATTGAAATTGCAGAAGCGATAAATAAACCACCCGAATTAATCTTAAGAACCTTTGGAACTGCCTTAGTTTATAAGGGAATTAGACCAATTATTTAATATTCTGGTAAAATAATGCC
>CAZJLN010000074.1:0-10076 GCA_964546745.1 uncultured Anaerolineaceae bacterium
TCAATGAGAGCGTATATCAGCATATGAAAATAGGCTTTTTTGCCTATATTATTTATGGATTGATTGAATACCTGGTTGTCCGGAAATTTATTTTGTCGATTGATCAACATTTCTTTTCAAGACTATTTTCCGCAACCTTCTTTCCCCTGGTGATCCTGGTCATATATTTAATAAGTCCCCTGATGTTTGGGCAAATTGATAAAGTTGCGCTTGAAGTTGTCATTGCCAACCTTGCACTATTAGCTTCTTCATTGATCATATTGATCATAGAGGGGCAGGTTGAAAACGCTAAGCCTGCAAGGATATTCCGGGTCGTTGTGGTCATCCTCTTTTTAGTCTCCCTGGTTGAATTTATTGTTTTCACAAATCATATACCCTGGTTTGACATTTTTGCTATACCGCCCGGTTATTAAAGGATTGCTCTGGGCTGAGCAATTACCGTGAGAAAAGTAGCAGCTTTCCTGACTCCACTCTCTTTGGAGAATGATTTTTAAGCCTGTGCTCACCATTTAGCACATTATTATCACTTTTCCATCTCCAAGGTATATCACAAGCGATCGCTTACTGCATTGCCTGGCTTATGTCCTCCATTAAATCTTCCACATCTTCGATTCCTACAGAGAGGCGCACGAGTCCATCGGTGATACCGGCTGCAAGGCGCAGTTCGCGGGGTGTGTTGCGGTGGGTCATGCTGGCAGGGTGCTGGATCAAAGTATCCACGTTACCCAGGCTGACCGCTAGGCGGCAGACTCTGATGCTATTCATCATGTGTTCACCTGCTTCCAACCCGCCCTCCAGCTCAAAGGAAAGCATACCGCCATATTGGTGCATCTGACGTTTAGCAAGTTCATGTTGTGGGTGGCTCTCCAGCCCGGGATAATGCACACACTTTACGCTAGGATGGTCTTCGAGGAAACGTGCCAGCGTGAGCGCATTTTCACAATGACGCTTCATACGCAAAGGGAAAGTCTTGAGACCGATATTGGCAAGCCAGGTATCAAATGGACTGGGAACCGCTCCCAGAATTTTTGAAGTCTTTTTCAGATCGGTCTTAACCCAATCTAAGTCTTTGGCAATCACCGCCCCGCCTATCAGGTGTCCGTGCCCGGAGATATATTTAGTGGTGGAATGAACCACTACATCTGCTCCAAGCGATAGGGGTCGCTGGCAGAATGGCGTGGCAAAGGTGTTATCGACAATCACTTTTGCCCCATGAAGATGGGTTATTCCTGACACAGCAGCGACATCCACCATCCCCATGGCAGGGTTGACTGGAGTCTCCACGTACGCAAGGCAAGCATTCGGATTGTCGCTGAAGGCAGCTTGCCATTCCTCCAGGCGGCTGCCATCCACCCACACAACATTGAAGCCGTAACGAGGTGCCAATTCGTTGAA
Organism: uncultured Anaerolineaceae bacterium; assembly: GCA_964546745.1. Taxonomy (GTDB): domain Bacteria; phylum Chloroflexota; class Anaerolineae; order Anaerolineales; family Anaerolineaceae; genus CAZJLN01. The sequence continues at coordinate 1,396 of CAZJLN010000074.1, forward strand.
GAAAATATAGGTACCATCATAGAGGGCTTTTTGGGTGATGATCGTTTGACCTGTTTTGGCAACGGATAAAATCGCACCGGTGAGAGCTGCCATACCGGAGGCAAAAATCATGCCAGCTGCAAGTTGCTCGGGATCAGATTCTGGATCTTGTTGAAGAAAGTCCCAGGCTTCAAGTGCTGCAAGTTTGCGTGCCAGTTGGGTAAAATTGGGATTCCCAAGGCGGGTATAGTAATATCCTGTACCTTGACCTGCAGCAATGGCAGCACCGCTGGCTGCATCGGTGAAGCCAAAAGTGGAGGTTTGGTAAATAGGGGTGACATGTGCGTTTTCAGGATCTTCAAACTCAGCATAATGGCTGACGAGGGTATTCATATCTTTATAATGCAGTTTCTTGGACATATTTTCTCCAATTGAAATGATGAATATGTTGAATTTTACACGATTCGATGGCGAAAGACACCTGTATATGATTTATTCTAGTCATGTCATTATTTGACGCTATAATTAGGAGGTCATGAAAGCCACACAGAAATGCCCAGAAAGCATCTTATTACTTGCCAACAGCATGATTAAGAAAGCATGTACCCTGGCAGGTGAGGTTAGAACCTACTTGGGGTCTCTTGGCGCTTGCGTAGAACTTCGCGAACTAGATTTTGACGCAGATGGAGAAGCTTTAGACCTCTCCAATTATGATCTCGTAGTTGCATTAGGCGGTGACGGCACAATACTGCGCGCAGGACATCTATGCGCACCGCGAGGGATCCCGCTATTGGGAATCAACGCTGGGAGGTTTGGCTTCCTGGCTGAGCTAAGCACGACCAATTGGCGAGAAAATCTCCCAAGACTGCTTACAGGTGGCTTCCGCCTGGAAAAGCGTATGATGCTTAAGGCGATGTTTTACCGGGACAATGTATTGGCAGGCAGCTGGAATGTGATCAATGAGCTGGTGGTGTGCCGCGGACAATATGTACGCCCGATTGAGCTTAAGGTGGAGATCAATGAGGGATACCTAACCAGCTATATGGCAGATGGTCTGATTGCTGCCACTGCAACTGGCTCCACTGCTTATGCCCTGGCTGTAGGCGGACCTATTATGCCGCCAGAACTGCGCAACATGCTTTTGATTCCTATAGCACCTCATCTATCATTAGACAGAGCGGTGATCCTAGCTGAAGGTGCATCCTTGTGTATTCGCGTCAAGACCAGTCATGAAGCCGTTTTTAGTGTGGACGGACAAGATTCCATTCTGATCCATAATGAAGATAGGCTTCATATCACCTCCAATGAAAAATCGCTGAACATGGTACGCTTCCAAGGTCCAGCTTATTTTTATCAAAACTTGACATCCTACATGGAAAATAACCCGGCAATAAAGACGAGCAATGACTGATAAACCATCTCTTGATCCCGATAAACCCTTAGAGGGTGAAGTAATAACCCTGCGCTGCAACCGCTGTGGCACACCTATCACGCCAGCCACTGCTGTGCGGACGCCCACAGGCTATCGTTGCAAAGACTGCGTGCGCAACCAGCAGAAAGTATTTGACACTGCCAAACCTTTAGATCCTGTTTTGGCGTTCTTTATCTCAGCAGTGATTGGATTTGGTGGGGCATGGGTTTCATCGTTGATCGGTTTCTTCACGATCTTATTAGCCCCAGCCGTTGGAACACTGGTTGCTTCTGTGGTGCGTAAGGTGGTGCAAAAACGTCGCAGCAAGCTCATTTTTCGCATGGTATTGTGGGGGTGCATATTGGGTAGCATTCCCTTTGTGTTGATCCCATTGCTAAGCCTAATCCAAGGCAATTTTGGGGAATTGTTATCATTGATCTGGCGGGCAGCGTTTACTTTTTTATGTTCAACCACTGCCTATTATCAACTTTCAGGCATCCGATTGCGTTGAGGTTTTTATGCTAAAAGAACTCCATATCCAAAATTTCGCTATCATACACGATCTGACATTGGACTTTAAGCATGGTTTGGTTATTTTTACTGGTGAAACTGGTGCGGGCAAGTCCATTATCCTGGATGCGCTTGAAGCGGTGTTGGGTGGCAGGGTAGATGTCACTTCAATTCGCAGTGGCGAGGATCGCGCTATTGTGGAGGCGACATTCGTCTTGGAAAGCGGAGTTAGCCAGAAGGTTGCTGCTCTGTTGGAACCAGAAGGGCTGATGGATGAGGAGGATAGCATCACTTTAAGTAGGGAGATCCGTCTGGAGGGGCGTAATATTGCGCGTATTAATGGACGCAGCATCAATGCTGGTCTTCAACGTGGGGTTGGAAATCTGCTGGTGGACATTCACGGGCAATCTGAACACCTTTCCTTATTAAAGGTTCACAATCACCTGGATTTGCTGGATCAGTTTGCTGGTACAACCCTGGAATTGGCTGATTACCGAGAAAGCTATCAAGAATACCGCCATCTACAAAGGGAATTGGAAGAGCTACGCCAATTGGAGCAGGAATCTGCCCGACGAACCGATATCCTGAGCTATCAGATCAACGAGATTGAGAGCGCTAAGCTTAAGCTTGGAGAGGAAGAAGAACTCAGACAAGAACGCACACGCCTGGCGAACGCTGAGAGCCTGAGCAGTTTGAGCCAACAAGCACTGACCCTCCTGAGCGAAGGTACCCCTGAATTCTCCTCAGTTGTTGATCTTTTAGGAGAAGTATCACGAGCATTAAGCGATTTAGCCAATATTGATAAGGATACACTTTCCCTTTCTGAACGACTTGATACAGGACTGGAAGCACTTGCAGAATTAAGTCGAGATGTGCGTTTGTATGCTGATGGGATAGAATTCAACCCCAAGCGCTTGGATCAGATAGAAGAACGCATCGACCTGATCAATCGGTTGAAACGCAAATTTGGCGGTACCATCGCAGCAGTGTTAACCTTTTTAGAGAAAGCAAGGGCGGAGTTGGAAAATATCAATCATGCAGAAGAGCGAATAGAAGAACTCGACTTTCAAATAACCGAGATGAAGCAACTGATTCAAATTAAAAGCTCATATTTGACAACTAAAAGAAAACAAGCTGCTGCAATACTATCGAATGCGGTAGAGAAACAACTCGATGATCTCAGCATGCAAAACGCGCGCTTTGGCGTTGAAATTGGATACAAAATTTTGGAGAGCGGCATTGCTGGGTTGAATGGCGAACATGTGGCTTTTGATGCTAATGGCGCTGATCAAGTTGAGTTTCTAGTGGAGCCAAACCCAGGTGAGGGATTAAAACCTTTGGTTAAGATCGCTTCTGGTGGAGAGACCTCACGACTTATGTTGGCGCTTAAGAACGTGCTTGCCAGTGCAGATGCGATCCCTGTTTTGGTTTTTGACGAGATTGACCAGGGAATTGGTGGAAGGGTGGGCATGACCGTGGGAGAGAAGCTATGGCAGCTTTCCCAAAAGCATCAAGTGATGTGCGTGACGCACTTACCTCAATTAGCTGCCTTTGGTGACCAGCATTTCCACGTCAACAAAGTGGTCAAAGAAGGACGTACCCAAACGCTGGTTGAAGCATTATCCGGTAGCACGCGCCAGCATGAACTTGCGCAAATGATGGGACCCGTCAGCGAAGGCACGCTTCAATCTGCCATAGAAATATTGGACATGGTTAGTCAAATTAAGGGTAAAATTAGCTAAGCAGTTGGTAAGATTTCTGCTATTTCATGTAAATAAAACTAAATATTATAAGGAGAGTCAATTAAGATGCCTGGCATGAAAGATATATTAGCAGTTATTCTCGGCGGCGGGCAAGGTAAGCGCCTATTCCCCCTCACCACTCAACGCTCAAAACCAGCAGTCCCAATTGCAGGAAAGTACAGGTTGATCGATATACCAGTCAGTAATTGTATCAATTCCAATATTTACAAAATCTCAGTTCTCACCCAATTCAATTCGGTGTCATTAAATCGGCATCTTGCCCAGACCTATGTATTTGATTCGTTTCATCAGGGGTCTGTGCAGATTTGGGCAGCAGAACAGACGATGGAACATATGGATTGGTACCAGGGCACGGCGGACGCGGTGCGCAAGCAGATCATGGAAATCCAATCGACCCACTGTAAGTATGTGCTTATTTTGGCAGGGGATCATTTGTACAAAATGAATTATGCGAAAATGGCTGAATTCCACTGGGACACAAATGCGGATATCACTGTAGCTGTGCAGCCAATACCTGATGGGCGTATCACCGATTTTGCTGAAAAGCCAAAGGATCCAGCTTTGCTTGCCAGTTTGGTCAGCCGAGATGATCCGGAAATGCCTTATCTAGGCTCGATGGGTATCTACCTTTTCAATATAAAAACATTGGTGGACATCCTCAGCATTAACACCCGTGAATCAAAGATGGACGATTTTGGCATGGATGTAATCCCTTACTTTATCCAGCAAGGCGCCAGAGTACATGGATATGACTTTAACGGGTATTGGCGGGATATTGGAACCATCCGTGCGTTTTACGAAGCCAACCTGGAGTTAACGGCAACAGATCCATCGTTTAATATATTTGATCCGCTTAATCCAATCTATACCCACCCTCGATTTTTACCTGGGTCTATCGTGAATGAATGCAGCATGCGCAAAGTACTTCTTGCAGAAGGCTGTCACATTGATCAGGCAGATATTGAGCATTCGGTGATTGGATTACGCAGCCAGATCAGAGCCAACACCCATATCAAAGACACCATCATGATGGGGGCAGATTACTACGAAGAGGAAAGTGAGACACCGCTCGGAATTGGTGAGAATTGTGATATTGAATGTGCCATAATTGATAAAAACGCCAGGATTGGGGATAACGTGATCATTCGCCCCTTTCCAGCGGATGTTGAGTTTAATAGTGAGTATTATGTTGTTCGGGATGGCATTGCTGTGATCCCCAAGAATACAATCATTCCTGCCGGGACGATCATTAGACCCAAGTAGAGGTATTCAATCTTAAAGAATTAGAAAGGCGGATGATCTCCGCCTTTTTGTTTTGATTTATTGACTGTGAGAGAGCCAGTAGGCAGCGATACCAAAGGCAACTGACGCGTTGAGGGATTCTTTGGTACCTCGCATGGGTAAAAAAAGGGTGTGCTCACAGAGAGCCAATAAGTCAGGATCAACCCCCGCAGTCTCACTACCTGTTATGAGGACAGTAGGTCTGTTAATGTGTTTTTCTGGATGAAAATCATACAAGCATTCAGCATCAGGAATGTTTTCCAGTGCTACCAGAACTGAGCCCTGGCTGATCAAATGCTTGGCAAGATCAACTGCATTGCGATGGTGACTCCAACTGACAGAAAGTTCGGCGCCAAGCGCAGTTTTGGCGATGGTTGGGTTATCCTTTGGGTTGGGGGTAATACCGCAGAGGTAAAGATGCGCCAAACCGGCACCATCTGCAATGCGTAAGGCTGAACCTACGTTCAATACGCTGCGAATATTGTCTAGCAAACCCGAAATCTTGCTTGAGGTTCTACTCGGCGCATCTGTATTTTTTGTGCAAAAAGGAACTTTCGAAACCATCCTCAGAAGCGAACCACACAAAGGACAATACTTGCCCTGGTGGATTTGGGGATCCAGTGGAAAGCGCAGACGGCAGTCTGGGCTGGTACACTCAACAAAAAGATATTTACTCATTCTTGATAGAACCTGTTAAAAGCGTTAGACGCCTGGGTGAGGGGGGCACCCAAACGTCTAACTGTCCTATATTAACATAACTATTTAAAAAATGCAAGGGCAAAAAAGTGCAAAAAGTGGAATTTCCATGTAATTCTTTAGTATTTAGGGAAAAACAGAGGGACTTAAGGATAATCAATTACTTGTCCAGATGTGATACAGAGAGGTTCAAAGGTATAACCCCTTAATGTCAGTTCGTGCAGCGTCAATGCTAATCCCCTGATCGTTTCTGATCGATATTTTCCCCCATCGTGCATCAGAATGATGGCATTGGGCTTCACACCTGCCAAAACCGTGTCCAAGATCTCTTCACCTGAAATACCAGACCAATCCATGGTGTCTAGGCTCCACATGGAGACATCGTAAAGCATGCGAGAGGCGAATGTATAGAGGTTTGGGCTAATCTCTCCAAAAGGAGGGCGCATGCATTGAGCAACCTGGGGGAGCAGATCCGGATTGGAATCCAGGGCGTCACGAATGGCGGTATCTGTGTCATGCAATTCCAGGTAAAAATCGTTGTAACCAAAATGAGACAAACTCTTGTGGTTGTAACTATGGTTGCCAATCATTTGACCTGCTTCAGCTACCGCCAAGACAGTCTCTGGTTCGCTGCGGGCGTTAATACCAATCATATAAAAAGTAGCTTTGGCGTGATGCTCATCTAAAAGCGCCAAGACCTTAGGCGTCCATTTCGGATCTGGTCCGTCATCAAAGGTCAGATAAATAACGGGATGGTCCTCAAATTGACCGTTTTCGAGAACAGATAGCCAGGGTTCTTCTGTCCATTCAGAGAAATGCTCGGTAAAGAAGGACAGTTTATCTGTTTGAGGAGTATTATGATTTACATCCGATGTTTGTGCTGTGACTTCTGAGCTAATTGGGCATGGAACAACGAGCCCCAGACAGATTATCAAAAAAAGTAGAAAACATTTACGTTTCATTTTTTACTATTATACAAGCAATTTAACTATAAACAAAACATCCTGTTATATGTCTGGATGCTGAGAAGAGCAGTAATAGGTACTTTGGCTTTTGGTCGATAAAAAAAAAGAACTTGAAGCTTTCAGAGCGATTGAGCCATAAATAAAGCAATTAATCTGTTGAAAAAGTCATAAAAAATGAAACATCGTCACTTTTAGAGAAATCGACGATGTTCTTGTTGTATGTTTATTACTGTAATTACTTTTTACTACGCAGAAACCGCAGAATAATCAACAGGATGACAGCTCCAACAAAGGCATAAACGACTTTCCCCAAAAATTTTTCGCCAAAAGGTGTTCCTATCATTCCGAACAGCCATCCTCCCAGGAAACCGCCAAGAACACCAACAATAATCTTTCCGATTAAACCCAGGTTGATTCTCTTGACAACCCAATCTGCCAATAATCCGGCAATTGCACCAACAGGAATCCAAGTTAATATATCCGTTAACATTATTACTCCTTTCAATTTATATCTTTATTTTATCTAAAAGTCATTTAACATTCTTAATTAAATTATACAAAACTTTTGATTTATACTGACCGACCGGGCAGCTTGATTAACAGCCTCATCCACCACTACTTGCAGTGAGGATAGCAGGCAATAGTTGCCAGGTTAATCCGGAATCAGTCGATCGATAGAGATGGATTACACTGAGATCTTCTGGCGTTGGCGTGGATAGTATCCAGATATCAGCATCCGACACAGTTTCTACCTGGAGTAGAGTCTCACCAGATGGTAAATTTGCAGACAGATCAGACCAGTTCGTCCCTTTTTCTATGGATTGATAGAGTGTGTGTTCACCGGCAGCTACGGCAACGTTTGTGCCTGTGAAATCATATTTGGAAGCATCAGCAACTGTTGAGAGATATGTCCAGGTCTCACCAGAGTCAAGACTTTGGAAAAATACCAAGGGGTAAGGATCTGAAGCTCCCAATACTCGAACAGGGAACAAGAGCGAACCATCGTCAGAGAGACCCATGATATTACCGTAAAGCGCTTCAAAAAACGATCCAGTTAAAGAAACTGGAACAGAAATAGATATCTCTTCCCAATTAACGCCTCCGTTAGGAGTACGATATAAGTAAATGTAATCTTCAATAGGAACGCTTGCGGTAACCCACCCATTATTATCGTCGATAAAGAACATCCCGTTTTTAATGCCACTGCCAGGGAGATCCGCATCCACACCGGGCTCATGTGTGAAACGTTGCTCCCAAGTAAGCCCCCCATTAGCAGTGTGGTAAAACGCGACCCATTGCGAGCCTGCCCCTGCCCCCAGATCGCTCATCAAGTAGCCGTGATTGGCATCTAAGAAATACAGATAGCCACCGGGAAAATCCAGGTCAGATTCATTCCAGGTTGCGCCTGAATCGGTTGTGATGAATAGCTTACTGGTTTCAAAGTCTGATAGCAAATACCAGGCATTCCCACTGTTTAAAAAGTATGTAAATACGGCTGGGCCGTATTCATCTTCAGGAATTAGAGGAGAATCCGGTGTGACGTCATACCAGGTGAAACCCGAATCTTTGGTTTGCAATAAGTGGTAGCGGCCTGCTAGCCCCCAACCCTTACCGTCAGGGAACATGTTGATAGATCTAAATGAGATAGACTCTTCAAGGGGCGATTCTGAAGTACTTGTTTCTTCGGGCGACTCTGTTTCAATTGGGGCTGGCTGCTCTTCAGTTATTGGATACAAGGTTGGTGTATTAGTCTGTTCCTCAATAATGGGATACAAGGGTATTTCTGTGGTGGGCGAACTTGAAGTTTGATTCAGATCTTCTAGAACAGCAGTTGGAGAAACGTTCTTTTTACATCCCGCGATGATCAGAATCAGCGTTATCGAGATCAGGACAGGAATTAGCTTTTTTGATTTCATGAAACTCCTTGGGTGGCTTGAAACAATGAGACAGGCAACCCTATATTTATATTAACACCCTGCTGAAATTGTGTCAAATAGGACAATTGGAGGCAAAGCAACTTTGTTATGTAGGTGATGGAGGATGATAAAAAATGCCCTCGGCGCGAGTCGAATACCA
>CAZJLN010000075.1:0-9281 GCA_964546745.1 uncultured Anaerolineaceae bacterium
ACTCTTGATTTCTATAAAATTTTTAATTTTTCTGACGTAAATATTGAAGTGTCTGTGGATGATAGCTTGGTGTCTGGAGTTAAAGTCAGAATTGGTGATCTAATCCTTGAAAATTCGATCGCTTCGCATCTGGAAAAAACTCGTGCGGAAGTAGCTGATTCGCTCGAACGGGTAAGCATGGAATATGACAGATAAAATCGATACGACTGCAGAAAGACTTGACACCAGAACCGAAGAAACTTTGCAAAGCCTTCGACAAGATTTACGTGAGAAAAACATCCTCAATATTTCAAGGGAGACATTTTTTTCACAGATCCTTGACCTGAGCCAAGCAAAGAGAGTTTTATCACAAAAGTCTTTCAGAATCCCATCATTAGTTCGTCGAATTCAAAAGGCGAGTGGATCCATTGAACCGGCTGTTGATTTTCGTAATGTGGGAACGGTTCAGCATATTGGCAATGGTGTAGCAACTCTTTCCGGGCTACCATCAGTGCAGTTGGAGGAGCTAGTTACCTTCCCCAATAAAACTCAGGGCATGGTGTTGAACCTGGATCGAAGGCATGTGGATGTTATCCTCTTAGGTCCTGACCGTGGTATTCGCGGCGGGGATTTGGCGGAGGCAACTGGCAAGCGCTTGAGCGTCCCCGTGGGGGCTCAATTCCTCGGCAGAGTTGTGGGTCCGTTGGGTTCTCCTTTAGATGGGAAGGGACCCATTGTCCCATCTGAGTATCGCTTTATTGAGAAAACAGCTCCAGGTGTCATTCAACGTGCGCCTGTCAATCAACCGGTTTATACTGGCACTAAGGTTATTGATGCCCTTATACCGCTTGGACGTGGTCAACGAGAGTTGATTCTGGGTGACCGTCAGACAGGTAAAACCACCTTGGCATTGGATACAATTCTCAGCCAGCGTGGAACAGATATCAAGTGTATCTATGTGTCCATTGCACAGAAGAAAACCTCCGTGATCAATGCCATTGAAGTGATTCGCAAAGGTGGCGTGCTCAACCAGACAACCTTTATTAGCGCCAGCCCTGACGACCCACCAGCTTTACGATATCTTGCGCCCTATGTGGGCGTGACTTTGGCAGAGTTTTTTCTTGATCAGGGTATGGACGTTTTGATTGTGTATGATAACTTGTCGAAACATGCAGACTCATACCGAGAATTGAGCCTGTTGTTAAGAAGACCACCTGGTCGGGAAGCTTACCCTGGGGACATCTTCTTCCTACATTCACGTTTGTTAGAACGCGCATGTAAATTAAGTGAAGAGCATGGTGGCGGTTCTATCACTGCGTTGCCGATTGTAACGACACAGAAGGGTAATCTTTCAGGGTATATTCCAACCAACTTGATTTCCATCACAGATGGGCAAATTATGTTGGATACAGACCTTTTCAATAAAGGGGTTAAACCCGCCATTGATGTGGGGCGTTCAGTCTCTCGTGTGGGTGGCGCTGCCCAAGAGCCCGCTATGAAAACCATGGTCGGACCCTTGAAGTTGGAGTTGTCCCAATACGAAGAGGTTGCTCGTTTTGCTCGCTTTGGCACGGAGGTCAATGAAGCCACACAGCGTCAAATAAACCGCGGCATACGGCTAGAGACTCTTCTAAGTCAAAAGCCGCATGAACCTGTCAGTTTGGTAGACCAGGTCATCTTATTTTTCGCATTGACGAATAATTATTTGGATACCGTTGAAGTGAGTGAAATTCATCGTTTTTCACATGATTTGATTTTGTATACACATACCCATGCGCTCCAATTGGTTGATAGGATAAAGTATCATAGGGTACTAAACGAAGAGTCCATTGAGGAATTGCATGCAACCATAAGTGATTTTTTAGAAAAATGGCAAGTTACCAAAAGAGGTGAAGCATGAGGATGATCATGGCAGTTGTTCCTAAAAATAGTGGAGAAGCTGTTTTGGATGCGCTGGTAAATGCTGGCTATACTGCAACGTTCAGTGAAACCCGGGGCGGCATGCTACGGCAAAGCCAAATCTCAATGTTCATTGCAGTTATGGAAGCGGATGTGCAAAGTGTGCTTGATGTAATTAGGGCTCATTGTAAAACGAGCGCAAAAATTCATGAGAACCATTCACCTCAGCGCTTTGATCCAAGCAGCCAGCAGTCCATCATCATTGGTGGGGGCGTGGTGTTTATTTGGCCTTTGGAACAATTCCACAATCTCTAAGGATCTATGTCTGAAGTCAGCGAACGCGCTCAAAATCGCCTTGAGAATCTGCTCAACATCGAGCCACTATTGGGTTCACTGCGTGTGATGTCGCTCAGCACCATGCAAATGGCGATCAACCGTAAAGCCAATTTGAATCGGTATAAGATTGAATTTCTGCGCGTCTTGAATGAATTAAAGTCAGTGGTGGATAAAAATGAAGATACACCAAAGGTACCTGAGTCATCCTCAAACGCACCATTACTCTTAGTAATTTTAGGGAGTGAGCGTGGGATTTGTGGTACCTACAACAAAAATCTTGCGGAGCTAGCATTGGAATGGCAGTCAAATCATGCTTCACCATTCACAATCATTTCGTTTGGAAAGCGTGTGGGGCAAGTATTGAACCAGGTTAAGCTAACATTTGAACACCAGGGGTCCATTGCACAGGGATCCATGCCCCAATATCACAAAGCCTATGAAATGATCAACACCTGGCAAGAGGCGTTTAAAAGTGGTCAGATTCAAGGGGTAGAAATATTATCCTTTCGTAAGCCAAATAGTGGATTCTACAAACCTATCTTGACCTCATTGCTGCCAAGCTATATCCCCGTAGATGAACCCTCAGAACATGTGCCATCTTTTCCCCCACCGATCATTGAAGGAGACCCCTTGCCGATGATAAAACGGACACACGAACACTTGATCGCACTGCGTTTTTATGAGTTGATCTTAGAATCAATCGAGGCGGAGAATGCAGTCCGTTACAACTTGCTAGAGGAAGCACGTGAAAACACCAAGGAGTTGATTGAAACGCTGACTGTCGAAGTCCAGATTGCAAAGCGTCAGGCGGTGACACAACAGTTGCAAGAATTAGCAGTTGGAGCAGGGTTATCAGTGTGACCCGTCCAACAGGGGAAAACTTCTTCTAGTAGAAGAAAAGAATTACAAATCTCTTATATTCGATTTGTTGACTCTGCATAATATAGTGTATAATATGGCGTACATTAGCTCCAGAATGGAAACTTTCTGAGCTATTGTTGTTGCGTGTAGGGATAGGAACATCAGGCTCCCCTCCCGATTAACAAATTTATCCCCCTTGGAAGGGAGGTGAGACTTTTGGCAAGTGTGACATTGCGACAAAATGAGTCGCAGGATGCACTGCTTAAACGCTTTCGCAAGAAGGTAATTAAAAGCGGTGTTCTCAGTACCATCAGGAATAAACGTTGGTTCGTCTCGAAAAGCGAACAGCGCCGGATGGATAAGAAGAAGGCTATTCGTAGATCTAAAACAAAGAAGATGTATGAGTAACCTGAGCTTTGAAAAGCTCAAAATTTTGTAGGATGGAGGTTCTATGGCGAAAGAAGAAGAGAAGATAACCGTGGATGGCACGATCATTGAGGCATTACCCGGTACACAATTCAAAGTACGCCTTGATAATGGCCATGAAGTATTGGCTTATCTTTCAGGGCGCATGCGCCGATACTATATTCGGATTTTATTAGGCGATACCGTTCGGGTGGAAATGTCCCCTTATGATCTGGAGCGAGGCAGGATCGTTTACCGCGCGCGCCGTCCGGGGTCTTCCCAGCCAGAGGACTTATAGTAACCGGTATCAAACAGCAAGCCCTGATTTTCAGGGCTTGTTTTTTTATCTAAGATCGCATTTTCCTTAACTCGCAGTAAAATAATAAGATGGTGATATCGCCTGTGCAAGTGTCAACGACCAACCATTTCATCCGTCCGCTTAACATGTTGCGCGATCTGGACGCCGTAGCGGATCTGATTGAAGAAAGTTTTTCGCTGAAGCAAGACGCTGATGGACAAGCTTTTATCCGGGAAATGCGCAAGGCAGCCAGAGATGCGCGCTTCATTGACTGGGCAGGAGGCTTCCAAGAACCACGGGCAAGCGTTCCTAAAGGTTTTGTTTGGGTAGAGGATGGCAAGGTTGTTGGCAATATCAGCCTTATACCATTTGAACAACATAAGCAAAAAATCTACTTGATTGCCAATGTGGCGGTAAAAGAGGCTTACAGGAGGCGGGGGATTGCTCGCGCACTCACCCAGCATGCCCTGGAATACTTGCGTCAACGAGCGCTGCGGGAGATTTGGCTACAGGTCAATATGGTCAACCAGGCGGCTATTGATCTTTACCAGTCGCTTGGCTTTCGTAGCTATACGACCTTGACTACCTGGCAGCTAAAGCCGTTCGGGGAACGGAAAAATCCGGGCTTGGAGGAATTACAAGGTGAATTACAACGGCGCAAAAATGGGGAGGACAAGCTGCAGCAACAGTGGTTGGAAAGGCTTTATCCAGAGACCATCACCTGGTACTTCCCGGTTTCCTTTGAAGATTTTAAGCAAAAGATCTTCTGGTACCCATCGCGTTGGGGAGAGGCTTTCAGACTAAAACATAAGGGGTTGCGTGAGGGAGGGCTGCTAAAGGGATTTGTCAGCTGGCAACATACCAATGTTAGTGCGGACAATCTTTGGCTGGCGATCAATCCGCAGTGTGATCTAAACCAGACGGTTTCTGATCTTTTGCTCGGAGCGGTGGCAAGTTTCCCGCGCAGGAAAATGCTCAAGGTGGATTTTCCACAAGGAGATGCAGTGGAGAGTTTCAGACAAAATGGCTTTGAGGAGTTTCGATCACTGGTCTGGATGAAATATTATCCTGAGAAAAGTTAACTTAAAAAGCTGACAGAACTGTCAGCTTCTTAAATATCAATTAACTAGCAATTACTGGTTTAGAGCTCTTCGTCGACGATGGTTTCGATCAGATCGAGGAATTCTTGCCACTCCTCCTTGAAGAAATGCAATGTCACATTGTTTAATTCAAGATGGTAAGTGGTTTCGTTATCAGGTTCTTCTGCTTTCCATGCCAGATAGTTTTCGGTTTCTGCAATCGTGGTGGTGACAGGTTCTTTTTCGTTTTCCATGGTTAACTCCTTAATAATTATTGTTTCTATTATCTCATAAATTCCGACGGGCTGCCAGTTATTGTTTCGACTTTCGAGCAGGTTTTGTTTTGAGATTCCTTGTAAAATTGTGGGCACTGACGTTTTTCCATTGCTTTTTGAACCATGCGCCGATCTTTTTGAATATCTTGGAAAAGAATTTCATCCAGCGTGGTTGCTTTGGCGGCTCGCGATACTTCAGGTTTTCCCATGGGTTCCGATCCATCATCTTGGCGAGCACATAGCGCACGATTAATTGTATACTAGCATACACGGGGGCTGCCAAGATCACGCCGATCAGCCCGAGCAGTTCAGCGCCAATCAGTGCGGCAAGGAGGATCGCAGCGGGCGGCACTTTGAGTGCATTACCCATCACCTTGGGGGTGAGGATGTTATCCATGATGCTGTCGATCACCACAGCAATACCAACAACGATCAAGGTGTACCAGCCTGCCATCAGATTGAAGGGGTTGGAGCCCTGCAAAAGCGCGACTAAGCCAAAGCTAATCCAGCCTGCCCAGGCGCCGATATAAGGCACGAAACGCCCAAGGCCGGCAATCAAAGCCAAGCCAAAGTAAAAATTGACACCCATCGCACCCAGGTAGATAGTGAACACTGCAATGGAAATACCAACCACGATCAACTGCCCGCGGAAAAAGGCGCTGAAGATATTGCTGAGTTCTTTGCTCATGCGGTCCATATCCTCTTTGTAGCCAGGCATGTTCAGGCGCAACAAGCTGCCCTGGCTGCTTTGCGACTCAGAGGTGAAGAAAAAAGAAACCAGGTAAATTATTAGGAACCAGAACACCATGTTAGCGCCGCCAGAAAGCAGCTTACCAACCAGGGAGCCGGCGCTACCCAAAATTGGTTGGATCATGCCAATAATTTCAGAAGTGATTCTGTCCCATTCCAGGCTGGGCGTGTCAATTTCGAAGGGTCCGATGGTTAGTTTTGTGGCGGCGATCTGGTCGATGAATTCAGGGATTTTGTTCAGATTTTCAGAGATGAACTTGATCAGATTTTGCACTTGTTCGATCAGCGCTACGCCGCCCCATGTGATCAGACCCAGGATGACTAACAAGAAGAATATATAGACGATCAACACGGCAAGGCGCCAATTAATGTGCAGGCGCTTGTTTAGGACGCGCGCGATGGGGTGAAAGAGGTAGGCAATGATGAAGGAGGTCAGGAGGGGTCCAATAAAGTTTTGGAAACGGACGATCAACAGCAGCCCGATGGCTGCTAAGATAAGTCCTACAATCAGCTTGGCAGTCCAATTCCATTTTGGGGAATTTGGGGTTTCTGGGATGTTTTCGGATAGCGGATCTGATTCCATGATTAATCCTCTGTTAAAAATCAAATGAATACTTTCTACAATTATACAGGGATTTATCAGATAATTCTGCTAATATCGAAGAAATGAGATGACCGCCCAGAAAACTGGACGGTCATTCGGTTGGCTGCGGCACCTTTATCGACTAGCGAGGAGGGGTGCCGCAGCGTTGGGTAAATAACTACTCATATTACGCACCACCTCCTCATTCATAGAATGGCGGATGAGAGCACACGATTGTGCATCTATAGTATCGCATAATGTGGATTGAATGTCAAATCGATGTATGAACCATCAATGGGTCTATGGGGGAATATGAGAATTTTTGATTCATTCACAATTCTTCGGGTACAATTTATTCATTAATCCTGAAACGAGGTTAGTATGCAATATCGACAATTCGGAAAATTAGATTTTAAACCTTCTGCACTGGGCTTTGGTGCCATGCGCCTGCCAACCCTGCCAAAATCGGAAGAAATCAACGAACCTGAAGCTATCCGCATGATCCGAACAGCCATTGACGCGGGGGTCAATTATGTGGACACGGCTTACAGCTACCATGATCACAAGAGCGAATTGCTGGTGGCGAAGGCGCTGAAAGATGGCTATCGAGCGAAAACCAAAGTGGCGACCAAGCTACCCTCCTGGTTGGTGAAGACTGACAAGGATTTTGACCGACTGTTCAACGAACAGCTGGCAAAGCTGGAGGTTGAAAAGATCGATTTTTACCTGCTTCATGCACTGAATGCCTCTCATTGGGAAAATTATCAGAAACTCAAGGTGTTTGATTGGATTGAAAAGATCAAAGCGGACGGTAAAATTGGTGCGATTGGCTTTTCCTTTCATGATGCTTATCCGGTGTTTGAGCAGATTATCAACGGCTATGATGGATGGGATTTTTGCCAAATCCAATATAACTATATGGATATCAATCATCAGGCGGGGGAGCGTGGCCTTAAACTGGCAGCTGATAAAGGCTTGGGCGTGGTGGTAATGGAACCCCTGCGTGGCGGCTCTCTTGCGAAACTGCCGATGCCCGACCCTGTGATGCAAGCCTTCGCCGCTTCTGACCGTGATTGGCTACCGGCAGAATGGGGACTGCAGTGGGTGTGGAACCAGCCTGAGGTCTCATTGTTGCTGAGTGGCATGAGCGCCATGGAGCAGGTTGAACAGAACCTGCTTAGCGCTACCCGATCGGGAGTGGGGACGCTCAATGATGCAGACCATCTGATTATCTCCCAGGTACGGGATGCTTTCGAATCGCTCATTCCCATTCCCTGCACTGCCTGTAACTACTGCCAACCCTGCCCGCATGATGTTCATATTCCACGCATCTTTTCTATCTATAATGAAGCCTTCAAGTACCAGAACCAAGCCAACGGGCATTGGCACTATGGCGGGATGAAGAAGGAGAACCGCGCTGACAACTGCGTGGAATGCGGTGAGTGTGAGGCTGCCTGCCCACAGCATATCGAGATCATTGACTGGCTGAAAACTGCGCACACTTACCTGACCAAAAGAACACATGCCTAAAATCCGGATGGCTTACGATATCTGCTATGGAACAAATCCCATCTGCTGAAAGCCCCAAGAAGCGCACTTTTCCCTGGAAGTGGGTGTTGTTGCCGCTGGTGTTGGTGGGGTTGGGCGTGTGGCTGTGGCTGACGCCGGCGGGCTTTTGGGGCAAGCTTGGCGCGATCGGTTATTCAGTTTGCCACCAGATAGCTGAACGTTCTTTCCAGGTGCATAGTCACAAAGTTCCCCTGTGTGCGCGCTGCACGGGTATGTACCTAGGCGCAGTGCTTGGGGTAGTCTTTCAGTTTGTTCAGGGCAAGAAAAGCGCTTACCCCCCTTTACGAACGATCTTGGTGATGGCTTTGTTTGTGTTGGCGTTTGGCTTGGATGGGGTCAACTCTTATCTCCATTTTTTTCCTGGCATCCACGGGCTTTACGAGCCATCTAACACGCTGCGACTGATCACCGGCATGGGTATGGGGCTGGCAATTTCAGTAGCGTTGGTGCCTGCCTTTAACCAGGTGATTTGGACCCAACAGACCAAAACCTCTGGCATCGCCAGCTGGAAGCAGCTTGGGGTGTTGATCGGGTTGGCAGCTTTACTGGTTTTGGCAGTGCTGACGCAGAGCCCTTGGGTGATTGCCCCGATGGGGGTCGTGTCCGGGCTGGGAGTGGTTGGCATGCTCATGATGATATATAGCATGGTATGGGCGATGTTGTTGCACAAGGAGAACTCGTATGCGAATGTGCAGCAGATGGCCGTGCCTTTGTTGGGCGGATTTCTAATGACGCTTCTACAGCTGGGGATCTTTGCGCTTGCGCGCTACCTGATTACTGGCACATGGGATGGGTTTGATTTGTAGGCATAAGAAGCAAGAAGTAAGAAACAAGAATCAAGATACGGGAAGCAAGATTCATGATCTATAAAATTTGTCGCCTATTGTCTCATAGTCTTATCGTCTGATTGCCGGATCACGAAATAGGTGGTTTGTCAGTTTTTTTCTTCTATCTTGTATCTCATTTCATCCCTTATATTATCTACTGTTCTATCTTTGAAACATTGCTATAATAAAAGAAATATTGGAAATTTTTGTAAAGGATTTTTTATGGAAGCAGTAAGTGGCATATTGGCAGCCTTTGGGTTATCTGCCTCAGCGGGGTTAAATGCATACATCCCCTTGTTGGTCGTTTCCCTGATGGCAAAGTTTACCAGTTTGATCACCCTTCAGAAACCCTGGGATGCACTAACCAGTTGGTGGACGATCGGTGTGTTGGGCGTGTTGGTGATCATTGAAGCGATCGCC
>CAZJLN010000075.1:9291-9821 GCA_964546745.1 uncultured Anaerolineaceae bacterium
TGGTGGACGATCGGTGTATTGATTTTCTTGTGCTTGGTTGAGTTTTTTGAGGATAAGATCCCGGTGGTCGATCATATCAATGACGCCATCCAGACCTTCATCCGACCCACCGCCGGCGCAATACTTTTTGCTGCCAGCGCACAGTCGATCACCGAAGTGCACCCCGTGCTCTCGCTCATCGCAGGGCTATTGGTGGCTGGCAGCGTGCATGCCGTCAAATCGCTGGCGATCCGTCCAGTAGTGACGGCGACAACCGCTGGCGCTGGAGATGCGCCTGTCAGCATGTTGGAGGATGTGGTAGCGACTACCGTTTCGGTGTTGTCAATCGTCATCCCGATCTTGATGACCATTATCCTGTTGCTGATTATTTTCTTGATCGCACGCTGGTTGGTTCATCGCTCAAGACGCAAACAATCCTCATAAGGTAATCATTTATCAAAGGAGTTATCACAATGACTGAATCAAATGAACCTATTGTAACCACCAAGAACAGTGACTGGGCGGTCATATCGCTGATCGCCGGTATATCT
>CAZJLN010000076.1:0-4715 GCA_964546745.1 uncultured Anaerolineaceae bacterium
CCACTTGTTGACAAGATTCTTACCTTCACCATTGGTTCAACTTCAGGTCAAGCGGCGACAAATGCTGACGGAATTGCCAGCGTTGATCTTCTTCTGACTGGTCCTCAAGGTGAAGTAGGGTTGATAATAGAATTTGCTGGCGGTACCTATTACCTTGAAAGTGATCAGTCTGAACCATTCCTGATCATTTACTATGATATCTTCCTGCCATTGATCAGCAAGTGATTTGAAGATTTCTGCTAGAGCGGTAAGGGTTATTCCCTTACCGCTTTTTTTAATTCATAACTAGATATTGAGATAAAATTTAAGCCATGAATACAAACGAAACATACCAACTCACCAAGACCGACTTCCTGACTTACCTGGACTGCCCGTTGCATCTTTGGGCACAGGTGCATGGCCATATCATTTCAGAGATCTCACCTATGGCCGAAGGACTGATCCGCCAGGGATATGAAGTTGAACAGCTGGCTGTGCAATATCTACAAGCGTATGCCCTTACGGATGGGGGACAATTAATTACCCAAAAAACTTTCAAAACGGGTCACTTCAGCGCCCGCGTGGATGCCCTGGTTTTTAACCCTGAAAGCAATGCCTACGATCTATATGAAATCAAGAGCAGCACCAGCATCGATAAACAGAATATCTGGGACTGTACTTATCAGTATATGATTTTAAAGCCGCAGATGAAGCTTTCACA
The DNA here is from genome assembly GCA_964546745.1 of uncultured Anaerolineaceae bacterium. Lineage (GTDB taxonomy): Bacteria > Chloroflexota > Anaerolineae > Anaerolineales > Anaerolineaceae > CAZJLN01. The sequence continues at coordinate 701 of CAZJLN010000076.1, forward strand.
TGTCTACTTGTTACATCTTAACAAGGAGTATGTGCTCACGGATCAGCTCGATATGGCACAGTTGTTTGTGGCGGAGGATATCACTTTAAGAGTCAAAGAGCTCCTGCCTTTGGCAGAAAACGAGCGCCATCAAGCCTTGCTGACTGCCATCAAACCTTCAACTGACGACATTGAACACTGCTACAACCCCAAAAGCTGTCCCTGCCCGCATCTTTGCCACCCAGATCTGCCCGAATTTTCCATTTACGACATTGCGTACTTAACAAAAACAAAGAAACAAGACCTTGAAAATTTGGGAGTTCGCAGCGCAGCTGACGTGCCTGATGATTTTCAATTGAACTCCGCTCAAAAACGGCTGGTGCAGCTGGCAGTGCAGAGCAAACCGCTGGTGGACTATACGAGCATCCGCCAGGAACTGCACAAGTTAGAATTTCCCTTATATTTCTTGGATTACGAAACCTTCACCTCGGCTGTGCCACTGTATCCAGGCTACCGTCCTCAGGAGCGTATGGTGTTTCAGTATTCGTTGCACAAACTGAGTGGGATAGGTGGGGGTTTGAGCCATTTTGAGTATCTCTGTACTGGTCTTGGGGATCCCTCTTTGGGGTTGTTAGCGCGATTAAGCCAGGAAATTGGATCAACTGGAACGGTGCTGGTATGGAACAAGAGCTTTGAGATGAGCTGTAATACACTGATGGCACGCATCCATCCACAGTTTGCTGACTTTTTGGAGGATCTCAACAATCGCATCTACGACCTGGCAGATTTCATCCGCAACGGGCTATACCTACACCCAGATTTCAAAGGCAGTTGGTCGATTAAGAATGTGCTGCCCGTGATGGTGCCTGAGCTCAGCTATGAGGTGATGGCGATCCAGGAGGGCGGGCAGGCATCGGAAGCCTGGTGGCAGATGGTGTATGGGAATATGCCTTTGGACGAAAAAGTGCGCACCCGGCAGGCACTGCTGGACTACTGTGAGCTAGATTCCCTGGCAATGGTGCGGATCTACGAAGAACTTTATAAACTTTCCCATCCTGAAAGATAGGAATATAATTCCAGAGTTTTATAAATAAATGCCGATTAATTATAATAATGTGTAAATCATTTCTAAACAAGCGAACTATCATTCTATAGAGGTTTTATGACACCGAGTGAAAAGAAGATCCGCCTGACAGCTTTATCCAACTGCTCTGGCTGAGCATCCAAATATGCGCCTGAGGCGCTGGCGCAGGTTCTGCGCCCTTTACAAAACTTGTTTTCAAAGTCAGATTATCCGGATCTGCTGGCTGGATTGGATGACCCGGATGATGCTGCCATGTGGCGTTTAGATGACAAGCGTGCACTGGCAGTCACCACGGACTTTTTCACCCCAGTGGTGGATGATCCGTATGATTACGGCGCCATTTCAGCTGCCAATAGCTTGTCAGATATCTATGCCATGGGTGGAAAACCTTTTTTGGCGTTGAATATCAGTGCTTTTCCACCCGACCTGCCTACCGGGATCGCTTCAGAGATCCTGCGAGGTGGAGCAGAGGTTTGCAAGCAGGCGGCTGTGGTGGTTGCTGGCGGGCATACCATCCGCGATAAAGAACCTAAATATGGGCTGGTTGCACTGGGTTTTGTACCTGTTGATCGGATCCTAAGCAAAAAGGGCTTGCAAGTTGGGGATCGACTTTTTTTGAGCAAGCCAATTGGTATCGGTGTGATCACCACGGCAATTAAGGGTGATCTGATCACAGCCGAGGAGGCAGCTCAACCGATTTACTGGATGAAGTTACTCAATAAAGAAGCGTCTGAACTTGCTGTTGGCTACGGTGCCAAAACTGCCACAGATATCACAGGCTTCAGCCTTCTAGGGCATGCCTGGGAAACGGCAGAAGCGTCTGGGGTAGGGTTGAGGTTCAATTATGCGGACATTCCAATGCATAAGGGGGCTAAGGATCTGGCTGCCAAGTGGTGCTTCCCTGGAGGAGCTTTTGATAACGCCGAATTCTTTACACCTCACGTCCGTTTTACTGAACATATAACGCAGGAACAGCAAATGCTTCTTTTTGACCCTCAAACCAGCGGAGGACTGCTGTTTGGCATCCCGGCGGAGCGATCTGCTGAAATCCTGGCAGAAGCTGAACGCAGGGGCGTACCGCTGTGGCAGATAGGTGTAGTGACCGACAGCCGAGTGATCGAGGTAGTGTAAATTATTAAGAGCAATAAAAGTAAAGCCCTGCAAGGTTGATTATAGGGCTTTAGTTTTTTAATATTGGAAGTTAAGACAAGCCAAGGATACGACCTGTTTCCATGTCGATGTCGATATCATAATAGGATGGGCGGGTTGGGAGACCGGGCATGGTGCTCATGGTTCCTAAAAGGGGGTAAAGGAAGCCGGCCCCGATAGAGGCACTGATATCCCTGATTGGGATGCGGTAGCCTTTCGGAACACCTTTTAGGTTAGCGTCATGACTAAGGCTGAGGTGAGTTTTTGCCATACAGATGGGTAATTTGTCATAACCCAGGCGGGTATATTCGGAAATACGTTCTTCAGCCTCTGGGCTATAATCCACCCCATCAGCACCATATACCTTACGCGCAATGGTTTCAATTTTTTCCTTGATCGAGAGTTTTAAATCGTATAAGTATTTAAATTGGCTGGGTTGCTCGGCTGCTTTCATGACAGCTTTTCCAAGTTCCACCGCACCTGCTCCACCTTTTGCCCAATGTTCACAAACAACGGCATCGACTACACCTTTTTCTTGTAAAGCTAATTTTCGGATCAGGGCTAATTCAGCATCAGTGTCTGTAGGGAAGCGATTGATAGCAACAACCACCGGTATACCAAAATGATTGGCTATGCGAATGTGTGCAAGCAGATTCCCAATGCCTGCTTCTAAAAGGTCCAAGTTTTCATTGGTATACTCTGGCGCAAGTGGCGTACCAGCGGTTACTTTTGGACCCCCACCGTGCATTTTTAGAGCACGTACGGTTGCTACCAAAACGACAACATTGGGAATGTTGCCAGAATAACGGCATTTGATATCAAAGAATTTTTCCATGCCCATGTCTGAGCCGAAACCGGATTCGGTGATAACGTAGTCTGCCAGTTTTAATCCGATGCGGTCTGCCATAATAGAACTATTTCCATGAGCAATATTCGCGAATGGACCAGCATGCACAAAGACAGGTGTTCCTTCGAGAGTTTGCATGAGGTTGGGTTTGATGGTGTCCTTCATCAAAACAGTTAGAGCACCAGCACAGCCAATGTCATCTGCCGTAATTGGCTCCCCTTTATGATTCAAACCAATTACCATCCTGCCAATGCGAGCGCGCATATCCTCAAGGTTAGTGGTGAGGGCCAGAATTGCCATTAACTCACTTGCGACGCTGATGTAATAATTGGTTTTGAGTTCAAATTTTTTCTCATCCGGACCTTGCCCGACTGTTATTCCTCGAAGCAAACGGTCGTTGATATCAACTGCACGACGCCAAGTAACCGTTTCTGGGTTGATATCCAGTCGGGCAAAGCGCGACTTTTCCTCTTCAGTCAATTTATCTGGGTCGGTCTCGGTAATGCCAAGCTTGCGCAGGCGCGCCTGCATACCGATTGCAAAGCTGCGTTTGCCCTGCTTGTTTTTTGGGCACAGTCGGTCGAAAAGGGCTTTGTCGGATTGATAGGACTCATGAAACATGCGTGTATCGATGGCTGCAGCCAGGAGATTGTTGGCAGCCGTGATGGCATGAATATCGCCTGTCAGATGCAGGTTGAAATCTTCCATGGGAATAACCTGGGAGTAACCACCTCCAGCTGCACCGCCTTTGATTCCAAAGGTAGGACCTTGGGATGGTTGGCGGATACAGGTGATCACCCGTTGACCTAAATGAGCCCCCAAAGCCTGGCTGAGACCGACAGTTGTGGTGGTTTTACCTTCGCCCAGAGGGGTTGGGGTGATGGCGGTGACATCGATGTATTTTCCATCAGGGACATCCTTCAACCTGTCAAGCACTGAGAGCTTGACCTTGGCCT
>CAZJLN010000076.1:4725-7650 GCA_964546745.1 uncultured Anaerolineaceae bacterium
AGAACTCAATTTCTTCAGGGAGTAATCCCATTTCTTCCGCAACCTTAGCGATAGGCTTAAGAAGGGATGCCTGTGCGATATCAATATCCGAAGGCACTGGAGAAAGTGATTTTAAAGGTGTTGGGATAAAGCGGGTAAGACCAGGTTTCATTTTTAATGCACTCATAAACTAGCTCCTCAGAAAATCAATTAGCAAATGATATCAACTATTTAAAATCTGCGCAAATAAATACTTTACGGGGTGAATTCAGACCAAGTAGTAATCACTGGATAAGCTTCAATGCGCGCGGGAGGATCGGATGAAATATGTGTTAGGGGTACAACAATCTCTACACTCCCCAAAGCACCGACATCTTTAGGAAATGCAGTACCACCCCCAATAATATTCCCTTTTTCATCGAACAAGAGGACATGGACAAAGATATTTGAAATATCAAAAGCGGTTCTATTGCCAATGGAGACGGACGCTTTAGGCCATGTATCTTCAACAAAAAACTCAATTTTCTCAGAAATCAATGGGTTGGTAAGCACCTGAGGTTCGGAAAAATCACCTGGTAGGACTGTCACATCCACTTCAGCCGGCTGTGACTCTGAAAAGAGAGGGATTGCGCCAGGAGAAATTCCTAGCGTCTCTCCAGGAAAAATAAAATCAATATAACCTGAATCCACATTGCTAACCGAGCCATCTGATTCATAGATTGTGATCGTGTAGCGAGAATTCTCAATGACCTGGTCGGTTAAATTTTTTAGTAAAAACCCCCCGCCAACTTGCAGATCATTTTGGACAAAGCCAAAATCCATAATTTTCAGATTATTGCGCCAATTGCCATCTTCGTAACTGGCGGTCTCTTCATCTTGTGTTGGGAAGAAAAGAACCGTCGCAGGGATATCAGCTACAGTCCCATAGACATTAACGCCAACCTCTGACTTTCCAGGAAGGATATCAACATTACCAATCCCTCCACCTACAAGTCCCCCATTTTCATCAAAAGCAAGCGCATTGATGCGTAAATCTGAATAACTGATCTTACTATCATTTTTGATAACTCCTGTTAAGACATCGAAATACAGATCGTCAATAAAACGCGTTTTTGAAACCAAAAATGGAGATTTAAAATTCGAATTCGACTCAATCGAGTAGGTCCAAACAACATCAACTTTTTCGACCACCACACCAGCTTCTAACCATATATTACTGACTGCTCCAATCGTCTGTCCTGGCAGAATGAAGTCAATTGGTGCGGTATCGTTGCCCACTGTAGCGCCATTTGAATCATATGCAAGTACAGTGTATTCGATATTGTAATAAGTATAAGTCTCGTCCAGGTTGGTCAACAAGAAAGCAGTAAGCAACTCTGTATCTTCCTGGATAAATATGGAACTACCTAATTTTAGGGTATCGAGTTCGGGAGTTGGGGTTTGAGTTAAGTCTAGTGTCGTTTCGCAAGTGGAAATTGGACTGGGAGTAACGGTCTCAGTTGGGATGATAATTTCGCTGGCAGTGCACGCAGAGATACCCATAACTAAAAGGATACCCATCCTAGCAACTTTTACTCTAAAACTTAAAATCATCCCATTCTCCAACGACCCATTCGGTTCCTTTATTTTATCCTGAATCTAAGTTTAATTTGAACTTAAACGAAATTTCTTGGAAAAGTGATTTCTATCTATCTCTCTATGTCATAAAACTTGTTATACTTGACATATGATCAGTGAAAAGAGTGAAATTATCTCACTTTTACAGGATACAACATTATTTGGTAGCCTGGATGAGGAGGAGCTGTTATCTTTAGCAGGCCAGTTTTCAACACACCAAGTCACCGCCAACACATGGCTTTATAAAAAAGGTGACCCAACGCACGGCTTTTACATCATTAAAGATGGTGAAGCTAGTATCCTGAATAGTATGCATGACTCGTCCCATGAGGATTTGATTTTAATTCATGGAGATTTCGCTGGTGAAGAGGCAATTTTTACCCAATCAAAACGAATAAGTGATGTCAGAATGAAGCAGGATGGGACGGTTTTGTTCTTACCTAACGAAGCAGTCATACCTCTGATTGAACAATACTTGGACATTCAAACTAAGACTAGCATTCTGATGAATAGTCGAAAGCTAAGTAGAAGAGTAAAGTTGCCGTGGATTACTGGTGATGAATATGTCCAAATCATCACAAGGAAGCATCCGATTTTACTTTTTGGCGCAATATCTGTGCCTATAATCTTATACTGTTTTTTCTTTTTAGCGCTGTATTGGTTATCCAGATTAATTAAATTCTCTCCTTCCACTTGGTTGACATTGCTATTAATTAGCTCAGGTGTTGTGTTTATCTGGTTAATCTGGAACATTGCTAACTGGGCAAATGATTACTACATCATTACAAACAAACGCATGGTATGGGTGGAGAAAGTGGCAGGATTTTATGACAGCCGGCAGGAAGCACCACTCAGCACTCTGTTAACTGTGGGCACAAAGCGAACACGACTTGGAAGAATATTTGGTTATTCAGATGTAATCGTGCGCACTTATGTCGGGGGAATCCAATTCCGTCGCGTTAAACACGCGAAAGAAATCAGTGAGGTTGTTGAAGCTTACAGTGCAAAAGTAAAAGCATCAAATCTGGCAGAAGAAGGTGCTGCATTACAGGAAGCACTACATAGAAAACTGAACTTTCCGATAGACGATAATCTCATACCTCTCCAGAAACAAGATTTACCCGATGGAGTCACGAGGAAAATTGAACATGTCAGAGAAATCAATTTTTTTGAGTGGTTATTCTCCGACTTTTTCAAGGTCAGATACGAAGTTGGCGGTACAACTATCTATCGCAAACACTGGTTCACATTGATAAAAAGTACTTTTATTCCCTTCGTCGTATTTGCTCTCTCAGTTTGGTTGACAGGTGCGGTCGCCACCTATAATCT
>CAZJLN010000076.1:7660-9796 GCA_964546745.1 uncultured Anaerolineaceae bacterium
ACTATTTTCAGTAGAAAACCAGCTTTGGTTTTTTTCATCCTCATGTTAATCAGCTCGTTCTTGTGGTTAATATACCAATATATAGACTGGAGAAATGACATCTTCCAACTTACTAAAGACCAAATTATCGATATTGACAGAAAACCACTTGGGAAGGAGAGCAAACGTTCCGCTCCACTAGAAAACATTCTCAGCATCGAATATGAACGATTGGGAATATTTGGGCTCATTTTTAATTTTGGAACTGTATACATTTCGGTTGGGAGCACTAAACTTACGTTTGATCATGTTTACAATCCTTCCGAAGTTCAGCAAGATATTTTTTCACGAATGGGGACTCGCTTGGAAGAAAAGCGCCGCATCAATGCTGAACTTGAACGGGAAAGAGTTTCGGAATGGTTTAAAGTCTATCATGATAAAGCAGAGCTAAAACGGCATACCCAAGAGGATCAAACCCGAAAGATTAAACGAGTCAATCATGACGAAAAAAAACAGTGATAAAATAGGCGGCTGGAGATATATATATGTCACAACGTGAAATCCTAACCTACCCTCACCCTATCTTGAGAATCAAGGGAAAACCTGTTAAGACATTTGACAAGGAGTTTCAAACGCTGGTCGATGAAATGATAGAGACCATGCGTGAAGCACCAGGCGTTGGCTTGGCTGCACCTCAAATTGGTCAATCATTACAGCTCTTGGTGGTAGAGTTCGGAAGTGAAGTGGATGATGACTCGCCAAAAAAAGTTTATGTTTTGGTCAACCCTGAGATTGTAGAAAGATCAAATGAGATGGTTACCGACATGGAAGCCTGCCTGTCAGTACCAGGTTTAGCGGGTGAGGTTGAACGCCATGAGAGCATTATGGTCAAAGCCATGAACCGCCATGGACAGCCAATGAAAATTAAAGCTAAAGGATGGTTGGCGCGCATTTTTCAACATGAGATAGATCATCTTAACGGCGTCTTATACATTGACAGGGCAAGTAAAGTCTTTCGCCCCACCGAGGAAGAGTTGGCTAATATTCGCGACTGATGTATCTAACCAGATTATCCCTAACAGATTATCGCACTTTTTCCCGCTTGGATCTGGATTTACCCAAGCGGATCATTGTTTTGGTAGGAGCAAATGCACAAGGAAAAACAAGTATTCTTGAGTCAATTTACTATCTGGCAACCTTCTCTTCCTTTAATACTTCTCAAGACAGACAATTAATAAATTTTAATAGTCCCAAATCATCCATTAATATTGCCAGGATCGTATCAGAATTTCAAACCAAGTTCAAAAAACATATCTTAGAGATCAGATTGATCCAAGAGAGCAATGGCGCAAACAGCCCACTTCGCTTTCGAAAAGAAATTTTGTTGGATGGAATTAAGAAACGCCCAGGCGACGTCATAGGGATTTTTAATGCAGTCATCTTCTTGCCACAAATGGCCCGTATCATTGAAGGTTCTCCTGTGGACAGGCGGGGCTACATTGATTCCTTACTTTCCCAGATTATTCCTCATTATGCAAGGGACCTTACTGATTATGATAAGGCAATTACTCAACGTAATGCACTATTAAAAATACTTGGAGAGCAAGGCGGTGATGTAAAACAACTCGAGGTTTGGGATGAATTAATAGCAAGATTTGGATCTTCCATTATTATCAAGCGCATCTCAGCATTACAAGAATTAGAGCAATTAGCCAAGCGTATTCACTTGAAGCTTACTGACGATAAAGAAATTTTACGACTTTCTTACCAACCCTCTTTTGATCCTCTACCTAAACCCAAGGGTCAGATGCTACTTCCAGTCAACACTGATACTGACCGAAGTCATTTATCCCTGCCCGAAATTCAGAGTGGATTTCTTAAAGCTTTACATGGTTCTTATCGGGAAGATATAGTCAGAGGGGTGACCACTTTAGGTCCTCATCGAGATGAGTTACGGTTTCTAAGTAATCAGGTGGATCTGGGTGATTTTGGTTCTCGTGGTCAGACACGCACCACGTTGCTGTCAATGAAACTGGCTGAGGTACAGTGGATGCATTCAAAAACTGGAGAATGGCCGATTTTATTGTTAGATGAGATCATGTCTGAGTTGGATCCTATACGACGGGACGCTGTTTTGATGGCTTTGCAGAATGTCGA
>CAZJLN010000077.1:0-9765 GCA_964546745.1 uncultured Anaerolineaceae bacterium
GCATAAATGATACATCTTCTTCACAAAGCTTGAAGTCCGTCATCACTCCTTCATAATAATCGCCAAAAACTCTTTCTCCATGGATCAATTCCACCATCGTAACAGCAGTATTTCCTGGGAATGTATGAAGATGGGAAACATCGACGCCTTTGTCTGTAAGACTTTTCTTCATCAGCAATCCGTAATCATCGTCGCCTACCACACCGATATAGGAAGATTGTTCACCCAGCCTTTGGAGATAAACAGCTACGTTTACTGGATTACCACCTGGATAAGCTTTTCCAAGATTGGAATAAACATCCATGCAATTGTCACCGACACAAGCGATCTTCATTTGATTTCCTCTCTTAATAACTTCCCTGCAAATCGCATCCTATCTGGACGGATAACGGATTTTATGTATTCGACTGGAATGTGTTGTTCATCCCATGTGACACCCCGCAGAAAAAATAAGGCATCACCGGGGTTGATTTTTAACCACTCAGCTTCGTCCTCTTCGGCGTAAGTAATGCTGATTTCTTCTTTCCCTCCCTCCAGTTCAACCAAGTATTTCATTTCTAAGACGGCATATAGCGAAAGTCTTTCAAAATGATATTGATCAATTTTGGGGAAACGAGTGAGGGGTAAGTAAGCCCATTCAATCGATATGGGTCTCTCATCAACAACACGTAAACGGGCAAGTTCAAAAACTGGTGATTCAAAAGGAATCTGCAAATACTTTGAAATCTTTTTATCGGCAAGAAGGGTTGTCTGCGAAATAATTTCATTTCGAATCGGATACCCTTTAGACATTACAAAATCAGAAAACGAGGTAAGGTCCTGTAAATAACGTTCCAACTTCTCTCTGGCAACAAAGCTCCCCTTTGAAGGAATGTTGTATAGTGTGCCGGCTGCAATTAATCGTTGAATTGCTGAGCGCAATGTCATCCGATTGCAATTCCAAAGATTACATAGTTCGCGTTCACTGGGCAGTCGATCGTCAGCCTTAAGCCCGTTTTCGAGAATATAACATTCTATTCTCTCAATTATTTCATCACGAGGTTTGACTTTGATCGTTTCCACACTACACTCGTATTAAGGTCTAGTTCTCAGGCAGATATCTTCTTAGGTATTCAGCCGTTCTTTCGATCGACACATGCGGGTCATCCCAGTAAATCGAATCATTGATCTCGAGTGTCAAATAACCTGTATAGTCATTTTTCTCAAGCGTGTGTATGTAATCCATCATTGGCAGGTTTCCATCGCCCCAGATGTAATGCCCACTGGGATTACCGTCTGCAAAGTGGATGTGTTTGATGCGTTTTCCGATTGTGTCAAAAAACGTATCCAGAGTATCCCCAACCACTGCCATAGCCACAACATCGACACAGCATTGCAATGCGTCGGAATCAACTTCCTTCAAGATTCTTTGCATATCTTCACAAGTTGTCACAAGGTTGGATTCGTAAGGCTGCAGTTGTTCGATGATTAAGGTAATCCCCATTTCTTCAGCTTTTTTGCTCAGTTTCTGAAGGGAATCAACCGATCGCTTCCAGGCTTCTTCTCTTGGTTCGTCCAGTAAGCCCCACCCTGAAGTTACAAATATCTTGTCAGTATCCAATTGTTGAGCTAACTCCATGTGTCGGATAAAGTATTCAATACTTTTTTGCCGATAAACATGGTCTCTGCCTGCCAGGTTGATGGGGTAGTTTAGTTGTTCGGCTGTGATCATGACAATTTTCATGTCATAGTCTTTGATCTTTTGCTGAACGACCCTGATATTTTCGTGAAGTTCTGGTTGAGAAAAGAATTGATCAAAGTAAAGGTGAGGTGCTCCAGTCCACAGCTCAATGTTTTTGAGGTTGCATTTTTTCATGGAGTCCAGAAAGTAATCAAAAGAATAGTGCCAGTACTGAACATTCATGACCGCCATATTCGCCATACTAATTTTTCTCATCTACACCTCTCAAGAGCCTAAACAAGATAAAATCTATTTTATACTTTACGGTAATAAATAATAATATGGTATAACATTCTTGTCAAGATGTATACTATAATTCAATAGCATGAAACAAATTATTGGATTAGGAGTGCTATATAATTATCGTATGAAGTAAAAATTTTAGGAGGATACCCCTATGCCACTGACTTTTGACTTTCCTAAAGAACAATTACTCACCTATAACGGCACAAACCCAAAACCGAAGGACTTTGATCTATTCTGGGAGCAAGGCTTGCAGGAGCTTGAGACTGTCTCTCCTCAGGTGGAGCTTGTCCCAGCGTCTTTCCAAGCCAATTTTGCCGATTGTTTTGACCTATACTTTACAGGGATAGGTGGTGCCAGGATCCACTCAAAATTAATGCGTCCAAGGCATGTCAGCTCAAATCAACCCGCTTTATTGATGTTTCATGGCTATGCATATCATTCAGGCAGTTGGATGGAAAAAATTGGGTACACTGCTGCTGGCTTTACTGTTGCAGCTATGGATTGCCGCGGGCAGGGTGGGGAGTCACAGGATCTTGGAGGAGTAACAGGTAATACACAGCATGGTCACATAATCCGTGGCTTAAAAGATGCAATTCATGGCAGCCCTGAAAAATTACTTTATCGCAACATTTTTTTGGATACAGTTCAACTTGCCCGAGTGGTCATGGATCTTCCTGGAGTTGATCCCTCACGAGTAGGGGCTACTGGCGCGAGCCAAGGGGGTGCATTAACCGTCGCTTGTGCCTCTCTCGAACCTCGTATTGCAAAAGCTGCGCCGGTTTATCCATTCCTTAGTGATTACAAACGTATTTGGGAAATTGATTTGGCGCGTGAAGCATATGGCGAATTGAGTGAATATTTTCGCCTTTATGATCCCACGCATGAATTGGAACAGGCTTTTTTTGAAAATCTAGGCTATATCGACATTCAGTATCTGGCAGATCGCATAAAGGCGGAGGTTTTATGGACTACTGCATACATGGACACCATTTGTCCTCCCTCAACGCAATATGCGGCTTACAACAAGATCACGTCAAAGAAAAGGATGGTGGAATACCCTGATTTTGGACATGAAGAGCTGCCAGGTTCTGCAGATCGAATATTTCAATTCTTTATGGATCTGTAATTTCTAGTTCTCAATCTGATAAGGCAATATTTTCGGATTCTAATCCTGTATTACTGATGAGTTTACTATCTTAACAAGTAATTCATTTGGGCAAGTTATTTTAACTTGCCTTTTCTCATCTTTAGGTAATGAAATCCAAAGCTCTTGATAGGGTAATTCATACCCCAAATGGCTAAAACGAATATCCAAATGCATATCATTGGGTGTGGATGTCAGAGTGAATTCCAGTTCGGAATATTCTCCCTTTTGATAATCAAGGCTTATGCCATCATCTTCAATGAGGTGACAAGTGCGTTGACCTGTTTCTTGATGCGGGAAAAGATAAAGCTCTCTTAAATCATCAGGCTTTTCTCCCACATAGCGCATCACTTTCCCTTGGGGAATGACTGCACCTGCTGCAACAAACACTGGGATCTGGTCCAATGGCGCTGGCACTGTAACAGTTTGTCCGCCATGATAGTATTCACCCGAGTGCATCTCGATCCAATCTTCTTCTTTTGGTAAATACACCCTGCGTTGCCGTGTGTCTTCTTCAAGGACTGATGCAATTAGTAGATCCGGTCCGCACATGAAGTCAAATGACTCCTGGTGGCATTTCTCATCATTGGGAAATTGATAGACCATCGGGCGGATGATTGGCTCGCCTGAACGGTACGCTTCAAAGAATCTTGTGTACAAATATGGAAACAATTTATATCTGAAATCAATAAACTTGCGGATAATTGGTAAAACTTCCGGATGCATCCATGGAGTGTTGACAGTCCCATCCGAGTTCCATGAATGAAGTGTAAAACGCGGGTGAAAGATGCCATTTTGCACCCACCGCACCAACAATTCGGGAGATGGGCTCGGTCCAGAAAACCCGCCCACGTCGTGGCCAATGTTGGGAAAACCACTTAGGCTCATTCCCAATCCCATTGGGATGTTATACCGCAGGGTTTCCCAATCGGTTAAATTATCACCTGACCAGGTCTGGGCATATCGCTGTGTACCTGGTGCAGCGCAGCGTGAAAGTGAATATTGCCTTTGCCCAGGTCTAAAGCGCTGTTGCACTTCTACCGATGCCCTTGTCATGAGGGTTGACTGTAAAGGTCGAATATACTTTAACCGGATAGGATCGTTAAATCCCTTACATTCCGCATCATCGTCCCAGAGGGAGTATTCATTATTGTCATTCCAGATGGCATCGATGCCGTATTCTAGGAGCATTTTTTGAACATGCTGCTGCCACCATTGAATTGCGCCTGGGTTGGTGAAATCTAGGTGGGAACCATAACCATCCCAAAAAGTGTCCAATCTGGCTTGACCCGTCTGGGAATCCTTGATGAATACATCCTTTTCCAATAACGTCTGGTAATAGGGGTGACTGCTGAGCAAACAAGGTTTGACATTGGCTGAAACATGCACGCCGTTTTTATGAAAATTGTTAACCATCTCTTTGGGATTGGGAACTCTATCCCTATTCCAGGTAAACACATAGCGTTTACCATCTTTGCCCATGCTGTAGCCAGAAGAAAGGTGGAACATGTCGCAAGGAATCTGATTTTGCTTGCATTCATCAACAAACTGAGCCAACATTGCCTGGGCGTTAGAAGCATCGGTATAAAGCATCGATGAGCCCAGATACCCTAAGGACCAGCGCGGGAGAAGTGCGGGATGTCCGATCAGCTTTGAAAACTTCTTCACTACATCTGAAATTTGCGGTCCGTAGATCAAGGTGTAGTCAATATCCCCTGCGTCAGCCTGGTAGTAATGATATAGACCGTAATAATTATCCAATTCTTGACCCATGTCAAAAATGGAATTACTTAGGTTGTCATAAAACAATCCATAGGCAATATTCAAGGATGGGATGAATGTGATGTAAAACGGGATGAACTTGTACAAGGGATCGCTTTCCTTAGCGCTGTAACCAAGCGCATCCAGGTCCGTCATGCGCATCCGCCTTCCGTATTTATCCAACGCACCAGATTTTTCACCAAAACCGTAGTAATGTTCATCGGTCCGCCGCAGCATATAATGAAAGACTGCTTCGCTATTCCGATCGTAGCTGTATGCCCGATGCTTTAAATCTGCTGCAAAGGTGACTGGAATTAATCGGTTTTGCCAGCTCAGATTGCAATCTTCTAAGTCGACATCAACCTGAAGGGTATCGGTTGATATCCGAATAAATTGGTCTTCTTGATGCGTTTGAAAATCAGGCAGACTGAATGGACTCAAGTCATCTCTTTTTCGTCCTTCAAAAGGTACTTCACCTTCCGGTCCAGCAATAGACCATGTACGCTCCATGCGTGGTTTCCCATCGGGAAAATGTTGTACTCTGATCAGATCTTGTTCGAGGATTGAGATTAAGAATTTTTCTTGGTGTTTTCCTCCAAAGGTCAATACATTTTGTTGGTTTGTTAGAAGGTGAATAGGGGCAGGGCGGACAATGTACATAAATCCCTCATTGTAGATTAGCCATAATATTAAACAGGCGTAAGCCTATCCTTTCATGCCTGTGGTAGAAATGCCAGTTGTGATGAAGCGTTGCAGGAAAGCAAAAACAAGCGTGATGGGAAGTAATGTCATGACAGTCATTGCCAGAATGAAATTCCACTTTACGTTCAACTCGCCTTGGAAAGAATTCAATCCAACCTGAAGCGTGAACAATTCATTTTGATTGAGGACGATCAGTGGCCAGAGAAAATCATTCCAGCGCCACATCACAGAGAAGATCGTCAAAACTGCCAGAGCAGGCGCTGCCAAGGGTAGGATGATCTGCCAATAAATGCGCCATTCAGATGCTCCATCAACCCGCGCTGCGGATAATAATTCATCTGGGATTGTCAGCATATATTGCCGTAGCAGAAAGACGCCTGTAGGTGTGGCTGCGCCTGGCACGATTACACCCCATAAAGTGTTATTCATATTAAGTTTGGTAATAACTAGGAAAACGGGTACCAAAATGACCGAGATTGGGATCAATAAAGTGCTGATAATAATTACAAAGGTTAAATTTCGACCCTTAAATTCATATTTGCTGAGGGCAAATGCTGCCATGCTGTTGATCACAAGCGTCAACAATGTTGCCACGATTGTTACGATCACACTATTTTTCAAAAAAGAAACGAAATTGAAACTGGTTAATGATTCAGTATAGTTTTCCCAAGCAAACCGTACTTCGTTAATTTCGGTACGATCGTTGATGTTGACTTTGATTATCTCACTGGGGTTTTCAAGATCGATCATTTGGCCTTCAATGCCAACCCGACGCACTTGTGCCATTTCCTTCTGAGTGCCGTCCTCGAGTGTGACATTGAACATCGGTAAAGGCTGCTCGTATCCTTCTACTTCAATGGTCTTTTGTCCTTCAGGCAATATGCTGGGTGGAAACTTGGCTAATGCCGCAGGTGTTTTAAAAGAAGATAACACTAGCCAAAGTACCGGTCCAAACATCAAGAATACACCCATGATCAGGTATAAATAAGAAAGAACATCGGTTACTCCTAATTTCCCTTGTCTGCGTGTCCGGGTAAAAAACTTTTTTAGGTCCATCGTATCTTCCTTAAATCTCGTTTAAGCTGCATCTGCGTTTTTATTGAGGCGCAGTTGCAATAAGGTAAAGATCATCAACACCACTGCCATAACGATTGAAGCTGCTGCTGCGATCCCGAATAAATGGATTTGGTCAGAGAAGCCTTTGTTGTAGATGTATTGAACCAGGTAAATGGTTGCAGAGCCAGGTCCCCCACCGGTGAGTACATACACCTGGTCAAAGACCTGCACCGCCCGAATTAAAGCTAAAACTAAGACGACTAACATGGTAGGTTTCAACAACGGTAAGGTAATAAATCGAAATCCTTGAAATTTTGAGGTGCCATCCATAGACGCAGCTTCGTAAAGGTCAGGTGGAATGGATTGCAGCCCAGCTAGGAGGATCAGAGTAAAGAAGCCCATGTTAGCCCAGATGCTGATAAAAATCACCCAAAAAATTGTCCAGTTTTTATCAAGTAAAAACATCATTTTTTCGCCGCCAAAAAGTGTGATGATGCCATTAAGCAATCCATCTCGCTGCAATATCCATTTCCAGATCAAAGCGACGACCACTGGGGAAAGCAATACTGGGTAAAAGAATACACTGCGGAAAAAGCCTCTGGCAACAATTTTGCGGTTTAAAATAAGTGCTGTAATTAATGAAAAGAAAACAATGCCGCTGACTTGTAGGACAACAAATAATGCCGTGTTATAAACCGCGCGCCAAAAAAGGTCTTCTGTGCAGGTGTTGGGGTTGAAAAAATTTTGACACTCAAAAAGGATTCGGAAGTTTTCCATACCCACAAATGGGCGATCTTTAAGGAAAAGATTTGTACCACCAGTGAATGCATAAAACAGATTCAAGATCATGGGGAATAGCACGAATATTCCAAAAATCGCCATATTGGGTAACAGGAAAATGTATGCCATTCTTTTTAACCCAATTTTTCTTTGTAAAGGATCCATGATCCAATCAAAGGCAGAAATGATCACATTCAAAATTGCGTTCATAACAGTTCCTGCCCCATCTTTGATCACTTTTGACAATTTTTTTCGATTCGCTTTAGCCATATTTGACTCCATGCACTTCAAAGCGTTAGTTAATATAATTATACAGGGCGGTTATCCACCGCCCTGTAATTTTCTTTATGATAGATTAATTTTTTATGACGCCGGCTGCTGCCAGACCATCGTCGATCTCTTGCTGCATGCGCAAGATAGCATCATCCAGGGTCAATTCGCCTACAAACACCTGGGTCAGGCGGTCGCGGATCGCATTCAACACAATCGTGTTGTAAGTATATGCCTGCATATCATATGCGACTGGATCCAGCTTGCCAACCTGGGCAACAAACACACCCAAAGTTTTCTTGGCTGCTTCCAAATCAGTCACAAAGTCGACACCCTTTTCTGAAAGTCCTAAATGACCTGGAATAAAAAGGGTCTTGGCAGAGAATTCAGATAGATTTTCTTCTTGAGCGAGGAAGTCTAACACGCGCGCAACCTGTTCAGGATATTTGGTTGTGTTGATACCAACCAAAGCGGCTCCACCGGGCATGCCTGTGCAGGCTGCTGGACCACAAGGATTCGGGACTGCTTCCCAGTCAAATGCGTCGCCAATCTTTGTTCCAAATTGGGAGATTTGCCATGAACCGGACATGTACAAAACTGCTTGCCCGTTGATAAAGAAATCAGCGGCAGGGAGATAGCCAGTGGCACCCGCCCAAACGTCCATGGGCATGGTTCCGTCTGCATGCCAATCGATCATCAACTGAGCCATATTGCGGAAGCCTTCATCATCAATGACGGGATAGCCGTTTTCATCGAAGAACTTTGCTCCTTGGCTGA
The DNA here is from genome assembly GCA_964546745.1 of uncultured Anaerolineaceae bacterium. Taxonomy (GTDB): domain Bacteria; phylum Chloroflexota; class Anaerolineae; order Anaerolineales; family Anaerolineaceae; genus CAZJLN01. The sequence goes on from CAZJLN010000077.1 coordinate 8,457, forward strand.
TGGCTGGTCCGGCAAGGCGGTGTCCAGTGCGATCCATGGTCATCGCGAATTCAGTGCCAGTTGCTTCAGCGACCTGGCGGGTGGCTTCAGCCCACTCTTCCCAGGTTACAGAGTCTGATGTGTCGCTAGGTACTGGAACTCCCGCCTGTTCAAATAAGGTGCGGTTGATGAAGGGTCCTGTTACCGTTAGCTGCGTCATCATGCCATAAATGCCTTCGGTATCGCCAGCAAGGCGCATCCAGTTTAAGAATGGACCAAAATTTTCTTCCCAATAAGCTGGATCAGCAACGTATGGTTTGATGTCCAAGTAATATTTCGCAAGGATACCAAGTTGGGTTACGCGAGCCAAATCTGGACCCTCGCCGGCTTCTAATTGAATGGGGAGGTTTTCCAGGATGGTATTGTAAGCCACATTATCCATGACTACCTTGATATCAGGGTTGGCAGCTTCGAACTTGTCCAAAAGTACACGCATTACAACATCTTCATTACCATCCGTGTACCAGGTCATTCTGAGTTCCACAACCTCAACAGGTTCTTCAGGTTCCTCAACCTCGGGCTCTTCAGTGGGTTCTGGTTCTTCAATCACAGGTTCCTCAACCGGCTCCTCTGTTGGTTCCTCAACAACAGGAACTTCAGTGGGAGCTTCTGTTACACAAGCAGTAAACAGGAGGGATACAACAATGAATAAAATAAACAGGGCAAAACTTTTCTTTTTCATTTTCCTTTTTTCCTTTACTAATTTATCAAACCGAACAACGAACATATATAGGGGTTAAATAGCTGAATTATCTGCGGGTTCTGCCTCCTTTCATAAAAATATCAATTTTGACTTCTTTGATTGTCATGTGAGCTATTTATTTTGAGTGATTGAGCAAATTATATTCAATGTCACATTACTAGAAATTGCGTTATAATATATTTAATTATTCAACTTTAGAAAATAATTATTTCTGTTTAAATTGTATTATAAAAAATGAAGAGTCAAGCATTTTTAGGCAGTAATATCAATCAAGTCAAAACGCATAACGTAAAGATGCTGCTGTTAAATATGCTTAATGAACCGAATTTATCCAGGGTTCAACTTGCAGATCAAACTGGTTTATCCAATACCACCATCACAAACCTTGTTTCAGAACTACTCGATCAAGGATTGATCTCAGAAATTGAATGTCCTGAGTTTGAAGTCCCAGAATTACGTCCAGTTGGTAGACCACGCACCGGGCTCTGCCTTATCCCGAATGCCCGCTATGTCATCGGTGTTCACATAGGGATTGGTATGTTCAGGGTTGCGATAGCTAATTTACGA
>CAZJLN010000078.1:0-9739 GCA_964546745.1 uncultured Anaerolineaceae bacterium
AGCACGTACACGGTCGTGAACATGGAATCGCTCTCCAGGAATCATGTCTTTCCTAAGCATGGTTCCCTCAGCCTTAAGATCAAGTCCGATACTAGCTTGCTTAGAGTTCACAGCTTGGACAACACCGCTAACAATTTCACCCATTTGTTTACCATAGAACTCAAATTGAGCTGCTCGCTCAGCATCTCGAATTCTTTGCTGAATCACCTGTCTAGCAGTTTGTGCAGCAATCCTACCGAAATTTTCTGGAGTAGATTCAACCATGACAAGGTCACCAATTTGAGAGTCTGGATGAATTTTCCGTGCTTCATCTAAAGAGACCTCTGTTCGGTCATCACTGACAACATCAGATACTTCTTTTTCAGCAAGAACCTTCACACTCCCAGAATCCAGATCAATCTTGACTTGAACATCCTGTGCTTGAGACGCATTGACCGATTTACGGTATGCAGATACCATGGCAGATTCGATTGCAGTAAGGATTACATCCTTTGGCAGTTGTTTTTCTTCCAAGACCTCATTGAAAGCTAAGGCAAATTCGGTTTTCATTCTGTATATATTCTCCAAAAATCTTTTGAACAAAAAAAGTGGGGGAAAGCCCACTTTTCATAATCGAAAAGGTTGTAAACTCATCAAAGCTTTATAATATTATCATAATTCCTAGATGGATGCAAGTAATTTTGCCAATACGGTATGGCAGTAAAATCTTTGGATATGACCATACAGGTAAACAATTAAATTAATCAAATTTAGCAATTATAATGATATGGGAGAGGTGAATGATGAAAATAAACAAGCTTTGGTGGCAACATGGAATTATTTATCAGATTTACCCAAGATCTTTTTCTGACACGAATGCAGATGGTATAGGCGATTTACAGGGCATCATTCAGCACTTGGACTATCTGGAAGATCTTGGAATAGACGCAATTTGGTTGTCGCCGATAAATCCATCACCAGATGTTGATTTTGGTTATGATGTTGCTGACTATTTTGACATTGATCGTAAGTTTGGAAATTTATCAGATTTCGATCAATTACTATCCCAGGCACATCGTCGAAACATTCATATCATTCTCGATTTAGTCTTGAATCACACATCTGATCAAAATTCGTGGTTCAAAGAATCGCGAAAATCAAAAGATAATCCTTACCATGATTGGTATATATGGCATGATCCTTCTCCTAAAGGAGGTCCACCCAATAATTGGCAAGCAATTTTTGGTGGCACTGCTTGGGAATATGTGCCAGAGATAAATCAATACTATTATCATATGTTCTGTAAGGAACAACCTGACTTAAATTGGAGAAACGACGAAGTCCATAAGACTATGATGAATGTATTTCGATTTTGGTTAGATCGGGGTGTCGATGGTTTTCGGCTAGATGTATTTAATATGTATTTTAAACATTCAAAATATCCTAACAATCCAGTTAATAGAAAAGGGTTGAGAAAATTTGACCGCCAAGAGCATGTATATGATGTCTCACAACCTGAAATGATTCCGATTGTTGAAGAGATCCGGCAGATATTAAATCAATATGACGACAGATATGTAGTTGGGGAGACTTTCTTGGCATCACCAGAGCAAGCTATAACATATATTGGAGAAGGCAAGTTACATGCAGGATTCGATTATGGTTTTGCTAATAGCAAATGGGGTGCAGACACTTTTTCATCAGCCATAAAAAAGTGGGATGGATTGCACTGTCCTAATAAATGGCCAAATTTCTTTTTAAATAATCACGATTCAAAACGTTCAGCAACTCGATATGCAAAAGGTGAGGATGATGCAAAATTAAAAGTTCTAGCGGCAATGCACTTGACGATTAAGGGTACGCCATTTTTGTACTACGGCGAGGAAATTGGGATGAGAGATATCCGTCTACAACGAGGGCAAATTTTGGACCCTGTGGGAAAGCATTATTGGCCCTTCAACAAGGGACGAGACGGATGTCGATCACCGATGCAATGGAATGAGAACATTTTTTCAGGATTTTCAAATGTAAAACCTTGGCTCCCAGTGCATCCAAATTATGTACAAAGGAATGTCAAGTTGCAGGCATTTAACCCAGACTCTCTTCTGAATTTTTATAAGGATACTATCCAATTACGCAGAGATCACCCAGCACTATACATGGGTGATATAACTTTTTTTGATGACAAAAAGAAGGAAGTACTAGCCTACACCAGACAAAGTGTGGATGAACAGATTCTGGTGTTGTTAAATTTTGAAAATAAGACAGTTAGTTTTGAAATACCAGGAGAACTAAGAGCCCATTCCTGGCGTGTGTTATTTGCTCAATACTTAGAACCAAATAAACAAATTAAGGATGCTTCAATATCTCTTGCACCCTATGAAACTGTAATATTTAAAATGATTTAGTTATCACATTTTCTTCTTTGTGTATATTGGATGTAGTGTGGGAGTAAAAAAAATGGTTGAAAGATTGAATAAAATGGTTTAAGGAGAATCTGATGGATGATCCGTTTGTTGCAGGAGTTACATCGCCTGCTGGGATACCGCTGGAACGATTTCTTCCACCTCTTCAACCTGGGATGGTTCTAAGCTGGATTAAACCAAGGGTAGCAAAAGGGGATTGGATTTTAGATCCATTTGGCAATCACCCCATGCATGCAATTGAGTTGGCAAATGCTGGCTATCGGGTATTAGTTTGTGCAAACAATCCGATTCATGCATTTATGTTAGAAATGTTAGCAGCAAGTCCTAACAATGATGATTTTCAAAATGCATTGCAAGCACTAGCTAGCGCTATAGTTTTTAATGAGGAGAAAGCGGAGGATTTTTTTCAATCTTTTTACCATGTGCCATGCGCAAAATGTGGCAAAACTTTAACTGCCAGCCGATTTCTTTGGCGTCGGAGTGAAGAACAACCATTTGGATTTTCTGGGGTATGCTTAGCTTGTGGCTCTAGTGGTGATCAAAATCTGAGCTATGATGCAGCTTTAGCCTTGCGAAAGGTGCCCAATATCCAATATTATCGTGCTAGGGCAATAGAAAATGTGGCTGGAATCGAAGATCCGTTACGAAGCGAAGTCGAAACGAGCTTGCAGTATTATCCTGAAAGGCCTTTAGTCTTGTTACAGCTGCTCATGCGGAAAGTTGAAGGATTAGCAATTACAGATTTTCAAAAGAAGTTGATAAGAGCATTAATTCTTTCAGTTTTGGATCAGGTAAATACACTTTGGGCATATCCAACATCGCGTAGTAGACCCAGACAGCTCGTGATTCCAGCGGTTTTCCAAGAGGTAAACATTTGGAATACATTGTATTCATCGATATCTCAATGGGTAAGAGGGCAAAAACCAGTTGCCCTGAGAAAATGGGACGAGTTACCTCCTTTAAGTGGAGGAATAAGCCTTTATAAAGGACGCGTCAGAGAGCTTTCCAATTTGTTTAATGTTGAGATGATACAAGCTGTCTCTGCGATTTTACCACGCCCAAACCAGGCATTTTGGACGTTATCAGCATTATGGGCAGGTTGGCTTTGGGGTAGAGATGCTGCACTATCTTTAAAAAACATTCTGGGAAGGCAGCGTTATGATTGGAATTGGCATTCGAATGCATTATCTTCTACATTTGAAGCAATTGGAAAATTATTAGCAGAAGAAAGAAAACCCATCCATATGCTGATTTTAGAAAATGAGCATGAGTTCTTGACGGCTGCGTTTTGCGCTGGAGATCAAGCTGGGTTTGAAAACTTTTCCTGTACCCTTTCGGGAGATTGCGAAGTGGCACAGTTAATCTGGAAGGCAAAAATTGGGAGAAGAATAGTAGGACAATTTGATAGACGCGAGGAAAAAATTCGGGAAGCTGTCCGAAAAATTTTAACCTGGCGAGGAGAACCAACCTCTTATCAATTTTTACATGCAGCAGCTTTAAACCGTTTACATGAAGATGGAATTTTACAAATATCAAATAATGATGAAAATGAATTATTAATCTACGAAGTGACAAAAGCAATAAACTCAGTACTTTCTGATGAGAATTTTATAGAAAGATTTGGAGGCGGTCCGGTATCAGTAGATACGGGTATGTATTGGCTAAAAGATGTATTGCCGCCTCTTATGCCTTTGACTGACAAGGTCGAGTTAGAGGTTTATAAGTATTTAAATGATCATATAGATGTTGAGTTCAAGGATATCCGAGCCGTAATTTATCAAGCTTGCCCGGGATTGATGACGCCAGAGGATGAGGTAATATCGACATGTATCCAGGCGTATGCAAACGCAGTTGATGATGAAGGGAAAGTATGGAGGTTACGAGAAGGAGAGTCTGAATCAGCACGTAATGAGGATGTACATCAACTAATCAAGGATTTGGAGATAATTTGCAGTAAGATAAAATGCACAATGAAAGTGTGGAAACCAGAGAAAAGAGATATAGAAACCCTTGGTATTAAAAATTCTGAGAATTTACTGCATAGAAACTATGTATCGCAATTAATAGAAGGCTTCATTGTCTCATTAATAAACAAGGCAAATAAAGAACAAGAATATAAATTCTATATTGTGACTGACGCGGTTATCAGTCGGTTTGCGTATGATCAATTCACGAAGAAAGATAAACGACGGGTGTTCGTTTATCCGGGAAGTCGTGCTAACTTGCTTGCTTTTAAACTGAGACGAGATGCACATCTGGCAGCAGCTTTAAGAGATAACTGGCGATTTGTAAAGTACCGACAATTGAGGACAATAGCAGAGCATCCTCTATTAACATGGGAGTTTTTCGAGGAACTATTGAAGGAGGATCCACCCGAGTTTGAAGCAGCGCAATTAGCACTCTTTTAAGGTGTAGGGGTTAGCTCTGCACCAGGTCCGATGATAATTCCTGGGGTGACAGAAGTTTCAGTGGGATTCTGTGTTAGGGTTGGATCAAGCCATTCTGTCGGAGTGGGGGTTGGGGTCTGAGTTGGGATTTGAGTTGGTACATCAGTTGGGGTTTGAGATGGAGTAGGTGTTTGCGTTGACGTTGAGGTTCGAGTTTGAGTTGACGTTTGTGTTAGTGTTGGAGTAGATGTAAAAGTCTTGGTAGATGTTTGAGTGGGGGTCGAGGTGGGGGTCGAGGTAGGTGTTGGTGTTGGAACTGCAATTTGAAGAGCAAATATCTTTTCTGCCTGAGTGTCTATAGTGCTAAATAAAGTGATACGCAAGGATAATGAACCTTCTTCTAGTTCAGAAAGGTCCCACTCATAAAATTTTGCACTTGAGGATATGGGTCTAGTTTCATGGTCTAGGAGAACAGTCCATTCTTCAGGGTTGTCTGGGCGGCTGTAATCTAGTCGATATTCCTTAAAGTTCGAAGTAGCATCAATAATCCCAATAAGATCAAGGGGTGAAATTTTAATACTTTGATTTTCTGTAATGTTATTGAGTTCAATTCGGGCACGGGAATCACTGAGAGTACACTCTCGTGATGGGATAAATGTAACGGGATCATCAAAACCATTTTGACTAAGCCAATTCTTACCAGGTTCGGATTCTGTTAACCATTTTATTGCGCTGGGATCTTTGATATTAGCAACAAAATTTTTCTCTTTAAAATCAGAACAGTCATTTGAAGCAACAAGACCTGTCCAAGTATCAATTTCAACTTCTGTCCAAAAATCTTCTTTAGGGGGTAAGGGAAGTTGATCGCTAGCATAGATTTCGATGGTTTGTTGAGGACAATATTGTGAAGGTTGTGTACCTGAAAGGGCGCAGATCATTTGTTGGACAATTCCTGCAGGCGGAGTAAACGATCCGGGATTGTTTCCGGTGAGATTGGGAATAAGGGTTTGCATGATATCGGACCAGATAGGAGCCGCTCCAGTGACACCGGTGGTGTCCTTCATTGGAGTGTAATCTGCATTACCTACCCAGACACCAACTGCAAGGTCGGGGGTATATCCAATTGTCCAATTATCACGGTAATCGTTAGTTGTACCAGTTTTTACTGCAGCAGGGAAAGGAAGATTGAGGATAGAGTTAGCTCCAAAGGCTGGGGTACGAGCATTATTATCAGAAAGAATGTCCGAGAGGATGAATGCATGTTCTGGACGAATGATCTGATCCCCTTCAGGTGGCTGATATTGGTAAACAAGATTTCCAGAAAAATCTGTAATTTGTAAGATCGCAATCGGGGGAACTCTTCGTCCCTGGTTTGCTAGAATTGAATATGCACCAGTGAGTTCGATCAAACTAATTTCACCCCCGCCAAGTGTAAGCGAAAGTCCATAATCTTGCCGAGTTAGACTAGTGATTCCCAGTCTTTGCGCCATTTGGATAAGACCTTCTGGAGTGGGAGTATCTGGGTTGTCGTAGATTCCAATGTATTGTAGAGCTTTGACCGCAGGTATGTTGTAGGAATTAGCAAGAGCAATACGTAATGTAGTAGGTCCATGGAATTTTCCATCATAATTAACAGGTTTGTAAGGTTCAGAAGGATCTTCTGGTTTTCCGGAAGGAGGGAAACTAGTGGGCACATCCCAGAGGACAGTTGAGGCAGTATAACCCTGTTCAAGTGCAGCGAGGAAAGTAATAGGTTTTATGGCAGATCCCGGTTGGCGCGTCTGTGTGAGAGCCATATTGACTTGTCCACTGATACTTTCATCATAGAAGTCTGCAGAACCAACCATCGCTAAAACTTCTCCAGTTTGAGGTTGAATAACAATGACAGCAGCGTTAGTTGCGTTATTTGCTTTGAGTTGTTCAAGCTGTTTGGTCACACTGATTTCCGCTTGGGACTGGACCAATGGATCAAGAGTGGTTTGGATAGTAAACCCAGAACGATAAATCGTTTGAGGATCAAATTGATCTTCAAGGAGTGATTGAATATATACGACCCAATGTGGGTGAGTCATGGAAAATGTGGGAGTCGTAAAGTTATAAGCTTCAATTTCTGTAGAAGCATCAAGTGCGGTGATAGCGTCAACACAAATAGGTTCAGGGCTATTGCTAACTTTTATGCAGTTTTTTTCTCGGCTCATTTCATACATAAGGACAAGCACTGCTTTATGACGGGCTAGTGTACCTTCGCGGTTATTAAAAATGTCATATATTGACGACTGAGGTAGACCGGCAAGAAAGGATGCTTGTGTAAATGTAAGTTTTTCAGCGCTTGTGTGGAAATATGTATCTGCCGCAGCCTGAACACCATAAGAGAGATTTCCGTAGAAAATTTCGTTCAAGTAAAGCTCAAGTATTTCATCTTTTGTATACCTTCGTTCGATTTCAGCAGCAAGAATGATTTCTCGCGCCTTTCGAGCATAAGACTGCTCATATCGTTCTTCAGGAAGAAGCAGCATTCGTGCTAGTTGTTGAGTGATGGTTGAAGCTCCTGAAACAATTTCCCCTGAAGTATAGTTTTGATATAAAGCTCGCAACAATGCAATTAGATCAAAACCGGGATGATTATAAAATTCCTTATCTTCTACAGCAATTGTTGCTGCAATAAGATAGGGAGAGATGTTCTGAATTGGAACATAAGTTCGTTTACCGGCATTTGGATCTATGATTTCGTAGAGAACATTTCCGTTACGATCTAGAATTCGAGTGGTTTCGAATTTGGATGAACGCTCCCGTAATTCATTAACATTAGGAAGAGTCGAGGCAATACGAAAATATTGAAAGACAGCAATAGATACGGCGAGTGTAAAGAGAAAGATTCCAGAAAATAATAAATATAGAAATAACTTAAGAGAGCAGCCCTTACCTTTTGAACTTTTTTTCTGCGTCTTCTTAAATGCTTTTGTTTCTATCGGTGATTTGACATCAGGTACTGAGAGCTTTGCAGATTGCTCATATGCTGCAGGAGTAAGGCGAGTGCCCTGTAAGTCGTGTTGAGGGATAGAAGTATCAGTTTCAGCTTTTTTAGGGAGAGGTTTTAGAGGAACAGGTACAGGATCGGTTGGTGGAATAGTAGGAATCTCATCACCAGTGATTTTTACGGGTTGCGTTGAATCAGACTTAGTACTTGGAGTAGAGGTATTTGTGGGAGCAGTAATGATAGATCCATCTTCAGGTTGTTCGTTTTCTGATAAGGGTATGGTCTCAAGAGGAGAAGTAATGTCTTCATTAGGCAGGGAATCATATTCTGTGATATTACCAAACCAGTCAATTTCTGTTTTTGGGTTAACTTGATCATCAATATTTTGTTGGGGAATGATAGGAATAGGTTGAGTAGAATCAGATAGGGTTTCAGGAATTGGACTCGAAGGTAAGCTTTCATTGGAATCAGAATTAGACGCAGAGTTTATTCTGGTTTTGGTGGAAGCTGAACCTTCTAATATGTGAATTGGTTGAGTCGATTCAGGTTGAGTATCTGAATTCGGTGTCTCAGCTGGTTTTTGTTCGTTAGGTTTCGTTAGTTGTTGCATTGTTTTATTTTAACATAATCAAAGTGACTTAATGACGTTGGTGAATTAACAATAGTTCCTCATATAATAGAATAGAATTACTTGTTAGTAGTAATCAATAGGGTTTTACCTCGAAACATAGAATCCAATGGATGTGTTGATGGGAAAATTCAGTCGACGCACTGTTCTGCATAAGAGATTTGAATTAAATTATCTAAAGGTCGATTTCCTAAAAGCCAAAAGTCTCTTGTTCTTATCTGAGTTAAATTGGTATGGTTTAGACTAAAAATTTTTGAATATAATAATTGTGTAAAAACCGGTCGGTGGGATGTTCTCTGAGTATTATTGATCCTTTTTTTGCAATAATTAAGAGGTTTTATGAAAAATGTTATTAAGCTTTTGTTTTTCTTGTTAGGTGCAATTTTTAGCTTAGCACTTGTAAGTCTACTTGTCTGGTCAGTTATTGACCGAACTAACGGACGCATCAGCTCTTCTGATGAAAACCGAAAGTATTTGCTTTATATTCCAGCCAGCTATGATCCTAACATGGCGATTCCTTTAGTCATCAATATCCATGGATTTGCACAGTGGCCAGCGAATCAGGCAGAAGTGAGTCAGTGGAACAAACTGGCTGATGAAAAGGGCTTTATTGTTGTATATCCTTCAGGAACTGGTTTTCCAAAGCGATGGCAGGTAGCACAGGACACAGAAAATCCAGGAGCAGTAGATCAAGAAGTCCAGTTCTTTGTGGATTTAATAGATAAACTGAGCACAGAGTATGCAATTGACCCTACGCGAATATATGCCAGCGGGCTTTCCAATGGAGCAGGAATGGCACTTAGGCTTGCTTGTGATATTCCTGAACGTATTGCTGCTATTGGTGGTGTGGCAGGGGCATATCTTGTGGACCTTAAGAAATGTAGCGGAGGAGTACCTGGAATCTTTTTCCATGGTTTGGCGGACGAGATCGTACCTTTTGAAGGAGGACCTTCCGAGCGATTTTCCTGGCCATTCCCGAATATAGCACAATTTGTAGAGGATTATGCGCAGATAAATGGCTGTGATTTGAATGAATCTATCATATTTAATACAGAAAATATTAAGGGTGTCAAGTATGAAAGTTGCAGACAGAGTGCTAATGTAGTGTTTTACACAATTGCTGATGGAGGACATACCTGGCCAGGAGGAAAAGCACTGCCAGCCTGGATAACGGGTAAAACAAGTGAAGAAATAGACGCAACAAGATTAATGTGGGAGTTTTTTAATGAACAAGCAAGCGACAATTGAGGCAGTATAAGCAAGTAAGGCTCAAATCCATATCCAATGGCCTATCATATTTTTGGTTTTAGAAGGAATTGGTCGACCCCCACATATGGCGTTT
>CAZJLN010000079.1:0-9392 GCA_964546745.1 uncultured Anaerolineaceae bacterium
CTTCCACAAGATTTCATCCAGCACTTTTGCATCCATTCAAACCAACCTTTCAAAGAGGGCTTCATAGTTTTTGGCAATGGTTTCTGGTGAGAATTGATCCGCAAAGTTCTTTGCATCAACTTTATGAGGATATCGATCCAAAACTCGAAGGATAGCTTGCGCCAGGGCTTGGCTATTTTTGGGTGGAACAATTTCACCCAATCCCGATCGTAGAACTGGTTGGCGAACACCCGGCAGATCCGAAGCGATGACAGGCGTCCCACACTTGAGCGCTTCCACCTGAACCATGCCGAAAGTTTCGGTATTATTGACACTGGGCAAGACCAGAACTCTGCAAACATGGTAAAAAGCAGCCCGCTCCGCTTGAGAATCTACGCCCAAAAACGTCCAGGATTCGCCCAATTTCTCAATCATTGGCATGATTTTTTCTTTATAAGATTCCTCACCAATTACATGCTGGTATTCCCCAGCAAAGAGGACACGCACTGAAGGAATTGTTTTTCGAACTTTACCTAGCGCTTCAACCAGGTATTCGACCCCTTTTTCCGCTGCTAGCCTGGCAGCCATGCCAATAATCACCTGATCATCCTTAATATTATGTTTTGAGATAAAAGCCTGAATTTCTTCCTCAGTGACGCTCTTCACCACAATAGGCGGTGGTATGACCTGAAGTTTTTGGATGAACTTCCTTAAAAAGGGAGAGTTTTCTGCAAAATCCTGGGTGTTATGCACGAGCCAATTGGCGCATTTTGCAATCAGGTGATTTGATAGACTGGCAGCCCTGCCGGCTAATTGGTTTAGCCAGCCAGATGGCATAGTTAAATCGCTATGGTGGGTTGCCACAAGTGGTTTTCTTAAGAGCCTTGCGACGATCGCCAAATAAGCACCTTCAAATTGCGGTGTATGGAGGTTGATCACATCTGCTTCTTTTACCTGTTTCAAGGCTCGCCAAATGATGGACGGCATGATCAGCCCTTTTGAAAGGCGGCAGAATACAGGCAGTCTGATCACTTTGACACCCTCAATCATTTCTTCCGGTGGAAGATTGGGCAGATGCTTTGAGGTGAGGACGGTTACAGAGTGACCCAATTTTACTAGGGCAGCAGCTACCCGTTCGGCATAGACGGTCAGTCCAGATTTATTCGGTGTGTAATAGGTGAGACTGATCAGAATCTTCACGGGATGGTCTCTTGCACTTTCGCTCGTTTTACATTGCGATAAATTTCAGTGATGGACTTTCCTTCGAGCAGTAACCCAATCAAGCCAAAAATACTTGAGAATGAGAACTGGATGGCATGCACAATCAGGGCATAAGCCAAGGCTTTGGATTGATCCACATTCAATAATGAAAAAGCACCGACCACTGCTGCTTCGTAGACTCCCAAAGAGGCTGGGGCGGAAGGAAGCGCTCCCCCGAAAGCACCTGAAGCAACCACAAAAATCACACACCACCATTCGCCATTTGGCATCAAGGTCATTCGCAAAGGCGTTTGCTGGACCATAGAGAGCACCCAGCTAAACGCCATGATACTGAAACTCGCTAGAAACAATCTCCCATTGGTTAATACCGAAAAGCCATTTAGAAGAGAGATCAGTTTAGGTTTAATCCAAATCAGCCATTTATTATCCTTCCTACGATCCATCCAGTCGAGAATACTAACTTGCCGCTTCGATGCGATCACCACCAAAAGAAATGCCAGTAAGACCAAAACCAACATGATGAAGGCAAGCACCGCTGCACTGCCACCATTCACTACCCAGGGTAAGCAGCTTAAGAAAAAGACGCAAGCCAGAAAAATATCATAAATACGTTCTACAAAGACGCTAGAAAGCACTTCCAGTTTGCCTGGGCTGCCGTTTTGCCCAGTTCCTAACAAAAAGGCGCGACCTAACTCACCCATTCGAAATGGCAGCACATTATTGAGGAGGTAACCCGCATTCATCACAAAAAAGACGCGTCTAAATGGAAATTGTCTTTTTAAGATCAGATGCCATGACCATACCCTCAAAAGAAGCCCTATCAAAAACGTGACTACACACCAGAATAGGAGACCCAAGGAAATAGATTTGAAGGCTAAGGTTAGAGACTCAAAATCAATATTTCTCAGAACTAACCAGACGGCTAGTCCGCTGATCAGGAGTGGAATGAAGATACGAACCCCCCTATCGATCAGTGGATTGACTTCCTTAGAAGTCATTAATCCTCCAATTTTAGAATTGCCATGAAGGCTTCTTGGGGAATTTCAACACTGCCCACCATTTTCATGCGTTTTTTACCGCGCTTTTGTTTTTCCAGCAATTTCTTTTTGCGCGTGATATCCCCACCATAGCACTTGGCTAATACATCTTTTCGCAGGGCTTTAACGTTGGCACGCGAGATCACCCGACCCTCAGCGTATGCTTGAATCGGGATGACAAATAATTGTCTGGGGATGATCTCCTTTAGTTTACTGACCAAGGCTTGTCCTTTATGATAGGCATCTTCCTTATGAACAATGGCGGTTAGGGCATCAACAGTTTCATTGTTGAGAAGGATCTCAAGCTTCACCAAGTGACCAGAGCGATATTCGAGGAAGTGATAGTCCATAGAAGCATAACCACGCGTACCTGACTTTAGGAGGTCAAAGAAGTCAATGATCACCTCGGATAACGGAATTTCAAAGGTCAGCTGCACCCTGTTTGTGGATGGATATTCCTGATCGATGAATATCCCGCGTTTACGTTTTACGAGTTCCATGACTGGACCATAATACTCGGTCGGGGTAAAAATAATCAACTGCATCCATGGTTCGAGGATCTCTTCAATCGTGCTTTCATCTGGCAGGTCGGCAGGCGAGTCGATGACAATTGTTTCCCCTGTGATTAGTTTAACCTGATATTCCACCGAAGGTGCAGTGAAGACCACATCCAAGTTGTGTTCGCGCTCAATGCGCTCCTGGATTATTTCCATATGGAATAGCCCCAAAAAACCACAGCGAAAACCAAAATTGAGCGCTTCGGAGGTTTCAGGTTCATACACCAAAGAGGCATCATTTAACTGTAACTTTTCTAAAGCATCTTTGAGATTGCCAAAATCCTCACCCTCGGTTGGGTAAACCCCTGCAAAAACCATCGGCTTTGCCTGGCGGTATCCGGGAAGGGCTTTTTCAGCCGGATTTACTGCGAGTGTGATCGTATCCCCGACACGACATTCCGAAATGGTTTTTAAACCGGTGGCAACATAACCCACATCACCTGCTTCTAGCCGGCTAGTGGGTGTCATCATCGGTGAGAAGAAGCCTATTTCTACAGGCTGAACTTTGATCCCATTTGCCATCATCATGAGTTTGTCTTGGGAGGTTACATGACCATCAAAAACACGGACATAGGCAATCACGCCTTTATAAGAATCATAATGAGAATCGAAAATCAGTGCCCGCATGGGTTTATCTAGATTGCGTTCTGGTGGAGCAATTCTGGTCACAATGGCTTCAAGGACCTGTTCAACATTTAATCCTGTTTTGGCAGAGATCGCGATGATTTCATCCTCAGGGGTACCAAGGAGTTGAGAAATATCCTTTTTTACCTCATCCACCATGGCAGATTGCAGGTCAATTTTGTTAATGACTGGAATGATCACCAAATTGGCTTCTAAAGCCAGGTAAAGATTTGCGAGCGTTTGGGCTTCAATGCCCTGGGTGGCATCGACAACCAAAAGTGCGCCTTCACAAGCATAGAGCGCGCGGCTGACCTCATAATTGAAGTCTACATGCCCGGGGGTATCAATCAAGTTAAATTCATAATGATTGCCATCTTTAGCTTTGTAATCCATCCGCACAGCAGAAGCTTTAATGGTGACGCCTTTCTCGCGTTCCAAATCCATGCTGTCGAGGACCTGTTCGGTCATATCTCGATCGGAGATTGTACCAGTCAGCTGCAGCATCCGATCTGCGAGGGTGGATTTTCCATGATCAACATGGGCAATAATGCAAAAATTTCTAATCTTTTCCATTGCTTTGCGCACTCCGTAAACGTCACTGAGTATAATCGATTTGTTTATTCAGGAACACCTGCAAGCGCGGTGGAGATAAGCAAGGCATGATCCATCTTTTCTTCAAGAGGACCTGTTATTAGATCTACCAAAAATTCGATATTGCCTTTTGGTCCTTTGATCGGCGAGGCGATCAGCCCTTTAACAGCATACCCAAAAGCTTCTGCCTCTGATAGAACACGCTCCAGAACTTCCTTGTGCACCTCTGCATCCTTAATCACACCTGCATGCAGTCTTGCCTGTTCCCTGCCGGCTTCAAATTGGGGTTTGATCAGTGCAACCACCTGACACTTCTGATCCCCAAACCAGTTTTTGATACCAGGTAGTAAGTATGATAATGAGATAAAAGAGGCATCGATGGTCACAAATTGAACAGGTTCAGGTAAGGATTTGAGGAAGCGAGGATCTTGCCTTAATTTCCAATGTAACACGCCATAGCCCACATCGATGGCGTAGACTTTAACCGCACCCCGTTGAAGGAGGCAATCGGTGAAGCCCCCGGTGGAGGCACCGACATCGGCACAGGTAAATCCGCTCACGTCAATTGAAAAGGCATTTATTGCGGCTTCAAGCTTGTGCCCTCCGCGTGATATGTAGGCATCTTCTTGTGTTATAAGAATTGAAGCAGATGGAAGGACCTTGTCTGAGGGTTTTATGATCAGTTGACCATCCACACGAACCTGTCCTGCCATTATCAGTGCTTGGGCTTTTGCCCGGCTTTCCACTAAGTTCTTTTCGACCAGGAGGAGGTCAATGCGGATTTTTTGCATAGGGTAATTTTAACATGGCTTAAGGAGAAAGTCGTTGCAGGATTTCATCCACAAGGGACTCGGAGCGGCAAATTCTTCACTCCCAATCCCAAGGGGATGCTTTGCAATCGGAGGGCGACTTGTCCCGATAATGCTGGGATGTTAAGGTCGCTCGTCGCTTTGCGTCCCTACGGGATTCTCGTGGTCAAATTATTGGACTATCGGTTTGTCGATATATGAGCCTGTAAAGAATATGATAAGATAATTAAATGTTAAAAATGATCTTGAAAACGATGCGACCGAAACAGTGGACGAAGAACCTGGTCCTGTTTGCTGGACTTGTTTTTGATGGTCAGCTTTTTAATGGGTCAGCGTTCTTGCGCGTACTTGCAGCAACCCTTCTTTTTTGCCTGGTGTCGGGGATCACCTATATTATCAATGACCTGCTGGATCTGAAATCTGATCAAAACCATCCCTTAAAAAAGGAGAGACCGATTGCCTCAGGAAAGCTCTCGCCAAAGATCGCAGGTTTTAGCGTACTCATCATTGCACTGATCACCTTTCCTCTTGCGTTTGCCTTAGATCTGGGTTTTGGCATTGTATGTGCTGTTTATTTTGTGTTGATGATCATTTACTCCAAGTATCTCAAGCAAATCACTCTAATTGACGTGATGACGATTGCCACCGGGTTTGTTTTGCGGGTGACCGCGGGCATTCTGGTCATCAGCGTCACTTATCCCTCCCCATGGTTGTTCGTTCTAACCTCCTTGCTGGCGCTGTTCTTAGGCTTTGGCAAAAGACGATCTGAATTGGTTTTATTGGATGAAGAAGCTTCATCTCATAGAAAAGTGCTGCATGGTTATACACTACCATTGTTAGACCAATTGATTATCATCGTCGTCAGTGTAACATTGATGGCTTACTGCCTTTACACCTTTTCAGCTTCAGTCACACCGCAAAGCCATGCCATGATGTTTACCATCCCCTTTGTACTTTATGGATTGCTGCGTTATTTGTATCTTCTGCAGACAAAAGAAGTTGGCGGAGCACCTGAAGAGGTTTTGTTAACAGATCGTCATATCCAAATCACCCTAGCCCTCTGGGCGATCGCCATTGTTATCATCCTCTACGTTATTAAATAAGGAAACAATATGCCTGCTATTTACGCTTATGCCCCTGCAAAAACTATCCTGGTAGGGGAACATGCCGTTGTGTATGGTGTCCCGGCGATTGCTATGCCCGTTTTTGACCTTCGATCTAAAGCGACAGTACAAGCCCTGCCTATGGCAAGACCAGGAAGCGTTCAAATTTCTGCGGCGGACATTGCCCTCAACTCGACCTTAGAGGAATTGCCTGTCGATCATCCGATTTCAGTTGCTTTGCAGCAAGTCTTGACCCAGCTTGGGATATCACGGGCACCTGCGTGCAAAATCAGCCTCACCTCCCCTATCCCGATCGGATCTGGATTGGGCTCGAGTGCTTCGATCGCCGTGGCGTTGATCAGGGCATTCTCAAGCTTCCTTGGAGGTTCACTCAAGCCTGAAGAAATATCGAAATTGGCTTATGAAGTTGAAAAAGTAACGCATGGTCATCCCTCCGGAATCGATAACGCCGTAATCGCATATGAACAGCCCATTTACTTTGTCAAGGGGAAAGATGTGCAGTTGATTGACGCCTCTAAGAAACTGTTCTTCTTGATCGCCGATTCAGGCGAAACCCGCCAAACAGCTGAAGCAGTCAGCTTAGTGAGACAAGCGTGGGAAAACCGATCTGAGGAAACTGAAGCTAAATTCACGCAAATTAAAGAAATCGTCGAGTGGACTTTGCAAGCCATCATCAAAGGCGACCTGTGGACAATTGGACATCTGATGAATGCCAATCACTATTTACTGACGAACTTGGGACTGAGCACGCCAAAACTGGATTCGTTAATCCTTACAGCACGACAGGCTGGCGCATTCGGCGCGAAGCTAACTGGAGCAGGCTTGGGCGGAAATATCGTTGCTTTGGTTAATGAAGAGATTTCCGATTCTGTGGAAAGCGAATTAAGGCATGCGGGAGCTGTTGGGGTTTACCACACTTCCATTGGTGGTGATAGGCATGCGTGATCATTTGGACAACAAGCTGGTTTTTTTGAAATTAGGCGGATCGCTCATCACACATAAAGACCTGCCAGAGACGCCCAGATTGGATCTAATCCATGCATTAGCAGAGAAAATTCAACAAGCTTTGGAAGAGTCCCCATCTACCAGGTTGGTTCTCGGGCATGGCTCTGGATCCTTTGGGCACATGGCAGCCAAACGGCACAACACCCGGGAAGGCGTTTTTACACCCATCCAATGGCAAGGGTTTCACCAAACCTGGCAATCCGCCCGAAAGCTACACACGATCATGCTGGATGCCTTACTAGACGCAGGCGTTCCGGTTATCAGTTTTCCTCCCTCGGCGATGATCATCACAGAAGCGCACCAGATCAAATCTTGGCACACTGAAACCATCCAAGCTGCATTAGCCGATGGGATGATCCCACTTTTGTACGGGGATGTCGTGTTTGATTCAGTTATAGGTGGAACGATCCTCTCCACTGAAGATCTGTTTTTCCACCTGGCGACTGTCCTTCAACCAAGCCACATCCTGCTGGCAGGGATTGAAGCGGGTGTTTGGGCTGATTACCCAACCTGCAGCCAGTTGGTTAAGCAACTTTCGTCATGCAATATGGAAGTGCGTGAGACATTGCTTCCATCTGCCAGTGTGGACGTAACCGGCGGTATGCAATCCAAAGTCAATTTAATGTGCCAACTCGTCAACCAAATTCCTGGGTTACAGGTGAGAATTTTTTCTGCTTGCAATCCAGAAGATCTCTATCGCGCAATATCAGGGGAAGCTTTAGGAACGCTGATCTCTTAATATTTTCTATTCAACAGGTATAATAGCCAGCATGTTTGAATTCCTTCTTAAGGCAACCGATCATCAAGCACGCATGGGTACTTTTCGTACCCCGCATGGGGACATTCAGACCCCCATTTTCGCGCCAGTAGGGACGCAGGCAACGGTTAAAGCTGTTACACCGGCTCAGCTAGAAGCTTTGGAAGCCCAGCTCATTTTGGCAAATACCTATCATCTCTTTCTGCGACCTGGAGATCAATTAATTGCAAAGTTGGGCGGATTGCACGCCTTTATGCATTGGGACAAACCGATCCTGACTGATTCGGGTGGCTTCCAGGTATTTTCTCTTTCAGAGATGCGAAAAGTTGATGAGGATGGCGTGACCTTCAAGAGCCACATTGATGGATCGATGAAACGATTGACACCGGAAAGCTCCATTGGGATCCAAGAAAACCTGGGAGCGGGCAGAACGCTGCTTAAAAGCAAAGACCCGGCAGGACCAGGCACTTTTTGGCATCGTTCAAGGGGGGATTTTTGAAGATCTGCGCATTCAATCGGCAAAGGTGATTTCTGAAATGGGATTTCCAGGGCATGCGATTGGGGGATTGTCAGTTGGGGAGAGCAAGCAAGATATGGTCCGCACGATCGAAGTGGTGAACGAGGTGCTGCCAAACGATAAGCCAAGATATTTGATGGGCGTAGGGACACCGGAGGATTTGGTGGAAGGGGTTAGGCGGGGGATTGATATTTTTGACTGCGTTTTGCCTACGCGATTGGCGAGGCACAACACTGCCATGAATCGTTATGGCCGGATGAATTTATTGAATGCTAAATTTGCGGAAGATGAAAAACCTGTGGATGCCAACTGTGGTTGTTATACCTGCCATAATTTTTCTAGAGCCTATCTAAGGCACCTGATCCAAGCTAAAGAGATGCTGGCTTCAACATTGCTTTCGATCCACAACATCCATACATTACTTCAATTGACAGCCGAAATGCAAGAAGCCATTGCTGGGGGGCAATTTGAGGGATTCTACCAGGATTTTCAAATGAATTATTCGGATGCAAAACATCACAAATCATCACAGGAGACTCAGTCATGAACATCATTCAAGCTATCATCCTAGGCATCATACAAGGACTCACTGAATTTCTACCCATCTCATCTTCAGCGCACCTTGTTTTAGTGCCATTCCTGCTCAAATGGCAGCTTGACCCACAACAGGCATTCATCTTTGATGTCTTAGTTCAATTAGGCACATTGGTGGCAGTGATCCTCTATTTCTGGAAAGACCTGATGGAAATCATCAAGGCTTTCTTTTTTGGGATTAAGCAAAAGACACCCTTCAAGGAAACAAATAGCCGATTGGCATGGATGATCATTATGGCAACCATCCCAGCCGGGATTGTTGGCTTGCTTTTTAATGATCAGATTGAAGCAGCCTTTGGCAAGCCTGTGTTGATTGCAATCATGCTTTTAATCACAGCGATCTTAATGATCATTGCAGAATATTTTGGTAAAAAGACCCGATCGCAAGAGCAGATGAACTTTATAGATGCCTTGGTGATGGGATTGTTCCAGGCTTTTGCTGTATTTCCGGGCATTTCACGATCTGGATCTACCATCTCGGGTGGTTTGTTCAGGCAGCTAGAACGTAAACCAAGCGCTAGGTTTTCCTTCCTGATGTCTATTCCCATCATGCTGGCTGCAGGATTGAAGGCAGGCA
>CAZJLN010000079.1:9402-9738 GCA_964546745.1 uncultured Anaerolineaceae bacterium
ATGAAGATTGTTCCTATTCGTGACGGTGATTTAAAGGCAGGCATTGATCTGGTTAAGCTGCCGAACCTTTCCAGTTTTTTGCCGCAAATGGTGATTGGTTTTGTCGTTTCCGGGGTTTTGGGATACTTTGCGATTGCATGGCTGATGCGCTTTCTCAGTCAAAAGCCCTTAAAAATATTCTCAATCTATTGCGCTGCGCTGGCTGTGATCGTGTTGATTGTTAATTATGCAAGGTAAGCTGGAGAAAGGCGTCATTTTCTTATTTTTTCTTGCGGCACTCCTGCCTGCCTGTAAGCCATTTCCAATTTCTCCCACACAAGCGCCATCTGAGATCTT
>CAZJLN010000080.1:0-9682 GCA_964546745.1 uncultured Anaerolineaceae bacterium
TAGAGCACCGGACTTCTAATCCGATGGTTGCAGGTTCGAGTCCTGCCAGGGGCATTTCCACTCAATATCAGAAAACCTATCATCTTAACCCTCTCAAATATTTGCAAACTTCTACATACCCTATATTTTCTATTGTTCAATAAAAAAATTTATGGAAAAATACGGTTAAGGTAAAGGAGTAAAAATGAAACATTTAATTCGATTCATAATAACCATGTTTGCTATTTACATCGCTGACTTGCTAATTCCCGGCATCCGTATTGGAGGTAATGGATGGGTTGTTTTTGCTGTTGTAGCTCTAATTTTATCTATCCTCAATTCCACTATTAAACCGATACTGAAATTCTTGTCTTGCGGATTAATCATATTATCTCTAGGTTTATTCACCTTTATTATTAATGGTTCAATGTTGCTACTTGCATCTTGGCTCTCAATAAATTGGTTCAATGTAACCTTTATTGTTGAAAATCTCTGGTCAGCAATTTTAGGCTCAATCATTATTAGTTTAGTGACTCTTGTATTAAATAACTTGTTTATTGATAAATCTAAAAAGAGGAAGTAATTTACTGTCGGGTCAATGACCAAAACTAATTTTAAATATGATTTAACCCTTTCAATTAAATTATAGCTATGGTAAACTAACCACCGATTTAAACCATGGTAGACATGGTTTACTTTCCACTTCTGGCTTATCAACGATAATGTCTAGGAGCAAACCCGAGGAAAGGAGCCTCAAATGAATGAATATGAATTAGTTTATATTGTACAAGCTGACTTGGACGAAGCAGCGCTTAGTGCCGTTATTGATCGCGTCAACGATCTGATAAAGGCAAATAATGGAGAAGTCAAAAAATCGGAAAGATGGGGAAAGCGTAGAATCGCTTATCCTATTCGGAAGATGAATGAAGGTTTCTATGTATTGGCTAATTACTTGCTTGATCCATCAGTGGATACTGAACTAAGACGAAGCTTAAAATATATTGAGCAGATACTTAGATTCATAATTAAAAAAGTAGGTTAAGGAATTACAAATACCAATATGTCTCAGGGACTTAACAAGGTCATAGTTATAGGCTTTCTTGGTCGTGATCCCGAAATGCGGTTTTCACCCTCAGGACGTCCTGTGACATCCTTTCCTTTGGGAACCACACGAACTTGGACGACTCTTGATAATGAAAAACGGACTGAGACAGAATGGTTCACAATTGTAGTTTGGGGAAGTCTGGCTGAAGTTTGTAAATCATCATTAAAAAAAGGAAATCAAGTTTACATAGAAGGCAGGCTTCAATCACATCAATGGGATGATAAAGACGGTAATAAAAAAAGATCTATTGAAATTATTGCCAACGAAGTTATCTTTCTTAGTCAACAAATTCAGGAACCTAATTTTGAAGAAAATATCAATGAGGTTTCAGAAGAAATTTAAAAAAAATGGAGTCAAATCATGACAGATTATAGAAATAACACCAACCGACGTTTTGTGACAAAACCTAAGTTTTGCCAATTTTGTACTGATAAAAGCATTTCAATTGATTTTAAAAATATCGAGTTACTAACTCGTTTTGTGAACGAGACAGGTAAGATCCGACCTCGCCGCCAGACTGGCACATGTGCAAAACATCAAAGAGAAGTTGCTAAGGCAGTTAAAAATGCTCGTCACATTGGTTTACTTGCGTTTGATGGAGAGACCTGGGGAGATAATTAATTTTTTCGCAAAAAGGAAATTATGGCAAAAAAAATCGATACCCCAAAAACAGTATCTAAAAAGCACATTGCTCGTAGTCAACGTGAACAAAGGCAAACACGAATCATCCTAATTGTTACGGGTGCTATTTTAGCTGTGATCCTTGGTCTGCTAATATATGCATTGGTTGACACCTATTTGGTTAAACCAAATAAATCTGTTGCATATGTTGATAACTATGTCATAAAAGCTGGTGATTATAAGACCAAAGTCAAATATGCAAGGGTTAATACAATCAATCAAGCTTACACATACTATCAATACTCTCAAATGTTTGGTAGTTATGGATCTAGTTACCTCACTGCTGCACAAAATATGATAACAGAATTGTTTGATCCCACTTCGGTCGGTGAAAGAGTGCTCGATTCTATGATTGATGAGCATCTCATTTCAGAGGAAGCGGAAAAATTAGGCATTACTGTAAGTGAAGAAGAAATTGATAAAGCGATGCAAATAGCTTTTGAATTTTTCCCCAATGGAACTAATACGCCTACGATTACATCAACTGCGCCTTCAACACCAACATTATCCGATAAGCAATTGACCTTATTAGCGTATACAGATACTCCAACTGCAACTGCAACCGCAACGAATACTCCCCAAGGCTGGGAACCTACAAATACAGCTACATTAGTTCCTACTAATGCACCAACACAAGAACCAAGCGTTGCTGAAACAAAGGGAAGCAATGAAACCCAAATGTCAGGCACAGCCACACCAGAGCCTACTGTAACTATCACGCCAACACCAACGCCTTATACTACCCAAGGTTATTCAAAAGCTATAAGCAGCTATTTGGATAGTCTTGGAACAGTCAATTTGTCAAAAGAAGAATTAAGAGACATTTTTAGAAATCAGTTGTTGCGTGAAAAAATGTTAGCAGCCATCACTGCTGATTTAGAACCAGTAGAAGATCAGGTATGGGCTAGACATATACTAGTGGACTCTGAAGAAAAGGCAATAGAAATTCGTGAACGTTTAGATAATGGTGAGGATTGGGCTTCATTAGTAGCTACAGAAAACAACGAAACACCTGACTCTGTGACGATGGAAGACTTAGGGTGGTTTGGTGTTGGCCAGATGGAAGAATCATTTGAAAAAGCTGCCTTTGCCTTAGAAGACGTTGGTCAACTTACTGAGCCAATTCAAACGTCTTACGGTTGGCATGTAATTCAGTTGATTGCTAAAGGTCCCATTGATTTAGACTCAAACCAATTTCAAACCCTTAAAGAAAGTAATTTTGATAAGTGGTTATTAGGTTTAAGAGAAGCTAAGTCGGATGTCATTAAAAAAGTTGAGGGATGGGAAGAGTTAGTTCCAAACACACCTGAAGTTCCCTCAGATTTCCTTTCGATGTTATTTTCGGCAAGCCAATAAACCGGAAGCAATAAATATTAAATAAGAAGTAGTCGGTACAAAATCCGACTTCTTTTTATTTAATATACTTGTTACTGGGTGTAAAAATTTACTTATAAACTACATACAGTTTTTAATAATTATTTTGACGTATTGTTAATCTTTTTGTTGAACGGATATGCGCCGAGTCATAGGGAAACCACAAAATGTGATCCGGAACCATCCATCCATCAGTGAGGTATACATTTGTGCGAAATTGAACAGCAACCATTTTATTGTCAACCTGAACGACTGTCCCCTTCAACCAACCACGTATTCTCTGACTATTTTTTTCATGATCACAATTCACTTCAACGTGGTCACCGACTTCAAATTTTCTTTCCTCATCAGGAGGCCGCATGTATAATCCAGGTGTCATATTTCATCCTTAGTAAAAATTGTTCAACTTATTTTAGCAGAAATAAGTTTATTTTTCTATCTATTCTAACAATTGATTTTTGAAAGATTTTGTTTTTTTTCAATAATTCTACTTATTTGTGCTCCTGTTTGTTCCACAGGAATATCATTTATCAAGGAATCTAAAAATCCTTTAACAATCAACCTTTCTGCTTCTTTTTGTGGAATCCCTCTGCTTTGCATGTAAAACATCTCAGTTTCTTCTATTCTACTTACTGTTGCACCATGAGAACATTTTACGTCATCTGCAAGAATTTCGAGCCCAGGAATGGAATTTACTGATGCGGTCTCACTTAACAATAAATTACGATTTGATTGATATCCATCAGTCTTGATCGCATTTGGTGAAACAAATATCATTCCTTGCCAAATAGCTTTGCTATTCCCTGTTATCACGCCTTTGTATAAAAGATTACTGGATGTAGCTGGCGCTAAGTGATTTTGTTGTGTGTCAAGGTCAATATGTTGATTGTGATCCGTAAAATATAAACCTGACAAATTTGCTTCTGCGCCTGATTCCATTAAATCGACGTTAATGAATCCTTTGGTTAAGTGACTCCCTGTGACTGAGTAGAACCAATCTAGCTTGCCATTTTTTTGGATCTTTGCTTTTTCGTGCATGAAGCACCAAACATTTTCTCCCCAATCTTGAATCTCGACTAGATTTAAATTTGCATTCTCGCCAATATGAAGTTCTGTAATCCCTGCATGAAAACTCTTTTCAGATAATGGCATGGATTTTGAAGAATATTCAAAAACTGTAGAAATGTATGAGTATTCTTCTATCCAAATAACAAAATGAGACAAAATCGCTAAATCTTTAAACGAGCCACTGAATTGAATTTTGAACGGAAAATTTATTACGACATCTTTTGGAACATACAATAAGATCCCGTTAGACGAAAAAGCAGATACCAATGCTGCGAATTTTCCATCAGTGGGAGTTACAACCTTCCCCAACACTTTTTTTAAAATTTCTGGATGATTTTTCGCGGCTGTCTTAAAATCAACACAAATAATACCTTTGCTTTGTGCCTCATCAGTAAGAGAGATATGAATCTTTTTTGGATTAACTTTCACCTCTCCACTTAATTTTTCTTGACTGTTAGGCAACGAAGTCAATGCTTTTTTCTCAATGTTTTGAGTCTTCTTTTTTGGAATAATTGAAAAATCTTCAACATCAAGAGATCGGATATCTGTTCTGCGCCATGCTTCATCCTGCCTCGTTGGAAAAGGAGTTGACTTATAAACCTGATATGCGCTATAACGATAATTGGATAAGAAGTCATTCGGTTCTTCAATATACTTTAAATCTGCGAAAGAAAAATCTTTATTAGTAATCATCGGGCGCTGTCGAAGAGTAATTTTCTTCCGAGAATTATTGTTTTCCATAATAAGTAGTTACCTCTTAACCTACAGTCCCGACCATTTGGAGCTGAATCAGTCGATTCATTTCGACTGCATATTCCATTGGTAGTTCTTTAACAAGAGGTTCGATAAAACCAGAAACAATCATTGTCGTTGCATCCTCTGTGCTTAATCCTCGACTCTGGAGATAGAACAATTGCTCTTCGCCAATTTTGCTAACAGAAGCTTCATGACCTATCGCAACAGTGTCATTGTCCACTTCTATGTAAGGATATGTATCCGATCGCGATTTCTCATCAAGCAATAAAGCATCACAAACGACATTAGATTTAACATTAGATGCATCTTTATACACCTTTACCAACCCTCGATAGGAAGATCTACCATTTACTCTAGATATGGATTTTGATGTTATTTTACTGCTAGTATCTTTAGCAAAATGAACCATTTTGCCCCCAGCATCCTGATGTTGATTTGGACCAGCAAAAGCAACAGAAAGCATTTCACCTTTAGCGCCTGGTCCAAGTAAATAACATGAAGGATACTTCATAGTTACCTTTGAGCCAAGATTTGCATCCACCCACTCCATTGTTCCACCTTCATAGACATGGGCACGTTGTGTTACAAGGTTGTAAACATTTGTTGACCAGTTTTGAATGGTTGTGTATCGAACGCGTGCATCCTTCTTCACGATAATTTCAATCACGCCGCTATGAAATGAATTCGTCGAATATAGCGGTGCGGTACAACCTTCTACATAATGTACTTGGGAGCCTTCATCTGCGATGATCAAGGATCGCTCAAATTGTCCAATATTCGCACTATTAAGTCTAAAATAAGCCTGTAATGGGAGATCGACTTTTACACCTTTAGGAACATAAACAAAGGATCCTCCTGACCATACAGCACTATTTAAAGCAGCAAATTTATTATCTCCGATGGGAACGACTTTAGAAAAGTAATCCTTGAAAATTTCTGGATAATTCCGAAGACCATTCTCAATTGAGAGAAAGATCACTCCTTGCTTTTCTAATCCTTCTTGAATGGAATGATAAACCATTTCTGATTCGTATTGAGCACCAACTCCAGATAAGTATTTTTGTTCAGCTTCTGGAATACCTAATTTATCAAATGTGTTTTTTATGTTATCAGGAACATCTTCCCATTTTTTTTGTTCTTGTTCTTGTGGCTTTATATAATAATATATGTCATCAAGATTCAGATCACTCAGATCCGCTCCCCAATTTGGCATTTGCCTGTGTTGAAAGTGATGGAAGGCTTTTATCCTAAAGTCAAGCATCCATTGCGGTTCATTTTTGAGAGCAGAGATTTTTTTGACGACTTCCTCATCTAAACCTTTCCGACTTTTAAAGACATACTCCTCAGGGTTTTTAAAATCAAAGTCTGAATTCTTACCTATCTTATCTAAGAATTCGGTAGAAGCCTCATTTACCATTAACCGTACCTGTCTTTGTGTTTTTTGTAAGGATTAGCTAGGCAGTGCATATTTTTCTCTTATCCAGTCATAACCGTTTTCTTCAAGATTCAATGCAAGATCAGCAGAACCCGATTCAACTATCCGTCCATCAAACATCACATGAACAAAATCGGGTTGAATATAATTGAGCATTCTTTGATAGTGTGTGATAACGATTACACCTATAGTCTCGCCCCGAAGAGAATTCACGCCTTCTGACACGATTCTCAAGGCATCAATATCTAAACCTGAGTCAGTTTCGTCAAGAATAGCAAAACGCGGTTCTAATACTGCCATCTGAAGTATTTCAGCTCTTTTCTTTTCACCACCAGAAAATCCTTCATTTAGGTATCTTCCACCAAAGCTATAATCCATCTTAAGCAAATCCATTTTGGATTTAAGCATTTGACGAAATTTCGGCACTGAAATTCCTTTAGATTCAGGATTCAAAGATTTTTCTTTAGCATTAACAGCGGTTTTTAAAAAATTAGCAACACTTACACCTGGAATTGAAACAGGATATTGAAAAGCCAGAAAAAGACCAAGATGGGATCGTTTGTCTGGGGACATATCTAAGATATTAATCTCATCTATGCGCACACTGCCACTTAGAATTTTATAAGCAGGATGTCCCATGATTGCATATGCAAGAGTTGACTTTCCTGTACCATTAGGACCCATAATTGCATGAACCTCACCTTGGTTAACAACAAGATTAAATCCCTTTATTATTCTTGTTTCTCCAACCATGACATGCAAATCTTCAATTATTAATTTAGACATAAACAATCCTTAACAAGGTTACTATGTAACATCTTCGACTTTTTCATAGGTTTTTGATTATATCACTTTAGCATATTTAGTCAATATTATTAATATTTCTTAATAATATTAACAATGTTTGGTTTTCTCTTTGCATAATTGCGTATATGTGGTTATAATCGATTTGATTAACTAAATTCCATATTTATTGTTAAGGCAATTATTATGGAAAACTAAAAAATATTTTTAAGAAAGGATAGGAAATAAAATGTCAAAAGAAGAAAAGAAAGGTTTTTTCAAGAAGTTAGGAGATGCATTGAGCAACCGAGACGAAAAAGAAGCTGCTCAAAAAGCCAAAGCAGCGACTGAAGAAGCCGCTGCAAAAGCAAAGGCAGCTGCTGAAGAAGTAAAAGCAGAAGCCGAAGCTAGAATTGCTGAGGCTAATAAGAAACGTGTAGAAGAAGCTGAAAAATTAAAAGAAGCAGCTGAAGCACGAATTGCCGAGCTAGAAGCAAAAAGAAAAGAAGCAGAAATTGCTGAAGCAAATAAAAAGAGGATGGAAGAAGTAGAAAAATTAAAAGAAGCTGCTGAAGCCCGAAAAGCTGAATTTGAAGCCCGCAAGCAAGAAGCTGAAGAATTGGCAGCCAAGAACGCTGTTGTAGCTGAACATACTGTTGTTGACGGAGACACTCTAAGCGGTATTGCCTTAAAATACTTCAAGCATGCTACTCCACCCTATTATATGCATATTTATGAGGCGAATAAGGATATTATTGGAGCCAATCCAAACATAATCCGTCCCGGAATGGTGTTAAAAATCACTGTTTTGCCAGACGAATTAAAGGACTAAATTCTTCCAATGATGACCGAAAAATTTGACCTCAGCACCATTTTCAAAGAAGTATCAAATACTTTAAGTGAGAATAAAACTTCTCTCAATGAAGCAGATACTTTCAACCATGATCACGGTGATCATATGGTTCAGATTTTTAACTTGGCACAAAAAGCTGTAGCTAAAAAGAAAAGTGCAAGCACCTCTGAACAATTAGCTTATGCAAGCCAACAAATCAGAAAAAAAGCCACCAGTGGATCAGCAGAAGTTTATGCTGCTGGATTAGAAAATGCGTCAAGGAAATTTGTGGGGAAAGAATTGACTAAAGGATCGATTGGAACATTACTTGAATCTATGCTAGGTAATCCTCAACACACCAACCAGCCGGAAAGTACCCAGAGTTCAAACCTCCTGGGCTCATTAATTTCTGGTATGACTGGTAATCAAACTGAAGAAATACCTTCAACACAAGGTGGTGGAGATTTCCTTGGTTCTCTTCTTTCTGGTATGATGGGAACCCCTCAGCAACCACAACCCACCCAAGGTGGTAATGATTTGCTAGGTTCATTGCTTTCTGGATTAGGTGATTCACAAGAAAACTCTCAACCAAGTGGAGACCTATTGAGCACGTTGCTCTCAGGAGCATCGGGATCCCAAGCTCCTGCTCAAGCTAATAATGATCTACTTGGATCACTTCTATCAGGTCTTTCTGGATCTCAACAAACACAACAACCCTCTGGAGACTTACTAGGATCATTACTTTCTGGCAGTCAGAGCTCATCAACTAGTTCATCTTCAGGAATGCTTGGAACCTTGCTATCTGGGCTAACAGGCAATCAATCACAAGGTGATGGAAAAATTGATGCGGGTGACCTATTATCAGCAGGACTAGCTTTTTTTGCAGCAAAGCAACAAGGCAGTTCAAACTTAGAAGCAATTATGCAGGTATTGAGGAAAAACAGTCCTCTAGGATCGTCAGATCATCGAACTCAATCTGGTGCACTCATAATTAATTCAATTATGAACCTACTGGGCACCAAAAAATAGATAACTGAGTATACAATAGTCAGGATCTATCTTA
Source organism: uncultured Anaerolineaceae bacterium (assembly GCA_964546745.1). Lineage (GTDB taxonomy): Bacteria > Chloroflexota > Anaerolineae > Anaerolineales > Anaerolineaceae > CAZJLN01. The sequence goes on from CAZJLN010000080.1 coordinate 9,077, forward strand.
TTTATAAAAAAACAGCGTATTTATACGCTGTTTTTTTAATTATTCAATTTTTTGTTTTTTTGGTTTAATAATGAACAGCTCGAGGAAGTGTTTTTGCTTGTTCTACCCACTTCTGAATATCTTTTAACGTTGGTGGGCGGCGAACTAGTTTCTTTTCTGCATTTACCTCAAGAATTTTTGCATAGAGATTCTCTGGTTTGCGTTTACTGAGTTCAACAACAGTATCCACCCCAGCCTCTTCAAGCAGATCGGAGTACTCTTCTGCAACACCTTTAATCCGATAAAGATCAGCATGATTTACCCACTCAAGGATTAATTCCTTGTCAATACCGGATTTTTCTGCGATTTCCTCACGGCCTTTAGGAGTGGCACCTTTTTCAAGCAAAGCTTCCACTGATTTTAATCCAACCTTACCTAACTTCTCGGCATAAACTGGACCAATCCCTTCAATATCAATTATTTTGGTCATTTTTTCTCCTTATAAAATATAAATACCTAAATTTCTTTTAGATTATAGCACAAATATTAATCTGAAATATTGATTGTTTTTAGTTAGTGTAACATTGTTTCTGTAAAATACTGAACCTTAACAAAAGGAGTGAGTCA
>CAZJLN010000081.1:0-9582 GCA_964546745.1 uncultured Anaerolineaceae bacterium
GCGTATCCACCACGGAAGCGGTCAATTTGAGTAACAATCATCACCTGACCTTCAACAGAACCGATGCGTTCCATTTCATTCATATCAATAAAGATGTCCTGCTCCAGTGCCTGGTCATCGGCATCCTGATAAACCATCACCAGCCATTTATTCCTTTCGCCACTGACAATGGGTTGAGTGGGAGGTCTCGTAGTCTTCGTGGGCTGAATTTTCGTAGGTTCAGCCACAAAAATCGGTTCCTGCACTTCTTGAGTGGGCTGTGTATAACTTGGTTCTTCCACATATTCCTCTCCCCCAGTAAACGAGGGGAGCGATAAATCACTACATTGACTAAGAGCAAAAAACACGATAATGGCAACAATAATCAACAAGATACAACCGCATCCTAGTTTGGGCGATTTTCCTCGGGTTACCGAACTTCCTATCGAACCCAACAAAGAGCCAAGTCCACCTAAAGACCCACCGGATGATCCCCCAGTAGGTGTGCCTGAGTAACCTGATGATGGTCCAGAGTAGCCCGATGGTGTCGGCTTTGAATATCCAGAAGGAGCTGAACTGGTAGGTTCAGCAGTTGGTCTAGGACTTGTGCGGCCAGGTGCGCTTGCCTGCCCGGTTGGTTTGGATCCTTTTCGCCGGCGCTGAACGGTAATTTCTGGTTTATCTGACATAGTAACCCTCACTTTCATAAATAACTAATTGACTCATTATAAAACAATAGTGGGAATTCGTTAAGATACTTAGGGAGAGATCATATTTAGGCCTTAAGCCTAATGTGAGAAGAAAACAGTAAAATTCAGAATCCCAAAATTTTATTAAAAACGCATCAATTTTTTAGAGAAAAATTCATCAGTTTGATATTTTTTGAATCATTTGTGGGATTCTACTTGCATTAATTATCTATATAGCATATAATGTGGGAAATAATGTCATATAGTGTCAAATTGTGTTGCCACCATTGATCTGTCAGGGCTTTAGGCATTTCAAGGGTCAGCGGAGAGAAAATGTTCTTTTTTGGAAGGTACGAACATAACATAGATGCCAAAGGTCGCCTGACTATTCCTTCTGCATTTCGCGAATTACTTCCGGGTGGAGTTTATCTGACCCAAGGGTTTGATGGCAACCTCACGGTCTACTCCAAGGAGAAGATTGATAACATCGCTAATGCTGCTGACAGGATAAGTATAACAGATCCTGAGGGTCGCAAGTTACGCCAATTTGTTTTTGGGCATTCTTTTAAGCTGGATTTTGATTCAGCTGGCAGAATCCTTATTCCTACTTACTTAAAAAAATTTGCAGGACTTGAAATAGCTGTGATCATCATTGGCGCAGGTGCAAGTTTTGAAATTTGGTCTCCAGAGCGTTGGGAGAAACATTCCGCAGCATTTAATGACCCTGAATCCAACGCCAACTTATGGAGAAACCTGGAAGTTATAACCTGATGATGGCATCAGGTACTGGTTTGGGGGAACACCCCCCACACCTATCGGTACTTTACAAAGAAATAATGACTGCGCTTGTGCCTGTCAGCGCCAAACACTACCTGGATGGTACGCTTGGTGCTGGTGGTCATGCCTATGGAATTCTGGAAGCCAGCGCACCTGATGGATTCGTGCTCGGAATTGACGTTGACGATACAGCCTTAGCCATTGCAGCCCAAAGGTTGGAGAGTTTCGGAAAGCGGGCGATCCTGAGGAAAGGTTCCTACCGGGAAGCCCATAGGATTGTTAATGAGATTGGATGGCAAAAAGTGGACGGCATCGTTTTAGACCTGGGAATCTCATCCATGCAGGTGGACCAAGCACAACGCGGATTTTCCTTTCAGAAGGACGGCGCACTGGATATGCGTTTTGATCCCACCCAAGGGAAGACCGCTGCTGACCTGGTTAACACACTACCTGAAGAAGCACTGGCAGACATCCTTTGGCGATACGGTGAGGAACGCTTTTCTAGACGTATTGCCGCAGCCATTGTCAAAGCACGACCGATCCATCGGACTCAAGACCTTGCGGACCTGATCCGCCGAACGATCGGAAAAAGAAATGAAAAAATTGATCCGGCGACCCGATCTTTTCAAGCTCTTAGGATCGCTGTAAACGAAGAACTAAATAATCTGGAAAATGCACTGCCAGCGTTGATCTCCCTCCTAGCTCCCGGAGGGAGGCTGGCGGTCATTTCCTTTCATTCTTTGGAAGACCGGATCGTGAAAACATTTTTTAGTCAGGAGAGTCGGGATTGCATTTGCCCACCGGAGCGGATAATTTGCACATGCAATCATAAAGCTTCGATCGAGCGACTTACGCCTCACCCGATCAAAGCAACTGATGAAGAAATAGCGATTAATCCAAGAGCTCGCAGTGCCCGCCTTCGGGTGGCACAGAAAATGGTATGAAGGATTTATAAAAGGAATTAGTAATGAAAAGTAACTTCATTCAAGCATACAGACAGGCGCCCTGGCGGGTCCAATTACAGTGGATCGGCATTTTCTTACTGGTCCTTGTTCTAATTGCGGCTATCGCAGGTGTTTATCTTAACGTAAGCGCACGTTCAGCAGCCGCAGGAAGGCAGATCCAGGCTCTGGAGTCTCATATTGAAGAACTTCAGCTTGAGATCAATGACCTAGCGACTAAGCTTGCACAGGTCTCTTCGGCACAACAAATGAACGAACGGCTTGCGGACAGTGATTTTGTTTTGTTAAATCCCAATGATGCTATTTACATCGAGGTACCCGGATACCAACCTGAAACAAGCCTGGTTTTGGCTCCCCCAGCAAGCGCAAACACCATTTCAAGCCCTGTCATCATCCCTGAATATTCCAATTCATTATGGGATCGCCTGCTTGATGCTATCCGAATCCATGAAACCCCAATTTTGGACCCGTTACTTAATTATCGTCCTTGTCTGCTCAGTAGTTGCAATTGGTGTGATCATTCAAATGATCCGTATTCAGAACATCACCGGTGCAGAAGAAATCTTGGCACAAGGAAAAGCCTACTCAGGATCAATCCAAACCATTATCCCCGATCGGGGTAGAATATTTGACCGAAAAGGCGCTTTACTGGCAGGAAATGAAACGATCTATGAGGTTGGGCTGGACTTAGTGCAAGTCCTTGACCCAGAAACTATTGCTTCTGCGGTATCAAGCATACTTGGGCTGGATTATTTTGAAACGCTGACCTATGCCAATATCGAAGCAGGAACAGATGGCCGTTATTACATCGTGCTCGATGATTTTGTCACCACAGATAAGATTGAACAACTGCAATTATTGGATGAAGATTTTCAAACCCGCTCTGTCGGAAGAAACCAGAAACGTCCGAGCTTATCAGGGTTACTTTGGAGACCTCATTCCAAACGCAGTTACCCAGAAGGTCAACTTGCCTCTAATGTGATTGGTTTTTACAATTATCTAGACCGGGCTGGCGGAAGCGGCTTTTACGGTGTAGAAGAGGCTTACAATGATTTACTTGCAGGCACCCCTACGGATATTTATGTCTCTTATGATCCCCAGTTGATCGAAGAACAACCTGAGGTTAAGAAAGGCGCTGATCTTATCCTCACAATTGATCGTGAAATTCAGACGATGGCAGAAAACGTGTTGGATGATTCTGTCGATTGGTCTGGAGCAGAAGCAGGGACCATAGTAGTCTATGATCCAGAGGACGGCTCCATTCTAGCAATGGCAACGACACCTCGCATGGATCCCAATGAATATTGGACTTACGACAAGGTCTTCCCCAAACCTACACCATACAATCGCGCCATCAGTCAATCCTATGAACCTGGTTCAGTATTTAAAGTTTTGACCATGGCAGCTGCACTTGATGCAGGTGCTGTAACCCGAAACACAACATTTAATGACACAGGGTACATCATGGTGGGTGGCGCGCCAATTTACAACTGGAACTATGGTGGTTGGGGTCAAGTTGACATGACTGGCTGTCTGCAACACTCTTTGAATGTGTGTTTGGCATGGATCGCCACAGAGCTTGGCGAAGAATCTTTTTACCAATACATGCGCGATTTTGGCATGGACCGCAACACAGGCGTGGATATGGCCGGCGAGATCCATTGGCCTCTGCGCGTTCCAGGTGACAGCCAATGGTACGAAGTCGATCTTGCCACCAATTCGTTTGGTCAAGGTATTGCCGCCACTCCCATCCAAATGGCTATGGCAGTCTCAGCCCTCGCAAATGACGGAAAAATGATGGCGCCCCATATTGTGAAAAGTATGATCATTGATGACCACCAGTATGAGGTTAACCCTGTGGTAGTTGGTTCACCGATTAAAGCAGAGACTTCCCAAACTATCACTGAGATGTTGGCAATCTCACTCGAAGAGGAAGCTTCAAGTGCCTTAGTAGAAGGCTACCGGGTGGCTGGCAAAACTGGAACAGCAGAAATCGCAACCGAGTTTGGTTATACCAGCTCGGTCACCAATACATCCTTCGTTGGGTGGGGTCCTGTAGAAGATCCACAATTCTTGGTCTATGTGTGGCTCGAAAAACCAACGATCTCCATTTGGGGTTCTGAAGTCGCCGCACCTGTCTTTTCAGAAATTGTTCACAAGTTGGTGGTCCTGATGGACATCCCACCTGATTCGATTCGCTTAAACTTGGCTTCTAAATAGATGAAGAGATGCTAACACTGGCAGATGTATTCAATGCTTTGAAAGTAGAAAGCCCCTCACAAGGGGATTTTCCCATTTCTGAGTTTGTTATCGATTCTCGCCAGGCAACCGAAGGTAGTCTGTTTATCGCATTACCTGGCGAACATGTAGACGGTCACGATTATGTCAATAATGCCTTTTCACGTGGAAGCAACTTTGCCTTAATTGACCACGAAATTGAGACGGATTATCCAATCCTGGACCTTCGCAATGGGAAGGTTGAACAGACATTGTTGGAAGGCGTCTCTCCTAGATGTCTTCTTGTCAACAATACACTAACAGCGCTACAAACCATCGCAGCATATTGGCGTAAGCAATTTAACGTCAGGGTGGTTGGCATCACCGGTAGCGTCGGTAAGTCTTCCAGCAAAGATTTAATTGCATCTGTCCTCTCAAGGCGCTTTATAACCCTCAAGAGTCAGGGCAATATGAATAATGAAATTGGGCTCCCACTCTCCTTGTTGAAATTACTTCCCGAGCATGAAATTGCTGTGTTGGAGATGGGTTTTTATGTCTTGGGTGAAATCAAGCTTCTATGTGACATTGCCAAACCTCAAGTAGGTGTGATCACCAATATTGGCACAGTCCACGCCGAGCGTGCAGGATCCCAAGAGATCATCGCACGTGGGAAAGCTGAACTAATCCAAGCCCTTCCCCCTGCCCCAGAGGGTTTAGCAATATTGAATTATGATGACCCCTTTGTCCGTGACATGGCATCCCTTAGCAAAGCTCGTGTTTTTTATTACGGCATGAAGTCTCATGCAGACCTCTGGGCAGATGAAATTGAAGGTCTGGGATTGGATGGCATCCGCTGCCAGTTACATTACAAAGGCGAAAAATTAAATGTCAAAGCGCCTTTAATCGGTCGACACAGTGTCTACACTCTTCTCCGCGCCGTCTCCGTTGCACTTCAAGAGGGGATGAATTGGGAATGGATTCTCTATGCATTGCAATCTAGTAAAGTACAATTGCGAATTTCTACAGTGAAAACCACCAATGGCGCTCTCCTCATTGATGATACCTATAATGCTTCACCTGCATCCACGTTAGCTGCTTTAAATTTGCTAAACGACCTGGAAGGTAGAAAGGTGGCTGTTTTAGGGGACATGCTCGAGTTAGGACAGTACGAACAGCAAGGGCATGAAATGGTTGGCATCCGTGCAGCCGAAGTAGCAGATGAGATTGTGCTGGTTGGCGAACGCAGCAAAATCGCCCTGGAAGCAGCTAAAAGCGCCATGTTTAATACCCACAAGTTGCATTGGTTTGCCTCACCAGAAGAAGCGGCAGTCTATCTTGAACATGTACTCAAGGAAGGTGACACAACCCTGGTGAAAGGCTCCCATAGCATGCAAATGGATAAAATCGTAAGCGCATTGGAGGAAAAGTACGAATGAATAACTCCATAGCGCTCGCCATCAGTGGATTGACTTTTCTTATGACCATCATCTGGGGCAAACCTTTTATCCGTTTATTGCACAAATGGCGGATCGGCAAAATCATCCGTGTTGACGGACCCCAAACACATCAGCAAAAGATGGGAACCCCCACGATGGGCGGGATCATGATTTTCATTCCTGTCACCATTATCACTGTCATCTTGAACGCTGTCTCTTTATTAGATATTGGCTATGATTTTATTGGTTTATCCATCGCCGTGCCGCTCTTTACCCTTTGGGCTTTCGGTATGTTGGGAGCATTGGATGACTGGGAAGGCATTCGCGGACCACGACGTGGATTAGGTATGCGCGCAAGTACCAAATTCATCATTCAGATCGTCCTCGCTTCAATCATCGCCTATGCTTTGATGTACTTATTGGAAGCGCCACAGTTGATTTGGCCAACCGCCCAAGATCCGCTTCAAATTGGAATTATCTACATTCCCATCGCCATTCTTGTGATTGTAGGCATGGCAAATGGGGTTAACTTCACCGATGGATTGGACGGTTTAGCCGGGCTGATTGCTGCAACTGCGTTCGCGGTTTATGGCATTATTGCCCTGGTTCAAGGACAGACCTACATTGCTCGTTTCTGTTTTGCATTGGTGGGTGCACTTTTTGGATTTTTATGGTTCAATGTCCATCCCGCTAGCCTTTACATGGGTGATACAGGCTCACAAGCAATCGGTGCTACGATCGGCGTTATCGCATTGATGACAGGACAATGGATCCTATTGCCTCTACTGGCAGTCATTCCTGTCAGCGAATTGTTGAGCGTTATGCTGCAGGTGATGTATTTCAAAATCACAAAAGGCAAACGTCTATTCAAGATGTCACCTCTACATCATCATTTTGAATTACTCGGCTGGAGCGAAACCCAGGTTGTCCAACGATTCTGGCTGATCGCCCTGATCTTTTCAATGCTCGGATATGCCTTCACTTTCTGGGGGAATCAATGAATCAAAACTGGAGTGGTAAACATGTGGTTGTGATGGGCGCAGCCCGCCAGGGTCTAGCGTTGACACGCTACCTGGTCAACAAAGGCGCTTGGGTGACCCTTACAGACAACAGACCAGCTGAGCAGCTTGGCACTGCCATAGAAGCTCTAAGTGATATCCAGGTTAACTGGGCTTTGGGTGGACACCCCATGGAATTACTTGATGGCGCCGACTTGCTCTGCCTTTCAGGCGGTATCCCATTGACCCTCCCTTTGGTACTGGAAGCAAGATCTCGCAAGATCCTGCTCTCAAATGACTCTCAGATCTTCATGGAATCTTGTCCGTGTAAAGTTATCGGTATCACCGGATCCGCAGGCAAGACAACCACAACCGCCCTAGTAGGCGAGATGGCGAAAGCGTTTTTCCTGATTAAAGAGACCGGCAGGACTGCATGGATTGGTGGGAATATTGGTAACTCACTCATCAACCAGGTGGATCAAATGCATGAAGATGACCTGGTCATCCTGGAATTGAGCAGTTTCCAATTGGAATTGATGAAGAAATCACCCCATGTGGCGGCTGTCTTGAATATTTCCCCCAATCATCTGGACCGCCACGGCACAATGGAAGCCTATCGGCAGGCAAAACTAAATATTTTACTACATCAACACGAAGATGATGTGGCTATCCTCAACCGTGATGACACCGGATCCTGGGATCTGCTGGATAATGTCCGTTCCAGCTTGATCAGTTTCGGAATAAAAGCCCCAACACCAAAAATGAATGGGACATTTGTGAAGAACGATCATATCTATCTTCAGGTAACGGGTGACCAGTTGAAGCTTCTGCCGACAGATTGGATTCAACTGCGTGGCGAGCATAATCTTTACAACGTTTTGGCAGCATGTGCCATTGCAGCCGGCGCATCCATCGCCTTGCCGGCTATTCAAACTGCCATAGAGGAATTCTCGGGTGTGCCGCATCGGCTTGAATTGGTGCGCACTTACAAAGATGCAGATTGGTATAACGATTCGATTGCCACAGCCCCAGAACGCAGCATGGCAGCAATTCGATCCTTTGACCGTCCCATTGTGCTCCTTTTAGGCGGTAGAGATAAGGATCTCCCCTGGGAGGATTTGATGGACCTGGTAAAAGCCCGGGTCGATCACCTGATCGTATTTGGGGAAGCTGCCGGCAAAATCATGGCTACGCTAGGCAGTGTTGAGGCTGGTCAAAAACCATTGAGTGTGACTCATTGCAGCAAGCTTTATGAAGCAGTTTCAGCAGCTGCACAACTCGCGAAGCCGGGTGATGTTGTTCTTCTATCACCAGGTGGAACTAGCTTTGACGAATTTAAAGATTTTGAAGAACGTGGAGAGATGTATCAGAAATGGGTGAAGGAACTTTTGTAAAATCAACCGATAATTTGGGTCTTAAGAAAAGCCGCACGCTCAGGCTGCCGACTGATGTACCACTGCTCCTGGTGGTTGCCATCTTGCTTGTATTTGGGTTATTGATGGTTTATTCATCAAGCTGGGATGCATCCCTCATGATTGGCAAAGAACCAACCTATGTATTTAACCGCCAGGTCCTTTTTGTTCTTTCCGGTATTGCCCTCGCAGTTGGGTTGAGCTTCATTAACTATCATTTCTATGAACGCTTCCTCGTTCCGATGATGGTCGGTGTAATTGGGCTGCTCATGGTGGTGTTGATCATCAACGATGTACGCTTTAACTCTTCGCGTGCCATTTTCTCTGGCTCACTTCAGCCTGCTGAATTAGCAAAACTAGCCATTATTATCTATCTTTCATTCTGGCTTTATAAACGTAGAGAAAACTTGACAAATGTAAGTATTGGTTTGGCTCCTTTAAGTATCATTCTGGGTCTGGTTGGTGGATTAATTTTCATTCAACCCGATATCAGCGCTGCGGCTACCATTGTTATCCTCGGCATTATGCTCTTTTTCTTGGCAGGTGGAGATTGGAAACAAATATTGTTAGTAACAATTGTCGGTCTGCTAATCGGTGGATTGATTGTTGCCGCCACTTCAACGGGTAAAGTCCGCCTTGAGCAGTACTTTGATGGGCTTTCAAATCCGGTGATGGGCTCTTACCACATCCGTCGCTCCTATGAAGCCATTATTAAAGGCGGCTTTTTTGGCGTCGGCATTGGACAGGCAGACACCAAGTTCACCGGATTACCCCTGCCCCACACAGATAGTATTTTTGCAGTGATAGCCGAAGAGACCGGAATTTTAGGATCAATGATCCTTATCATTTGCTACGGTGTCATGATGTGGCGCGGTTTGAATATTGCTCGCAGAGCACCTGACCAGCTTGGTTCCTTGTTGGCATTTGGACTGACAGGCTGGATTTCAATTGAAGCATTAATGAATGTTGCGGTCATTGTCGGGTTGTTCCCCTTCACAGGAAATGCCTTGCCATTGATCAGCGCAGGTGGATCTAGTATGTTGACGACGATGGTTGCCATTGGAATTGTCATGAACGTGGCACGTAGGTCAGTAACGCATCAAGATGCGGAA
>CAZJLN010000082.1:0-7775 GCA_964546745.1 uncultured Anaerolineaceae bacterium
TTTTCCCCACGTAACCCAGACAATTTTTTCCATTAAATATTTTGATATTCTAAATGTAAAACTAAGCACCAAGATCGGTGTGTGCACCTAGCGTCAGAATACAAAGGTTTACGCATGTCAGTCACAAAGGTCAAAATTAATCACTGTTATACAGTGATTTAAATAATTTTTCGAGATGTTTTTATCCTGTTTTTGATGGTTTTTAATTTTAACCAAGACTGCAAGCAGTCTGTATTTTAGCTAAAGTACAAGTCTTGATCCAACCAGCACAAACACGAAAGCAAGCGCCTTTATAGTTTTAGTGAAACATCAATCACAGGTTGATGTGTATATTAAATTGGTAATGTGCAAACTTGTTATGAGAGGATTGTAAAGCAGTGGGAGAAAGTATGAAACACCAAAAAACTCTAGGATCAAGAAAAAAGATATAAAGATTCAAGAAACATGAAATAGACACAAGAAACAAGAAACCAGATACAAGAAAAAAGAATTAAGACGCAAGAAATAAGATGTAAGTAAAAAACAAAAGAATGCAGATTTCGGTCTTCTTTAAGGCTGTTCAAATTCTAAAGTCAACACAAAAGGTTTTGCAACAAGTGATTTTTCCCCCTAAGTTACTTTGTAACAGACGATACATTGAGCCTTCAGAAGACAGATTTAAGGATATACGATAACATTTCCTCAGGTGTCCCCGCTTGAGCAAATATTTGACCAAAATCTCCAATTAATCATGACGACCCCATCAACTAACAAGTCGGTTTAGTCTTGCTTAGCCTGTCTATTCGACTATCAGGCTATTTGGCTAACGACTATTCATTTAATCTTACATATAAAAGATATGATCCTTATACTGTTCAAGCAACTTAGCGTTATACTCCTTGCCACCATCAACATTTCCAGCAAGGTATACGGGCGGTGTGATCCCTCGCCTTAATAGTTCTTGAATTGTAGCGGCAACCATGGCGTGCAAAATTGCGTTGCTCGTCACACCAGACGCAGGACAAAACTTTTGCGGGACACCTTCTGCCTGTAATACTGCATCCCCTTTCGCAACTTTATTATCAAGCAGGACATCGGCAAAATCAGACATTTTTTTGCCTGATGGGTGTCTCGAACTCACATTTTCAGAATAAACTTTTGAAAAGACGCCAATAACCTTCACTTTATGCTCTTGTGCAATTTGTGCCAGTTCCACCGGAACAGCATTTCTCCCAGAAACAGAAACGAGAATCAGCACATCACCTTCTTTAATCGGGTGGGCATTAAAAATGATCTTGGCATACCCCGGCAGATTCTCAATTTCTGAAGTCATGGTTGCAGGACGGGTATCCAAGGCGGCAATGCCTGGTCCAAAAATTGGATTAATCAGCATGAATCCACCAGCTCGATAAACTAGGTCTTGGATAGGCAGTGAGGAGTGAGTGCAGCCAAATGCAAAGATATTATGTCTAAATTCCACTGCATCCGCAAGGATTTTAGCCGCTTTATGCACTGCATTTTCTTCCTCATCTGCGATGCGCTGTAATAGTTCAATCACATTTTTCAAATACTCTTGAAATAGATTGTTTTTCTGATCATTATTTTTTTCGGTCATGATTTTTTCCTTTCGCGTAGTTTATATTGCTGAAAAAAGAGTTTCTCCTTTGACCAACACCTTTTTAATCTTCAAATCAGGGTCGCAAATTACAATATCTGCATCTCTCCCTGGTCGGATTTCTCCTTTTACATCTTCAATCCCCAAGGCTCTAGCTGGAGTGAGCGTTGCCATCTCTATCGCTTGATTAAGGCTTAATCCTGCAAACTGCTGCACATTAACAATGGCTCTATCAAGGGTGAGCGTGCTGCCTGCCAATCCACCTGCCTGGGTTCGAGCTATCCCCGCTATAACTTGAATATTGTGACCCAGTAGGTCATATATTCCATCCGACATACCGGTTGCTCGAATGGCATCAGTTACCAATATGGTTCTTTCTATCCCTTTTATTCTGACAAGCATCTTAATGACTTCAGGGTGAACATGTACACCATCGGCGATGATCTCACAAAAAACATCATCATTTGCAAGCAACGCCCCTACTGTACCGAGATCCCGATGATGTAATCCTGCCATCCCATTAAAGGTATGCGTTGATAATTGCAATCCTGCATTCACTGCAGAAATGATTTGTTCAGGTGATGCTTGGGTGTGCCCTGCTGCAAATCTCACCCCATAAGCTTTCCCCCTTTCTAAAAGCGCTTTTGCGCCTTCAAGTTCGGGGGCGATGGTCATTAGTTTGATAATGCCGGTTTGAAACCATGCCTCGTATTCTACAGGATCAGGATTGCGCAACCACTCCTCACCTTGTGCCCCACGATAAGCATGGGATAAGTAGGGTCCTTCCAGGTGGACTCCAAGCGGTTGAGCTCCTGTTGCTTTAGCAATATTTTGTTTTATATTATCGATTGCAGTTGATATTGCTAAAGTCGATTGTGTTCCTATGGTCGGCAAAAAGGAGGTGACCCCATGTTGAATAAAAAAAGTGGACAGCTTTTCCAAACTATCAGGGTTTGCATCCATTGCATCAACCCCTGCTGCACCATGAACATGAATATCAATTAAACCTGGAACTACCAACAAGTCATTCGCATTAATCACTGAAACATCAATAGGAATATCAGTAACTGTTTGTCTTGACTCAATTGCTGAAATTTTTTCCCCATCAATGATGACGATCGCATCGGTTATTGTCTCTTCGGGTGTAATGATCTTACCTGCAATAATCCAGGTTTCCATAATGTCTCCTTACAAATTCTCCCTCCACTTCAGTAAAATGATGATGCCAAAGAGGAGGGAGAACCATTAAAAATCAACCAAGGTTTAAGCTATCTATTCCTTTACCTCAGCCTCAACTTTTTCGGATTTCTTCGAAAACACGATTGCGAGACCAAGGATGATGGCGACAATAATAATTGTAACCAAGGCTATCACAATTGGGCTTCCATTTTTCAATCCAAAAAGACTCAATATGCCCCAAATGAGCATCCCAGGAACGATCGCATCTGGTACGGTAAAGCCTAAACCAGTTGCTCCCATTGCAGCCAAATCGCCGAACACCTGGAATTTGTAAGCGAAGCTAATTAAGAACCAACCTACAAAACCCCATAAGAAACCGCCGGCAATAGCACCGCGTCGTCCACCGGTCGCATTACCAAAAATCGCGCCTGCGCCGCTCGCAAAGAATGCTGCGATCATGCTGGGTAGGGGAACAGGCCATCCGATGAGGGCTAAAACAATCATGCCAAGAATTTGCCCGATCGTTCCTGCAATCAAACCGATGATCAGGGAATTAGGTCCGAATGGGTAAATGACTGGGCAGTCCAGTGCAGGGATCGCACCAGGAATGAGTTTCTCGGCAATACCTTTGAATGCTGGCACAATTTCGCCAATCAGCATGCGAACACCTTGCAGCAAGACCAAAACGCCTGCGGTAAATCCAAGGGCTTGCAGTAATGTATATACCAACCAGTTCTGTCCACCACTGATCGTCTCCTGGAAGCCTGCCACACCAATTTGGATGATTGCAAGGATCGCTGCGACGATGGCAATGATGAGCATAATGATGGAAATGGACATGGCAACATCTCTGAAGAAGTTCCATTTATCTGAAAAATGCATATCTTCAGCTGATTTTGACTTTTTTCCGACCAGTTTTCCAACCCAAGCGCCAAGCATATTTAACAGGGTTTGCCCATGGCCAAAGGCAATGGTGTCTGTGCCTGTAATTTTCTTCATGATAGGTTGAGCCAATGCAGGCATGAGTGTCATGTAAACCCCATCCACGATGGATGCCAACAAGACCGTCCAGAACAGAGAAAGCCCAAATGAATGGAACAGAATGGCAAAAGCACCGGCATGCACCCAGATCATATGGCCAGTCAAGTAAATATATTTAAACTTGGTCAAGCGTGCCAGTAAAATATGCACCACATAGCCAAATAACATCGTCCATCCGATCGCTGCACCAAGTTCTGCGATGTTTGCTGCCTGGACTGCGCCGACAACACCTTCATCATAAGTCACAAATGCAGTGAAGCCACCCGCAGGAATGCCTTTTTCAAACATAGTTTGGATCGGGACAATGGCATTGATGAGGGCACCAATACCAACGGACATGATCAATAATCCAAGAATGGTTTTGGTGGTCCCCATCAGGACTTCTCCAAAATTCTTCTTCTGGATAATTAACCCGACAAGTGCAATTAACCCTAATACAACGGCTGGGATTTGGATTAATTGGATGATAAATTGAAGTGCTTGCATTATTCTCCTTTCGAAAACATAAAAAGATTGTATTTTGACGACTTACTAACTACTATATTGCCAAAACTAAATAAATTTACTTCTTGAGGTAACAATAATAAAGAACAAGAGCTTGCAATTGAAATCTTTTTCCCAATTTCACCTCCTTCTAGCGGCAGGGCATCTGTATTAAACCTTCTTTTTTAGGTTGACTTCCTGAATTGCAGCTAGAATTTTTTCTTTAATTTCTGCTTTATCGACAAGATTTTTTATTAAAACTACATGAGCAGTTGTACCTTTGAGATGCATTGCCATATCTGTAGGCGCAACGACAATATCAGTGGTTTGACCCTTAAAACTGCCAAGATCCCAAGGGATTACTTCAGCTTTGATGCTTTCTTTCTTCAGGATTTCTTCAATAAACAGCTTCAGCATCATACTGGTGCCGAACCCCATCCCACATAAAGTTGCGATTTGCATATTTTGCTCCTTATAATTCCAAAATTAATTAAGACTGATTATGGTTTTCTGCCCAGCTGCGGAATACCTCAAACAATTCATCGTCGTTTCCAGGTTTTCGCAAGATCTCCGCTGAATTTTCCTCGGATAAGAATTCAGCGATCAATTGTAGACCTTCAATATGATTCTTTTTGTCAACTGGTCCGAAAGCAAAAACAATATCAACTGGGTCGTTTTCACTGTGACCAAATGGGACAGGAGTTTTAAGGGTAACCAAACCGATCGCCGGATTTATGACGCCATCTTCAGGACGAGCATGTAAAAAAACAATTCCCGGAGCGATCACGGGATAAGGTCCAACCTCTTTTATCACTCTAATCATGGCTTCAATATAGCTTGGTTTAATATCACCAGATTTAACTAAAAGATCGCCCACTAGATGGGCAGCCTCAATCCAGTCATTTGCATCTTGCATTGCACGTACTGCTTTACTGCTCAAAAAGCCAAATAGTTTCTTGGGAATAGGTTGGTGATAATTAGAGGTAAGATCTTCTGTCATATTATTTTCCATCGAATGAATGAAAATATTTCTTATTTTCGCACGAATATTTTTGTTCTTATTCGCGCAGCATAGTGATCTTAGAAATAAGCTAGGTTGATTAGCATTGTCTACAACAAAATTATATATCCATTCAAAAGGGTTTGTCAAGATGTAAATGAGCGAATTTGATCGAATAATGATTGAATTGCTTGCATTTTGCCATATATCTATTATAATAATGAGTGAATATGATTGAAAGAGATTGAATATGAAAGAAATGTCGTCTTTTGAACGCCAATCCCTCATTTTAGATATCATCATTAAACATGGAACTATTACAATTTCAGACATTGTCAAAAGGTTCTCAATCAGTGAAGCCACAGCCAGACGGGATTTGGAAGCTTTGGCTGCAAAGGCTAAAATTCGCCGAGTTCATGGTGGAGCGATCGCTTTGAGAGAGGCTCCACCAGAACCCCCAATTTTACAACGCGAGATCTTGGAGCAAAACGAAAAACAACGTATTGGAAGGGCAGCTGCTGGTCTAATTGAAAATAACCAAACTGTTTTTTTAGGATCAGGTACTACTGTTTTAGAATTGGCTCGGAACTTACGAACCAGGGATCGCCTGAATGTTATTACCAATTCTCTTCCTGTCTTAAATACTCTAAGCGGTCTGCCAGGCATTAATGTTGTTGCACTTGGTGGAAGCCTTCGAAAAAGCGAACTTTCCTTCATCGGTCACATTACCGAGCAAGCACTGGCAGAGGTTAGGGCTGACTTAGTTTTTATTGGGGTGCGTGGTATCAGTCTTGAAAATGGTTTAACCAACGATTTTCTTCCAGAGACAATGACAGACCGTGCTATTATGAATTGTGGTCGAGAGGTTGTTGTATTGGCGGATCACACAAAGATCAATGCATTTGCACCGGCCTACCTAGCACCCATCACCGCTATCCATCGCTTTATTACCGATACAGAATCACCAAAAGAATTTTTAAGTGCTTTGGATGAAGTTGGTGTTTCAGTGTTATGCGTTTAAAACAAGAATCGAGTAATCCTTAAAAAGGTGTCGTCAGGATAAATTGTGGTAATTTAATTACACAAATTTTTCAGTCTGAATGGTTGAAAGGAAGTTAACATCCATGAACTGCTACAAAACTTATCATGAAATCAAATCCCAAACAATCGCATGGAAAAATGCAATTGATGTTTGTGAAAATTCCTCTCAAGATCTTTTATTTTTGCTCAATAAGTTCGATCATGTTTTATTTACGGGATGTGGCTCAACTTATTATCTGTCGCTTGCTGCTGCTGCTTTATTCCAAAAAGCAACCGGAAAAATTGCCCAGGCGGTTCCAGCGGGGGAATTATATTTAAACACTGATAGTTACCTTGGTCATGGGCAACAATACTTGCTTGTAGCAGTTAGTCGCTCCGGGACTACCACCGAAACCCTCAAGGCTGTCAATAAATTTAAGACAGGTCAATTTGGAGAGGTAATTGCCATAACCAACTACGACACGGACTTGGCTCGATTGGGAAAGATCAATCTTGTCATCCCGGAAGGTCAGGAAGAATCCGTTGCTCAAACAAAGTCCTTTGCTTCGATGTACATGGCAACAACTGTCCTTTCTGCTGTGGCGGCAGGAAGGTCAGATTGGCTTGCGTCCATGAAAACTTTACCGTCTCTTGGTATCAAATTAATGGACTCTTATGAAGACCTTGCTAAAGTGTTGGGAGCGGACTTAGACTTTGATCGGTTCTATTTTCTGGGTTCAGGGCAGAACTATGGTCTGGCTTGTGAAGCTAACTTGAAGATGAAAGAAATGACCCTGACCCATTCTGAGCCTTTTCACTTTCTTGAATTTAGGCACGGTCCCATGTCCATGGTCAATAAAAATACTGTGGTAGTAGGATTTTTGTCTGATAAGAATTTTGAACATGAAAAATCGGTACTAAACGAAATGCGCTCCAAAGGCGCTCGAATTTTAGCGCTTGCCGAGTCTTCTGGGGATGTCGTGTTTACCTCGAACCTTCCAGAAGAAATCCGCGGAGTCTTGTTCCTCCCAATCCTCCAATTAACAGCGTTCTATCGCTCTGTTGCAAAAGGTCTAAATCCAGATCAACCCAAAAACCTGACCGCAGTGGTCAAGTTGACACTTTAATTATTGGTTTGGGTGACATATCAAGAATGGAATTTAAAGGATAAATTATGAAAAAGAATATCACCCTCGGAAAACTTCGTGGACTCCAACAAATTTCATCCGATCGAGGAACTTTTACAGTTTTGGCATTAGATCACCGTCAAAACCTGAGGAAAGCCAACCCGGTATTTCAAGACGACCTGCAATTATCACGTTTTAAATTGGATGTAATTGAGGGAATTGCGCCTGCAGCCACGGGTGTGTTACTGGATCCAGAAGTTTCTGCAGCTCAATCGATCAGTTCGGGGGTCCTGCCAGGCAATGTTGGTTTAATTGTCGCAGTTGAATCCAC
>CAZJLN010000082.1:7785-9510 GCA_964546745.1 uncultured Anaerolineaceae bacterium
GTAGAGAAAGCCAAACGCATGGGTGCATCTGCCATCAAATTGTTGGTTTATTATCACCCCGATTCCCCTACTGCCAATGAAATTTCTGATTTTATCGTAAAGATCGCCGAGGAATGTAATGCATATGACCTTGCTTTCATGCTGGAACCACTTTCGTATCCCCTATCTGAAGGAAAAATGAGCTCGGAGGAAAAGCAATATGTGGTCATTGAAACAGCTAGGAATTTAAGTCCCTTAGGGATTGATGTGCTTAAAGTAGAGTTTCCCCGAGATGTACACGAAAACGATCAAGCATTGTGGGATCCTGCATTTAAAGAACTTAACCATGCCAGCGTCGTTCCCTGGATATTGCTCTCAGCAGCAGTCGATTTTGAAACCTACATTCAGCAAGTTACAGCAGCGTGTCGTTTTGGGGCGAGTGGTATTGCGGTGGGCAGGGCTGTGTGGAAAGAGGCTGTTACCCTTCCGCCTTCAGAGCGCATAGGTTTTTTAGGTTCCATTGGCAAAGAACGCTTTATCCGCCTGAAATCGCTCTGTGATGCTTTAGCAGTTCCCTTCACAACGTATTTCACCTCTGATGCCCCAATGGATTGGTATAAAACATATTGATCAAAACCATCAACAGCTATCAGCTCTTAAACAAATACCATGCAAGCCAGAGAATTTTTTAACGCATTTGCAACACCTTCCATCTGCTCTGCACACCCAGCTGTGCTCAATCGCTTGATGCAAAGTGCACAAGGCAGAACCATTTTGATTGAGTCAACATGCAACCAAGTCAATCAATTTGGTGGGTATACCAGCAAGACGCCTGAACTATTTATGGACTTCTTGCACAAGATGTGTGTAAGAAACCAGCTGGATTTCTCAAACCTTATTGTAGGCGGGGATCATTTGGGTCCAAGCCCCTGGCAACACGAATCCGCTAAAATCGCTATGCAAAAAGCGGTGGACTTGGTTCAATCTTATGTAAAGGCAGGCTACCAAAAAATTCACTTAGATTGCAGCATGCCTTTAGTCGGTGATGAGCCTCAAAGATTGGAGATAGAGTTGATCGCAAAGCGTACTGCTACTCTTGCCCTTGCAGCGGAACAAACTATCACTCAATTCTCATCAACGATAAAACCAGTTTATGTCATCGGTTCAGAAGTTCCAACTCCAGGTGGAGCGAGCTCACATGCTAGTAATTTGGAAATCACGCAGATAGCGGTAGTTGAAGAAACGCTTGATGCCCATCAGCAAGCATTTTTTGAATTCGGTTTACAGGATGCCTGGGCGCGGGTGATCGCAGTGGTCGTGCAGCCAGGAGTCGAATTTGGGGACGATTTTATATTGGCATATGACCGCAACAAAACTAAAGATTTGACCGAATTCATTAAATCACAAAACTTGGTGTATGAAGCTCACTCAACAGACTACCAGACTTCAACTGCTTTGCGACAGATGGCTGAAGATCAATTTGCCATTCTTAAAGTTGGACCAGAATTAACCTTTGCTTATCGCGAAGCCATCTTTGCGCTCGCTTATATAGAAGAACAACTTTATCAGAAAGAAGAGAGATCCAACCTGCTTGAAATTCTTGATGAGACCATGCTGAAGGATCCTCGCCATTGGAAAAAACATTATTCCGGTACGATTCCAGAACAAGCATTCAAGAGAAAATTTAGCCTGAGTGACCGTGTGCGTTATTATTGGAATGACCCTACAGTGCAGCAAGCCTTGACA
>CAZJLN010000083.1:0-2029 GCA_964546745.1 uncultured Anaerolineaceae bacterium
GTTGAGGTGAGATTTTATGCGAGCAGACCGATTACTTTCAATTGTTTTACTTTTACAGGCGAGGGGGAAAATGACTGCACAAAAGCTATCAGAAGAGCTTGAGGTCTCCGTTCGAACCATTTATCGGGATGTGATTGCCCTAAGCACGTCAGGGATTCCGATCTATACTCAAGATGGACCAGGCGGAGGGATTGCCTTGATCGATGATTATCAAACCAAGCTCACCGGACTGCTGCCGGAAGAAGCCCAAGCACTATCAATATTGGATATTCCGGAACCGCTTTTACGCTTAGGGATTGGGCAAGAACTTAAAAATGCTCTGCTCAAGTTGAGCGCTGCCATCGAACCAGTGAAAAGGGGAAAGAAAGATCCACTCTATGAACGGATCTACCTGGATGCTGCTTGGTGGTTCCAGGAAGATGCGCCTTCGCCAAACCTGGAGGTTCTTAAACAGGCGATCAATCTAAACCGATTGGTTGATATCCAATACCAAATGGACTTCAACACGACTGGAAAACAAATCGTCGCACCATATGGTTTGGTGGCAAAAGCCAATATCTGGTATTTGGTCTACGAGCATGCTGAAAAAATTTGGGCAAAGCGTATTGCAAGAATTAACAGTGCAGTCATGCTGAAAGGAAACTTCACCTATCCAATGGATTTTAATCTTGTTGCATTTTGGAAGAAATGGTGCAGCGATTTTGAAAACATCCACCCAATATTTGAGGTGCAAACCCTCGTGCACCCAGCATTAGCAAATCGGTTACCAACCTTGCTGAAAGAAAATCAGCCAGATCGGTTACCCGTGCCACTTGGGAAACCAAAAACTGATTGGATTCCCATGGCTCTTCATTTCGAGAATTTTGAAACTGCCCGCTCGCAAATTCTGGGGTTTGGCGCAGCGATCCAAGTGGTTGAGCCGATCGCATTGCGCTCAAGTGTTATCGACTATGCGAAACAAATACAGTTGGTTTATCTTGAAGAAAACACCTGAATTAATAAATTCTCCAATCAGCTTATGGCTAATAATTGCTAGAAAGAGCAGTTTAGTTTTTTACGATAAGAACAAACTGCAATTTAAGCAAATAATGTACTTAGAAACATCTGAAGGGATTTGTATGGGATAACAGTGTGATTTAATATCAGAAGTTAAACGATTAATTTTTTTAACTATTTTGTAAAAACATTTAAAGTAGGTTATCATTGGTCTAAACTGGGATGAAAGTCATCCCATAAGTTCATCTTTACAAGGAGATAAGAATGAAAAAGTTTGCTGTTTTGATTTCGATGCTGTTAATTGCGACCATGCTGTTAGCTGGCTGCGCCAAGGAAGCAGAGCTTGGTACTGAAGAAAATCCCATTAAGTGGGTTTTTGTTCCATCCGGAGAGATGGAGGATGTGTCTGCAGGTGCTGATGCCGTAGCAGATATGATCTTCAAAGAGACAGGTCTGGTTGTGGAAACCTTCGTTGCCACTGATTATACTGCTGCAATCGAAGCAGAATGCTCGAGTCAGGCACAAATGGGCTCTCTAGCAACTTTTGCTGCCATCACTGCAGCTGATCGAGAGTGCGCTTATCCTGCATTGGTTGCAACCCGCTACGGCAGCCCGACCTATACCGGTCAGATCATCGCTGGTATGGATAGCGGCATTACCTCTGTTGCTGACCTCGCAGGCAAAACCTTCTGCGCCACCGATGAAACCAGCACCAGTGGTTATATTATCCCCTCAATCATGATGCGCGCTGTTGGCATAGATCCTGAAAAAGACGTTAAAATCATTTTTGCTGGCAGTCATGACGCTGCAGTTATTGGCGTTTACAATGGCGATTGTAATGCTGGTGCTTCCTATGTGGATGCCCGTGCAGGTGTTGAGGACGAATTCCCGGATGTGATGGATAAGGTTGTGCAGGTTGAGATCTCAATGGAGATCCCCAATGATGGTGTGCAGTTTATCAAGGGATTCCCAGAAGAAACCAAACAAATCCTGGTTGATGCCCTTTTGAAGATAATCTCCACCGAAGAAGGTC
>CAZJLN010000083.1:2039-9047 GCA_964546745.1 uncultured Anaerolineaceae bacterium
CTATGAATGGGACGGGCTTGAGGTGCATGATAACACCTTCTATGATGCATTCCGACAGCTACTGGATGCCGCTGGTGTCACCGCAGAAGACCTCTAAGCTTAGATTGTTAGTCAAGTAAAACATTACAATCGGGGGGACCATAAGGTCCCCCCGATTTAATATCTGGAGAAAAAATATGCTCGAAATTCGCCACCTGACAAAGGTTTACGATGACGGCACTGTGGCACTGCGTGATGTTAGCTTCAAGGTGCCTGATGGGGAGTTTCTGGTTGTAATCGGACTGAGCGGTTCCGGTAAATCTACCTTACTGCGCTGCATCAACCGCCTGATCGAACCAACCGAAGGAGAAATTATTTGGGATGGGGTAGACCTTGCCCATGTCAAAGGGGAAGAACTGCGTTTGATACGCAGGAAGATTGGTATGGTCTTTCAGCAATTCAACCTGGTCAAACGTTCGACAGTGCTGACCAATGTGATGGCTGGCAGGCTTGGCTATTCACCAACTTGGCGCAGCATCAGCAATCAATTTGATGAACAAGACAAACAGCGCGCCAAAAGAGCTTTAGAACGTATGGGAATCACCGACCAGGCCAACAAACGAGCTGATGAACTTTCTGGTGGGCAGCAGCAGCGTGTCGGCATTGCACGTGCCCTAATGCAAGAACCGAGCTTGATCCTGGCAGATGAACCAGTTGCCAGTTTGGACCCTGTTTTGGCACATTCAATCTTACAGCACCTTGAACGTTTGAATAAGGAAGACAAGATCACTGTGATCTGCAGCTTGCATTATCTTGATCTGGTCCAGCGTTACGGCACCAGCGTTATCGGGCTGCGTGAGGGCAGGCTGGTTTATCAGGGCACTCGTGACCAGATTCGCCGTATGACTGATGCAGAATTCAAATCGATTTATGGCGAAGAAGCTGAACGCATGGGCGGCATTACCGGTGATCTGCAAAGTGATAATGGAGGTGAGGTATGAGAACTTCTAAACGCCAAGAAGCACGAAAGCCAAGCCTCGTCTCGCCAGTTGTTGCAGGCATTGCTTCTTTATTAGTGCCTGGATTGGGGCATATGCTAGCAAGTGTCTTCCGTAAAGGATTGGTTATACTACTCTCCTTCGCATCCCTAGTGGGTCTATGGATCTGGCGTGTGCGTATCGAAGCCCGAAGAGAACCCGACTTCCTTGCTATGGTAAAGAAGTCTATTCAATTGCATCCGATCATTTTGGTTCTTTTGATTCTGATCATTGGTCTATATCTTTGGATTGCTTATGATGCTTTTAAGACAGCACGCACTGTCGGAAAAGTGTACTCTGGTCTGATGTGGTTCCTGGTGCTGATCACCTTCTTTCTCATGGGATGGCAGATCGGAGAGATTAAACCAGCCGTCTTGATTCGCGATGGAAAAAATTCACTGCCACTGCTAATGCGTGTGCTTTGGCCTTGGGAGAAAGCAGTATATTATCCAGAAGAACTGCTGATCGGTTATGCTGAGGTCATGATCCCCTGTTACGGAGACGGACCTGAAGAAAAAGAAGAAGTTGAAAGTGAGCCAACCGTTAGCGTTTCACCCAATTGCGGTGAGCTATCTGAGATCGACGGTGACCCAGGAACTACACTCAGGATGGAGGGGCGTAATTTCCAACCCAACACTGAAACAGAGATCTGGTGGGTTGACCAGGTACAGAATAAATTCCGCTACCGTGCTGGGGGGGAGTATGTCACTGTTACCACAGATGCTGCGGGCGAATTCGCTCTTGATGTGATCATTCCTTATCGGGTCATTCCTACCACCACAGAGGAAGGGTTTGTGGTTTGGCAATTGCAGGGGCGGCAGGTTGCTTCTGTTGGTGAACCGGTCCTGAGCGAGGAATTCAAGCTTTCTGTGGAAAAAATGGTTGAAACCATCTTCCTGGGGATGATGGCGACCTTTTTCGGTGTTATCTTATCCATTCCAGTTAGCTTCATTGCTTCTCGCAACCTGATGTCTGGCAATTGGTTCACCAAATCGATCTATTATGTTGTACGCACTATTCTCAATATCATTCGTTCGATCGAATCGCTTGTGTGGGCTGTAATTGCGATCATTGCCGTGGGCATTGGTCCTTTTGCAGGCATCATTGCCCTGACAGTACATTCCATCGCTGCCCTGGGTAAGCTCTATTCAGAGGCGATTGAGTCAATCGATCCGGGTCCAGTTGAGGCGATCCAGGCAACGGGTGCCAATTGGCTGCAGACTGTTTGGTACGGTGTGATTCCGCAAATCGTGCCACCCTTTGTTTCCTTCACTATTTACCGCTGGGATATCAATGTGCGTATGTCGACAGTCATTGGAATGGTTGGTGGTGGAGGTATTGGCTACCTGCTGATCCAATGGATCCGACTCTTAGACTATCGCTCAGCGGGTATTGCCATTTGGTTCATCGCGATCACCGTAGCGATATTAGACTATGTCAGTTCTGAGATTCGTAATCGATTTGTGTAAAAAAGATGATGTATAATAATTTTCTCTGATTTTAAAGGCTGGATTTACCAATTTTGGCAAACCCAGCTTTTTTAATTTGAAGGAGACTTTAACTTATATATTGATAGAATTCCATCAAAAATCCGAACAAAAAAGAGACCAATGTGTAAACTTAACTTATCACTCCGACCTGAAAAGCCAGTAGATTATTTGGCTGTTGAGACCCTGACCCGCGAGGCTTTTTGGAATAAATATCAACCGGGTTGTGTGGAGCATTACTTGCTGCATATGCTAAGGCAGTCTGAGGCATAAGCACCAGAGTTGCACATCTTGGCTGTTCAAGACCATCAAATCATTGGCAGCATTGTTTACAGCCGATCCAAGGTGGTCGGAGAGGACGGGAGAGAATGGTCAACTTTGACTTTTGGTCCTTTCAGCGTTTTACCTGAATTTCAGAAGCAAGGCATCGGAACAGCTCTAATTCACCACACGGTTGAAATGGCACAGGCAGCATGTGAACGCGCAATCCTCATCTTTGGTGATCCAGGCTATTATGGACGGTTCGGTTTTTTACCTGCGAGCCTATTTGGGATCACGCTGCCAGACGGATCCAGTTTTGAGGCGTTTATGGCGTTGGAGCTTTATCTCCATGCGCTGGATGAGGTGAAGGGAAAGTTTTATAAGGATGAGTCGTTTGAAAAATGTGATGCGGAGAGCGTGGATGCGTTTGACAGCGCATTCTCTAAGAAGCTTAAACTAAAGCTGCCAGGACAGATGTGGTAAATGTAAGACCGGAGACGGTGGAACAGAAAGATCGATGGAGGACCGGAGACTTGAAAGAAATTAATAAAGATACCTATCCCTTGCTTATTTCTCTTACTCCATAAGATTCATGAAATTCATCATACTTTATATAGTTGGTGATGATATAAGTTCATGGAGGGTTTAAGGCATTAAGCACACTTTGTTTTCGTGAAGAATTGGCCATCATCAACCGCTTTCTAACTTTAATCTACATTCAACCGGTCATATCTAGCCTTTTTCTTGGTTATGGACGAAAAGTAATTGAAGCTGTAGGATACCCTTTGCAAAACGGTGGGTTGAGAAGGGCATCTTCCAAGTCGATGACCGATGAGCCACTATTCTCAACCCACTCACCTAATTTAAAGTGTCATTAATCCCTCTACCCTACCAAATTTTTGGTTAATTACCTACAGTAATCGAATCACGCGTGAACTCAGCTCCATCCAGAGCTGTGACGAAAGTGTAGGTGAAGCTCAGGAAGGGTGTATCGATCACATATCCGATCAGGTTTTTGGTGGCATAACTCACCCCAACATAAATGACGCGCTCAGCAGCTGCTACTGGGAATTCTATTGTTACAGATCCATTTAGCCCGATGCTGATTGCCGCCATTGATTGGGACAATGGCACACATTTCTCATCGTACACTGTGGTGGTTGGAATTAGATACGGGTATCCTGAAGGATCAGAGATGTGTGAAATGAGGATCTCAGAAGCCTCAGCCGGTACGAGCGCTTTGATGTAATAGAAGAAGGCGGAAGGTGTGATTTTCTTGATGTAAGTCTCACCAGTCTTCTTGTTATAGGCTGTCGTAATAACCAGCTGCTCCAGGTCGGGGGCTTTGTTAGCTGCAAAGGAGCTGCATTTGGTCCTGGTGGTAGTGACCTGAGAGCGTACATCCACGATCGCGTTAGTGACGACCACTTCCGCATAAGCCGGGCTGGCTTCAATGACCGCCACTGCCCCTGAAGCGGGGTTCATGACAGGTGCTTTAAAGACCCATCCTTCTGGCGCGGTGGGCAGACTGAGTTCGCTCACTGTACAGGTCGTCCCAAGTGGGATGCCAGAGATAGATTGCGAAGCACCTGTAACCAGGTTTATCGTGCCATCATGCTCAGTGCCGTCGTCGCAGTCATAAGCGATAGTAAAGTCGCCACTAAAGCCCGAAGTCAGCGGGTCAAATACTTTGCTGATCTTCAACTCACCTGTCTCAGGAACATCTTCTACGATGGTGTTGGTGACAACCACCTCGGAAGTGACCAGGCTGATGATGGCAGTGCCATTTATGGGCGTATAGGTGGGTCCGTTAAAGCTCCATCCTTCTGGAGCGATTGGTAACGCACCTTCACTGACATGACAAGTCGTGCCAGTCGGGATGCCCGTGATGGTCTCGTATTCGCCGGCAGCGAGGTAAACCGTGCCGTCGTGGTCGGTGCCGTCGCAGTCGTAGGAAATGGTAAAGTCGCCGGTAAAGCCGGATGTCAGTGGATCGAAGACCTTGGTGATCGTCAACGCGCCCAGGTCGCGGCTGATGGTATTGGTGACAACTACTTCAGCAATGGTCTCACCAATGGTTACTGTCCCGGAGGGGCTGAATGTTGGAGTGCCAAAACTCCATCCTGTTGGCGGGGTAGGTAAGCTCGATTCAGTCACGGTACATTGACTTCCTATGGGAATGTCAGTGAATGTTAGATCATCACCTGCACTTAAGGATATGTAAGCCCAATACTCTCCACCGCAGTCATAGAATATTGTAAAGGTACCGTTAAAGCCAGAAGTCAGTGGGTCAAACACTTTAGATATCTTTAATGAACCCGTAGCCGTACCTTGCTCAAGCTCAAACGATCCAATGTCACACACACTTCCCTGCGGGCGCAACACACCGCGTTGATCAATGTCTACTTCGCAGGTTGGAGCGGCGTCAATGGCTGGAGATCCTGCAAGTAATGCCATGGTTTGTGTGGAGCCGGGCGTATTCCAAGCCAGCGCACCCAGGACCGGATCAAGTGGATTTGCTGCATCACCAACCTGGTCACTCCAATCCCAAATAGTTGTTGAACCAGTCGGGTCGCCGATCAGGTTGCCGCCCAGGGAAGTCGCCTCACCATAAATGTCCGGCCATTTATCATGCCCTGCTGTCGCCGGGTCGGTCATGTCGGTGTTGCCAGCTATGATGCTGTTCTGAAGATAAACCAGGTTATCAGAACCTTCTACAGTATCGATGTAGATGCCAGCGCCACCGCCGCGTTCTTCATAGGGATCTAAATAATTGGCATTGGAGATGTTCCCGCTAACTGTGGTGTTAATGAGGCTAACCATGCACTCCGATCCCACAAAGAGTCCTCCGCCGAAGTTGTTGGTGATATTGCCGCTGACGGTGGAGTTGACCAGGGTGGTTGTGGCACCGCTATAAGCAGTGGTAACACCTGCCCCGCCCAGCGAACCTGTGCCTTCATTACCGGTAATGGTACAACGGTTCATGGTGAGGTGAGCTCTTTCATTGAAGACTCCGCCGCCAGCATAGGTGACAATGTTGTTGGGACCAATGACGCAGTCGTTCATGGTTAAATTGCTGCCGTCCAAAACAATAACGCCTCCACCAGAATCGGCACGCCCATCCCTGATGGTCAGTCCGTTGATTGCGACTGTGACGGGTGGGAGTTCAAAGCCACCTACTGTGAAGACACGGTCGTGCAACCAGGGCTCTGGATCTTCAATCTCTGCTCCACCGCTAATGGCAAGCAGGTCCGCACCCGGACCATTGATGACCAGGCTCTTATCGATAAAGATATCACTTCCACCCAAAACGATGGTGTCTGGATAGGTAAGGTTAAATTCGATGATATCGCCAGGCCATGATGCATCAACAGCTTCACGCAGGCTGCAGTGTGTGGCATCACAGCCAAAGTCATCGACGACATCATCCGTTGCATTAACCGTCCACGTGACAGGGGCATGTAATTCAATAGATACCGTCCCTGGTAGCGAATACTGGTGCGTATCAAATACAGAGAAGGTAAAGCTATCCGTTGTCCCCGTGATTTCCTGATTGGGTGTGTACTCCACCTCAAAATAGCATATTCCATAAGGTTCACCAACTTCAGAATCTTCAAGATAACAATTTACCTTTTCTATGTCACCCAGGGTTCCCTGGGTGGGTCCGGTTCCAATAAAAGCACTTAAGCGATCAATGGTGTAATTGTTGAAATCGGGATCGGTGGCTGATAGGATAATCGTGCTGGGCAGAATGGTAGAAACTGAAGCACTGCTAGACTGAGCAGTCGGGGGAGTGTTTGGCGCTACATAAAGGGGCACCATGGCAGCGTTTGAGACACTCCCCTGACCGTCATCGACGGTGTAGCTGAAGTTGTCATAACCCAGGTAAGTTTCCATGGGTGGGGTATAAACGACGCTCGCTTTGCATAAATAGACACCCCAATCTGCTAAAAATTCACACATAGAGGAGGAAGGTATGCCAAAAGTTCCATGCTGTTCAGGATTTGTTACGATGGTAAAGTTTAGAGGGGAATGCCCCTCTAGAGCAGCACCTTCCATTTCAATTATTGTTGTTTCGGTGTCAGATGCCAGCCATTCTTCAGTATAAACTGGAACCATTACATAACCTACAACATACTGAGTGGAGAGAGTCCCGGTATTACCTTGATCATCAGTGACCCAGACCTGGACTGTGTAAATGCCAGCTTCTGTATAAATATGCTCTGGAAAATTACAATAATCGT
>CAZJLN010000084.1:0-8950 GCA_964546745.1 uncultured Anaerolineaceae bacterium
CAACAGAATCACCTGGTGTTCTTTAAAATCTTTTTGAAAGCGTTGGATGTTACGGTAGTCCGCCCCGCGCCAGCGGTAGATGGACTGATCTTCGTCACCTACAACATACAAATTGCGATGAAGCGAAGCCAGATGGTGCAGGATGACATACTGCGCCTGGTTGGTATCCTGGAATTCGTCCACCAGAATGTGTTCAAATCGATGCGCATATTTATTGCGTACAATATCGATCTCTTGCAGCAAGTGGGCAGTATAGACCAGCATGTCATCGAAATCCATGGCATTATTGCGCACTAAAAGCTCCTGGTAGCGGGCATAATAGCGGCGGATCTGTTCATCGCGGAAGGTTTGAATCGGAAAATCCTTAGGACCAAGCAGATCGTTCTTTGCATTGGAGATGGCATCCAGTACAGAGCCGGGTCTAAAGAGTTTTTCATCTGCATTGGATTCCCGAATAACAGTCTTCATTAAAGAGACTTGGTCGTCCGCATCAAAAATCACAAAGTTTTTGTCCACCGGCAACAAGTCAGCCTCACGGCGAAGTATACGTCCACAAATGGCATGAAAAGTTCCCAGCCACATTCCCTGTGCCTGTGGTCCGATGATCTTCTCAACCCTGGCTCCCATTTCTTTGGCGGCTTTGTTGGTGAAAGTGACTGCCAGAATGTTGTATGGGGGGATGTTGAGGGCTCCAATAAGGTAAGCAATACGGTATGTAAGCACGCGCGTCTTGCCTGAGCCGGGACCAGCTAAAACAAGGGTTGGACCGGGAGGAGTAGCAACGGCAATTTGCTGCTGGGGATTGAGAAGGTCAAGCATGCTATCCATGGCGGGAATGATTGTACCTTTTGGATGGAGAGGTGTCAAACAAATCAGTAATATTTGTTTTCACAGATTCATATAATCTTTTTATGTTTCTCATATTCTTCTTTAACATTGGCATTCGATAATATGGATTGAAAATAATTATTAAAGGAGGTACAAGATGGCTAATTTAATTAGACGAGAATCTTTACGAGATGCTTATTCAATGAGCCGAGCTTTAGATCGCATGTTGGATCGTGCATTTGGAGATTATGGTTTGAGTTGGAATGAGGATGTTCAATTCTCACTGCCGCTTGATGTAATCGAAAAGGAGCAAGAATTCATCGTTAAAGCCAACATTGCAGGGTTTGATCCTGACAAGATTGATATTACCTATACTAACAACACACTCACCATCAAAGGAGAAGTGCAGGAAGACAAAGAGAACAAAGATGAAAGTCGCTACCATCTCCGTGAACGTACTTATGGTTCTTTCTGCCGTACCATCAGCATGCCTGGCTTGATTGAAGCAGGGAAGATTGAAGCTGAAACTGAAAATGGAATTCTTACTCTGCACCTTCCGAAAAAAGAAGAAGCACAGCCAAAGCGCATTGAAATTAAACCTAAAAACGTAAAAGTGATCGAAAGCAAAGCTAAGTAAAGCCTAAGCAATAAAAATCTATCAGCCAACCCTTGCGGTTGGCTGATAGATTTAACGAATTAGTTGCTGATCTTTTTAATACTAAAAACCAAGCTATAATTGATGAAAAGAAAATCATATTCGCAACAGGAAAGGCGGGCAGTATGTATAAAAAATATCGTATTCCATCTAAGGGGGGAATTAAGCTCTCCGATTTCGATCCTAATGACTCCAGTAATTTTGATGGCGGAAAGAAGGAAGGAAAAGAAGCCTTGTTGAAATTGAACGCCGAGCTGGATAAGCTGCAGGAGTTATTGTTTGCGGAAGGCAAGCATAGACTTCTCATCGTATTGCAGGCAATGGATACTGGCGGTAAAGATGGCACCATTCGAGCTGTTTTTGAAGGGGTTAATCCTCAGGGTGTTCGGGTGACATCTTTCAAGGTACCAACATCAGAAGAACTGGCACATGACTACCTCTGGCGTATCCATAAGCAGACTCCTCGCAAAGGCGAAATTGTTGTCTTCAATCGTTCCCATTACGAAGATGTGCTGGTTGTTCGTGTGCATGAAATGGTAACCAAAGACATGTGGTCCAAACGATTTAGACACATGAATGAGTTTGAGCGGCTATTGGTAGAAGAGGGGACAAGCATCCTCAAGTTTTATTTGCATATTGACCTCGAAGAGCAGGCGCAACGTTTTCTCGCTAGGGTTGAGGAGCCGGACAAACATTGGAAGTTTAATCCTGGAGATCTGGAAGAGCGAAAATATTGGACTGATTACCAAAAAGCTTATGAAGATGTACTCAACAAGACCAGCTCTGACTGGGCTCCCTGGTATGTTGTTCCTGCTAACAAGAAATGGTACCGCAACCTGATCGTTGCTGAAGCCATTGTGGATACTTTGAAAAAACTTGACATGAAATATCCATCGGATATCCCGGACCTGGAGACTTATCACAAGCGACTGCTTGAGATGACAACCCCTAAGGCATAATGCATGTCGGTTGTACTAAACTTGGATTGTGAATTTGCGCTGCTAGGCAAAATGCAGCGCAATTATATCTTGCCCTATAATCACCGACCAGTTATGGACGCTCCTGGCGGCAACCTCTTATATTCCGCTGCGGGTTGCGGTTTGTGGTCCGGAAAAGCCGGCCTGGTAGCAAGAGTAAGCGCTGATTATCCAATAACCTGGCTTGATCCTTTATTGCCCTTTGGTTTTGATCTACAGGGAATAAAACAGGGGCCAGATCTGTTTGACATGCGTTGGTTTGTTGCCTATGCCGAAGACGAGCAGACTTATTTTGATAATCCACTCAACCATTATGCCAGGTTAGGTTTACCGCTGCCCCACGCCCTTTTGGGTTATGAAAACAATTTTAGCAAACTTTGTAGCAAGACCAGCTATGATTTCCAATCACTTCGTATCAACGACATTCCTTTAGCGTATCGGGATGTGAAAGCAGCACATATTTGCCCGATTGACTTTATGACGCACAAGACTGTTCCCTCAATTCTCAAAGCTGGTCGTGTTCAAACTCTCTCCATGTCATCTCATCCTGGATATATGGATCCCTTGTTTTGGAATGAGATTCCCATCCTTCTCTCTGACCTGGTGATTTTCTTCACCAGTGAGTCAGAAGTAATAAGCTTATTCCAGGGTAGAAGCGTTGATCTTTGGGATATAGCAGAACAATTAGTAGCCTATGGCCCTGAGTTTATCGTCATTCAACTTAGAACAGGAGGTTGTTTGCTTTATGATAGAGTCAGCCGCAGAAAGTGGAAAATCCCACCATATACAGTCAATGTAGTTGATCCTACTGGCTTGTCAGATTCTTTTGCTGGCGCATTCCTTGTGGTATATCAAAGAACATTCGATCCCCTTAAAGCAGCTTTGGCTGGAACTATTGCCGCTTCCTTCACCCAGGAGGGTAGCGACCCGTTTTATGCGTTGTCTGCTTTACCAGGCCTAAAAGAAGCGAGATTAGACTTTTTAACTGAGAAGGTGGTTGAAGTTTAATGAGGCTGCTAAAGCCTTAGATTTGCATCTTTCGTCTGAGTCGCTTTTCAATTAAATGTGCTGCAATGGTTTTTTGAATGATCATGCGGCACTCATTCGCTTTATAAATGTCAGCACTGTGGGGGCTAAATTTTGCCACTTCTACCTGGTGTACTAATTCTAAAACCTGCTCTTTGAGTTCGGGAATGTTTTTAATGAGTTTTTGGCCTAATTCATAAGGTGTGTCAGCAGGCTTAACTTCTTGATCCAACGATTTGAGACCTTTGACAATACTGGAGTATGCTCTTTTTATTGGAATTTGCATTTGCTTTTTTGCGCTATTTTCAAGCCAAGTCGGAATTGTTTGCCCTTTAGCCTTTAAGTATTGATACAAAAGCACCGCAGGCGGTGTAATCCGATATTGTGGAATACTGAACCATGATACGATAGCCGAGGTCAATATAGTCAGCAGAAGAATACCCAACCAGGCCCAAAATACTGGCCCTCTATCCTTCTTGATGGTAGAAGTATCAATACCTTGAGAGCCTTGATAGGTGGGGGTGATCTGAGGTGTGGGAGTGGACGTGGTAGGGGGCGGGGTAAAAATTTCCTCCGGCTCTATGGTTGGAGCTGGAGTGGGAAGGTTTACTTGCCCTAAAGGACGTTCAATATACGGCCGTGAACTGGTGGGTTCAAATTCTACCCAGCCATAGCCTACATAGTAAACTTCAACCCAAGCATGTCTGTCCTTTTGGACAACAGTAAACGACCCATTCTCAGGATTAAAACTCCCTTGTGCATACCCCACTGCCAATCTGGCTGGAATGCCAATAGAACGCAGCATTAACACTTCAGCAGTTGCGTAATAGTTACAATAACCCGCCTTATGCGTGAATAAGAACCATGCTATCGGGTCCTCTCCTTCTGGAACCTCAGGTATACGTTCGCTATAAGTGATATTCCTGCGAAGATAATAGGTGATTACCTGAGTCTTATCAAAAGAATTATTTTGATAAGCTGCGATTTCTTCTGCTAACTGTTTAATTTTTGGAGAAAGATCCTCTGGCAGCTGTAAATACCGATCTAACCATGCCGGGTAATCCTGTTCGGCTGCCCTCAACTCAGCCCATGTTGGATTTGCCACAAGTGCTCGCACTTGGTAAATTTCGCCTTTTTGCAGTGGAGGATTTGCCTGATATGAAATCGCCTCACGAAAGTTATTTTCAATGCTGATAGTATTTACCTCCACGCCTCTACTGATCCACACAGGAAAATTCACGGTAAAAATATTCCGGTTGAGAAATATATTCATGTCGAAGGCATAGGTTATCTCTTCACGACTTAAGGGTATAGATTGGTTAAGATTAAAATTTTGGGGGAATAAATCTATGCTGTCGTAATTATTTGAGAGTGCCCATTGACCATCACGATAACTGTCATAAGTTTGTGCTTTCCAGTAATTGGGCATTTCCCAACCTGAATTTTGGCTGGATGTAACATGAAACAGGATCTCTTCCCCGGTGGCAGCCACATTACCAAGGTTGAGGGAGAGACCAAAATCTAGACTTTTCTCTATTTCTTCATATTCAACAGGCTCGACTATTCGACTAAGGCGGTCTTGGAGCTGTTTAAAAGGCTTGGCGATTTTCTCCCAAAATTTTGAATACCCTTCAAATTCATTAGTTGAAAGCGGGATAAGCCAAGTAATCAAAAGCACAATAATCGTGAAGGACAGTAAAGTTCGTTGCAGGGTTTGTTTAACTTGAGGGGTTGGGATTATTTTTCCCTTTTTCCAATCGTGAAGCTGTGTGAGCAAATGATAACGCCCAATTAGAAGAAGCGAAAATGCCAAAAAAAATAATAGATGATTGCTGGTTTGGGAAGCTTGAAAATCATAATAACTAATAATGATCAGAGCAATTCCAGGCAGAAGTACTGCTATCCAGGCAGCGCCTTTGCGGGTTAAGAAGAAGCCCCCAATAGAACAAATTAACCAAATCAATACCGAAAGGATAAAAACGAAAAGGATTGTATCGGTAATGGGTTCACTAGCAATATATTGACCAAATGTAAACCGCAACCTGAACCAGAGAAAGTTGACTATACGATCATAAAAGCTGATCCTGGAAGAAAGTGTCTGGCTGAAAAGCCACGGAATTGTCACTGTAGCATATAAACTACCGATTATCCCTGACAACCATAATGAAAAGCGACTGTATCCCAAGAGTAAGCCAAGCAAGCCAGCAATAAAGGCTAAGAAGTAAAAAATATGCAGATCTTCTGCCCATTCTGTAGCCGTCAGGCGCATTGCCAGCATCAAAATAACCCCTATAAAATACAATGCTCCGCGGAAATCCAACCAGGAGTTTTCCTGCTTGTTCATAAAGTAAGTTTATCTAATATCCAGGCTCCCGTCAATTAACAGGGTTTTTAATCATTTGCGATTTGGTCTACCAATAAAATTTCATATAAATATGGCCACAATTTACCGGTAACAAATAATCGATTGGCTTGAGAGTCATAGGCGATTCCATTGAGGACATCTGCTAATTCAGTAAGAGTCTCGCGTGGCAATAGACCTTCTAAGTTGATCTTGCCAAGGATAGTTCCATCTGTAGGATTGATTCGAAGGATAGTATCTGTTTGCCAAATGTTGGCATAAATTTCTCCTTGAATATACTCCAACTCATTTAACCTTAATACGGGCAAGCCGTTCTCTAGCACATTGATACGACCTACCTCATCAAAGGTTTGTGGATCGAGAAAGCGGATTTGATGGGAGCCATCGCTCATAATCAGATGCTTGCCATCATGAGTCAAGCCCCAACCCTCACCTGGGTATGTGAAAGCAGCGAGCTTTTCAAAGGTGGCGGCTTCATACACCCATCCAATTGATTCCTTCCAGCTAAGCTGTATCAAGCTGTTTTCCCAAAGAGCAAGACCTTCAGCAAAGTAGGCGGGATCAATAGAAACCTGTTGGAGCACCTCACCAGATTCAAGAGCTACCTTTCGCAAAGAGGACTGCCCATATAAACCTGTGCTTTCAAACAAATAACCTTCATGGAATACCAAACCTTGGGTGAACGCTTTTGGGTCATGCGGATATTGATTAATGATCTGATAGGTACTCAGTTCACCCAAGTTGGGTGGGATCGAAGCATGGTAAGGCGTTTGGGTTGGCGTAGGTGCTTGTGTTAGGGTAGGGGTAACTGAGGTGGTAAGCTGGCTTGTTTCTACAGGATATTTAGGAATTTCGAGATTTTGGCTGCATGAGACTAATATAAATGATATGAGTAAGAATAAACTCAGATAAAGAAATCCATTTTGTTTTTGATGGTTGATCATAGTCATTTACCGTGATTCATTTAACTATTAAATTATAAACCTAGCTGAACAAGGATGAATCAGACTTGTAACGAAGTATCCTGGTTCTTTTTATGGGCATGATAAAATTAATTGATCAAACTGGGAGAATTAATCAACATTAGTACGACCCAGAAACAATAAAAAAGGAGCTTAACCCATGTCAGAAGTGGTTGAACGATTTATGCGGTATATAAAAATTGATACAGTGTCTGCCAGGGAATCAAAAACATTTCCCAGCACGCTTAAGCAATTCGATTTAGCTTATTTACTTCGGGATGAATTGATTGCTTTAGGACTTCAGGATGTCAGCTTGGATGAATATGGTTATGTAATGGCAACATTACCTGCCAACATTGACAAGCCTGTGCCTGTGGTAGGTTTTCTGGCACACATGGATACCTCGCCAGACATGTCTGGGAAGGATGTTAAACCGAAATTTGTTGAGAATTACGATGGAGGGGATATTATTTTAAATGCCGACAAGGATATTGTCCTCTCCCCCAACCAGTTCCCAGATCTGAAAAAATATATCGGTAAAACACTCATTACCACAGATGGAACCACTCTTTTAGGTGCGGATGACAAAGCCGGTGTTGCTCAAATAATGACTGCAATGTCTTATCTCATAGCCCACTCGGAGATTAAACACGGCACCATCAAAGTTGGATTCACTCCAGATGAGGAAGTTGGGCATGGCGTGGATTATTTCGATGTCAAAAAATTTGGTGCGGACTTTGCCTATACACTGGACGGTGGCGAAGTAGGTGAGCTGCAATATGAAAATTTCAACGCTGCCGGAGCTGTCCTGGTCATCCATGGCCGCAATGTACACCCGGGTAAAGCTAAAAATAAAATGCTAAATGCCATTCTTTTGGCGATGGAGTTTAATGACCTTCTGCCTGTGGGTGAAAGACCAGAATTAACGGATCTGTATGAAGGCTTCAACCATATCTTTTTGTTCGAAGGAACAGTTGAAGAAGCGCGCATTGAATATATTATCCGTGATCACGACCGAGACAAATTTGCTGCCAAGAAGGCACTTATGCTAAAAGCAGCGGCATTTATGAATGAAAAATATGGCAGCGGTACGGTCGATCTGACCCTTAGCGATCAATATTTCAATATGAAGGAAATGGTTGAGCCCCATCCAGAGATTATGGCAGCCGCAAAGAAGGCCTATGAAGCGCTTGGTATAAAGCCAATTTATGAACCTGTGCGAGGCGGTACAGATGGTAGCAGGCTATCTTATATGGGTCTACCTACCCCTAACCTATTTACTGGCGGTCATTATGCCCACGGTAAGTTTGAGTTTATTCCAGTATTCGCGCTTGAAAAGGGAGTGGATGTGATTGTGAAAATTGCCGAGGTAATCGCAGAATAGAGAAGGAACCTTTTTAAGGCGTTCGAAAGAAAACAAAAAGGTGTGCCAATGCACACCTTTTGAATTAATAATGAGAAAATTTACCCGCAGCAGCCATCGCCGCAGCTATCACCGCACCCATGGGAACCACAACCGCCACATTCGCTCTGCACATGGCCATGCTCTAATTCTAGCGGGGTGGCAGGACGCAAATCCATAATGGATGTCTTGAAAAGTAGATCTTTCCCCGCCAGGGGGTGGTTCATGTCAAACTCAATATCTGTTTCATCGAATGCTGTGATTGTGCCGTTGAATACATGCCCAGATTCATCGCGAATGGTTAGCGGATGTCCAAGCTCAAACTCAAAATCGGGCGGAAACGAACCTCGATCGATTTTGATTACATTAGACTCATCGTACTCCCCATATGCGTCCACAGCATTCACCTGCACCTCGCGGCTATCTCCGATTAACATTCCGACCAAGGCATCCTCAAGACCGCCAATGATGTTATTGTGTCCATGAAGATATTGAATGGGACCGGAATCCATTTCTTCACCATCCACAAAGAGGGTGTAATCTAACAGGACGACCATATCGTTCTGTACACTATCTGTTTTAATTTCTGTCATAATTCTCCTATTAAGTATCCCGGGATTACCCAGAAGTACATGTAGTTCACAAAGTCGCATGATTATATCAGATAAGTTATTATCAGTAGGTAATAAAGTTGGAATTTATTTAATATTAATAGTAAAAATGCCTTTCTTATTTGAC
>CAZJLN010000085.1:0-8873 GCA_964546745.1 uncultured Anaerolineaceae bacterium
GGTCAAGGACGAATTTACGCCAAAATTTGCGGTCCTTCATTATAGGGACTGTTCACTAGCCTTGAAACCTCCCGTACTTGCATTTGCTCTGAAGAATAAGGCATGAGCATGGTTTGCAGGTCGGTTGGCTTTTGTGACGGTTCAAGCCATACCCAGCGCACCTCTGGAGGCAGGATGACAGGCATGCGTGGATGGATCTTGGAGACAAGTGTATTGGCAGCACAGGTGATGATGGTGCATGTGGGCAGGATATCCCCTTCGGGCGAATGCCAGGTCTCATACAGACCTGCAAACGTGAAGGCTGCTCCTTGGTCCACTTGAAAGTAATACGGTATTTTGCCACCACTTCCTGCTGACTGTCCCCACTCAAAAAAGCCATCCGCAAGGATCAGGCAGCGGCGGCTCTTAAAGGCATTCCTGAAAGAAGGCTTTTCCTGCAGCGTTTCAGAGCGGGCATTGATCAAGCGGCTGCCGATCTCGATATCCTTGGACCAAGAGGGCACCAATCCCCAACGAAACAACTCGATTGCCCGTGTTTGCAGATCCCTTACCAAGGCAACTGGTTGCGTTGGCGCAATATTGTAACGAGATTGATACATCTGAATAAATGGTCCCAGGTCAAGGCTTTCCTGAAGTTCTCCTGGATCTAAAGTGAGGGTAAATCGACCGCACATGTTTACTCCTTACAGCATTTGCCAATCAGTGGCTCACCATCACCGCTAAACAATCTCAAAAGTATCCAGCGGAAAGTTGCTGTTCTCAAGCAAGTTTCTGAGCTTATTAATCGAGTTGTCATCCAGGTTGACAACGACCAACCTCAAGGAGTAGCTGCCATCAGGCGATGAACTGTGGCTGGTCCGGATGATATTACCGCCAACTTGCGAGATCAGACCTGCCAGATAAGCCAAAACGCCAGGTCGATTGCTCGTGTTGGAACCATAAATCTGCGCCGTTGTCCAACCCAGGCCGACTTTGGTAATGCCTGCCAGATCAAGTGAGTTCTCCAACTCTTCAATGTAAATCGAACCTCCTCCAACTGCAGAGTACAGGTCATCCAGGTTGGCGCATGCCAGCAGTCCGAGCACGCCTTCAATGCGATTTTGGTCCAAGGCCTGAACATCTTCCAGGGCTAAAATACCGCGTTTAGCCAATAAAGGATGAATTAACGATCTGCCTTTCTTGCTGGTTGCTTTCAAGGCAGCTGTAGCCAAGACAACCCGTAGCATACGCGCAGTGGTGGTGCTGCAGTGGTTGAGCCAATCGGGGTTAGGCGCTTGGCGTTCACCACCGGTGATAACTTCAACCACATCCCCAGGGTCGAGCCTGTCGTACAGGTTGCGCTCATCTCCATTGACCAAAACGCGGTTAACCTTATCCAGGAAAAACTCCTGAATAGCCCCGACGCCATCCAGGACAGTGCTGCCTTCTTCCAGAAAGCGGGTTCCGCCATAGGGCGTCAGGATTTGGACGGGACGGTACTGAGAAATATCCTTATCATGATTAATGGCATACACGACCCCCCAGGTGTTCTCTCCTTCCATCTCTTCGGTGGTAATTGCCACCTCAATTGCACCACAGCCAGGAATCCAAGCAGTAACCTGCAAAGCACGATAGCCGTTTTGAGGAGTGGCGATGTAATCATCGAAGCGATCATGGTCTAGGTCCTTACTGAAATACTTGTTGACCTTACCCAAAAGGCGGTAGCAATCCGCTTCGTCGTTTCCTTTGATCAACATTCGGAAACTGACAATGTCATTGACCGCAGAAAAATCATCTAGAGAAGTGCGACGGGCGCGTGCCATACGCTGGAGTTTGTCCCAAGCTTGCCAGTAGCCATTTACTGTGAAACGTACTGCGCCGTCAATGCCCTCAAGCTCCATCAACCTTGCTAGTTCATGAGAATAGTAGTTGATAAAATTCAAGTTTAGACGCGGGTCAGAATCGATCTTTTGCTGCACCCACTTGAAAGCGTCGCTTTCGGCATAAGGAAATGCCATATCTTCCAGCCAACGTCGCCAACGATAGCAGTTGAGAATGCCAGCAAGCTTCCCATAAGCGCGAATGGCTTCGGTCGCTTTTTGCCACTGCTTGCCCCTGGACATGTAATTTAGGGTCATCAGATTGTGACTCTTATCCGCCAACTTCACCAAGAAAACACCAGGGTCTCTAAACATAGCAATTTTGCGTAGAGTCTCAATCTCCCGCGAACGTCCATCGCGTGGATTGCTCATCTTGGTAACGCCATCAATGATGTAAGTAACCTCTTCGCCTAATTTGCCAGGGAACAGGTTTTTTATTTCTTCAAGAGACTCCCCCTGATCCTCAATAGCATCATGCAGAAGAGCTGCAATCGTCCAAGCTTCTTTTTGTACTAATCGGTCAATGAAAGCAGCTACCCAACCGCAGTGTGTTTCAAAATAAGGCTCTCCGGAGAGGCGTTTTTGACCTTCATGGATTTGCTTTCCCCAATCATAGGCACGATGAATGGCTTCGGTGCGGGGGCTGAAACAACCCACATCGAATTCGCCCAACAATTTCGGCCTGATCTCTCGAATTTCCTCAACTTCTACCACGCAATTCCTCCAGGAACGCCGGGTCACTATTTCAACAATTATAGCTTGACTTTATTGTTTTTGATCTTAAAAACAGTAGCGGATCG
Source organism: uncultured Anaerolineaceae bacterium (assembly GCA_964546745.1). Lineage (GTDB taxonomy): Bacteria > Chloroflexota > Anaerolineae > Anaerolineales > Anaerolineaceae > CAZJLN01. The sequence goes on from CAZJLN010000085.1 coordinate 2,660, forward strand.
CGAATTTATAACATTTCTTGACAAATATATTAAAAATACTGACTTAATGCAATATCGGTGAAGGTTAGATAATTTGATGATTTTTAGCTTGTTTGATAACCCTTATTACACTTTACCGGCTGATAAAGGGTAAATACAGTATACGTACTTTTAGAGTTCCCAGTACTTCAAGGTTAACAAGGTTGATAGTTCCAGAAACGCCTGATGTTTGGTCACAAAGAAATACTGTCCAAATACCAGCAGCATCCTTCCCGTTGAAGCTGTCCAGGCTTCCATCCACACTTGGTCGAGCTGTTCGATCAAAGTAGGGAGCAAAAACGTCGTCATTGCTGCCATCGTTAATCGGATTGGCAGAGATGTCATCCAACCAGAGGTCATAGTTATTATAGGTATCGCTACTATTCAGAGCGATAATGGTGGTTGCAGCTACATCACTCGGAGATTGAAGGGTCACCTTCACTTGTCCCCTCGATGTATGGGAAAGGTTGATACCCAGGTTCACATCCGTCACGATTAAATCATCCATGATTGGAAAACTCACCAAAACACCATTTCCCGAAGAACATCCATTGTCTGGTAGGTTCTCTGCTACAAGCCAGGAATATGATCCTGTTACTGTATTGCCATTATAGTCGGCTATGCGAGCTTGAATGGTGTGCTCTCCTAATTCACTTGGAAATACTCTTTGTCCGAATTGCGTAAAACCCAAATCAATGTAAAAATCCCTACAATCATAATCCCCACAGGTGTAATTTGGAACATAATAATCTAGGACGAAATTCGTATCAGAGGCACCTCCAGGGAGATTGTGAAACTCCCAAACAGTCACCCACTTTTCCCCATCAATGGAAAACTCAACCTTGTATGGCGGTAAGTAATAAACATCGCTCAGAAATAAATCTCTTGTCCTAACGTACAACCCATAATTTCCAGTCGCAATATCACCGTTGACAATCGTATCCCCGTTAAGCAGCCCAATCTCTTGAATTTCAGGAACTTGTGTGTCGTTAAGCAGGGTGTGGAATTCCAATGGATTTAAATAAACATCCCCATCTGCCAGGATATTAAGATGAATATGGTTGAAACGATAACCAAAAGACTCCACTGGCCAAAAAATAATATCTCCAATATAAGTATTAGCTTGAATATATCCCCCTCCTATTGGGTCGACTAGCCAGGCTTGATAGGCATCAATAATAGCCTGTGGAATGGTCGGCTGATCAATATGATGGTACTGCCACACATACCCTTCCGCATCCAAAATAGCAACTTCCCAGTAAAGATCCCATCCCGGTTGATAGTTTTCGACATTGATGACCTGCCCACCAGAGCGGGTATAAACCTCCGTTCCATCCGGGGCGATCATATCAATGCCATGATGAAAATAGGGCGACCCACCATAGGACTGGTAGGATTGAATTGCATGGCCCATCTGCACAACTGTGAATGGCCAGGCATACACAGCATGCTGCCCATCCGGGTCTCCCCAGGCATAGCCTGCCGATCCTGTCTGAATGGAATTTTCTATCTCATCAACTTCATTTTTAAGAATTGGGTCATCAACAAATTGCGCTTCCACCTGATTCGTCTTTGCTAACAGAGTAACAATCGCTAGTACAAGACAACAAACCCAAATATCCAGGGCTTTTTTACTTGAATGGAGATCGGATTTATGGGGATACATAACAACTCAATTAATGATTTTCAACTGAAATGACTCAAGGCAACAAAAACATTGATTGACATGATTATATAACAATCAAAAAAGCAATTCAAGCATCAAAAACTCATTTAACCCTTGCAATAGAACAAATATTCTATTATAATAAAAACATGATAGCTTACTCAGATCTTCCAATGCTCCGTATGGAGCCCCCAGCAGGGCAAATCTGGCTTCTAGTTGCGCCCTCAGGCATCACGGCGCTGCTTTCAGAAATGATTGCAGAATTGACCTTTAAAAGCCGGGTGATGATCCTGGACGGCGGCAATCGTTTTGATGGTTATGGCGTCGCACGCGCCTTGCGCCGGCGCACGTCTGATCTTGATGCAGCGTTGCACAAAGTACTCCTAAGCCGCGCTTTCACCTGTTATCAGATGCTTGCTATGTTGAGCAGTCTTCCCACGGCAGAGCAACCAATTATTGTACTGGATATGCTAGCAACCTTTCTGGACGAGAATGTCAGGTTGTCAGTTCGTCAAAATCTACTGGCGGATTGTCTGCTGCATCTGCAGCGGCTCAGCCAGGCAGCGCCGGTGGTCATCTGGACACGTAGACGCTCAAAGCCTAACAACGAAGACACACTCTTGCTGGATCCGCTCCTGGAAACCGCACAAAAAGTCTGGCGACTTGAAAACCCTCAACCTCAGGTTAGCCAGCCCTCGCTCTTCTGAGCACCGTTATTGCAAAAAGATCTGAAATGTCATTTACCTAAAAAGGAGTAATACATGGGACGTACACTCGCTTCAGCTACACAGGTTCTAATCCACGAGGAAGGTGCTTTCAGCCGCTTCAGGCGTGCACTCCGCCGTGGTGATCAATTGGCACTGGATGATCTCTTCAATTCAGCTCAAAATCATCTCTCAGCTACTGCCTATGCAGCTCACACTCTGCCTTTCGAAAGCTTTTTGCTGGCAATGTTGTTGGAAGAGCACAAAGAGGTCATGCAGCTGCGTCAGGCAGTCCAGGAATTGCAGGAGATGCATGGCTGAGCTTTATGGCTGGCTGCTGGATCTTTTTGAAGATCGTGAAGATGGGCTGGTGCTATACTTTATCTCCAAAAGCGGAGAAAGGCTGCGCCTGCGCTACGACTTTCCTATCACCTTTTACGCCCTGGGTACTGATGAGCGCCTGCGTGCCCTTTGGCGTTTCCTTGCCAGACAGTCTCCCAGACCCAGGCTGTATCGCGATCAACGCAAAGATGTCTTCACTCGGCGCGATGAGACTGTTTTAGCAATTGAGGCTGCCAATGCCCCAGAGCAGCGCCGTCTTTTTGAGAAAATTGCGCAAAACTTCCCTGACCTCAATTATGCCGATGCGGACATTCAACTCTCTCTGCGCTTTACCGCCCAAACCAATGCTTTCCCCACCGCTTTTTGCCATGCAACTACCGATGATACAGGAAAAGTACTTGCCTTCGAGGGATTGGAAAGCCCCTGGGACCTGGTGCCGTCCCCGATTCCACTGCGCGTGATGAGCCTGACCCCAGATGAAGATCCTTCACATGCTCAACCCCACCAATTGCAAGTAGAAATTGGCAAAGACAGTTGCTGTTTGAACTTCGAGCCTCAGCGTGCTTTTTTGGTGAATCTGCGTGCTCTCTTACTGCGCTACGACCCCGATATCCTGCTGACCGATTGGGGGGATACCTGGTTAATGCCATATCTAATAGAAACCTCACAAAAGCACGCTATCGATCTTCCCCTAAATCGGGAACCTCAAGCAAAGATCCGCTGGCAAAAAGAACGCAGCTACTTTTCCTATGGGCAGATCGTCTATCGCGGTCAGACCATCCAATTATTTGGGCGCTGCCATATCGATCGGCGCAACGCTGTCCTCTGGAAAGATTACGAATTAGATGGCGTTCTGGAGGCCTGCCGCGTGACTGCTCTTCCTCTGCAAATGTCTTGCCGCAGCTCACCGGGAACTGGCATCTCATCCATTGAGATCCTTACCGCTTTGCGCAGCCATATTCTGGTGCCTTGGCAAAAACAACAGGCGGAGATGGTCAAGCCCGCTTCCGAACTATTTCTGGCAGATCAGGGTGGTTTGGTATACCAGCCCAAGGTTGGCGTTCACACCGATGTTGCACAGATTGATTTTGTTTCCCTGTATCCCGCCATTATGGTCTATTTCAACATTTCGCCTGAAACAATCACAAGCGATCCGAGTGTGGGGAATCAGGTACCCACCTTGGATATGAGACTTGAAAACAAGACAACAGGGTTGATCCCAAAATCATTGAAACCACTGCTTCTTAAACGGGTTGCGTTTAAGAAACAGCTGGCAAAAAATCCCGCATGGAATCCTAACCACAAGGCATTCACACGTCGTGCCTCTGCCCTAAAATGGCTACTGGTAACTTGTTTTGGTTACCTGGGATACAAAAATGCTCGTTTCGGCCGCATTGAAGCCCATCAAGCGGTCACTGCGTACGGACGTGAGGTTTTACTGCGTGCTAAGGAAGTTGCCGAAGAAATGGGGTTTGAGGTAATACATCTTTACGTGGATGCCTTATGGGTGCGTAAAGAGGGTAAAAAAGACCCCTCAGATTTTAATGATCTACTAGATGTCATCTATGAACGCACAGGGTTGCCAATTGCTATGGATGGTGTTTATCGCTGGCTAGTTTTCTTGCCTTCGCGCCAAAACGAGGATCGACCTGTTCCCAATCGCTATTTTGGCGCATTTCAGGATGGCACCCTCAAAGTACGCGGTATTGATGCCCGCCGCAGGGATGCCCCTCCTTTCATTGCGCAAACACAAATGCATCTGCTCGACATACTGGCTGCGCAAGATAACCCCCAGACCGCACTGCCTGCCATCATCCGTTACTTGCAGTCCCGTCTGCGCCTGTTACATCAGCACCAAGTACTGATAAAAGATTTACTGGTCAGACAGCGGCTTGGACGTGAACTATCTGCATACCAAACCCTCTCCGCTGCTGCGCGTGCCGCGCAGCAGCTTGAAGCCATTGGTAAACATTTGCAGCCTGGTCAGAGCATCATCTTTTTGTATATGTTGGGCATGCCGGGGGTGCATGCCTGGAATCTGGACACACCACCAAATCCCTTAGGAATCGACACCGACCGCTATCAAACACTTCTGCTTCGCGCTGCCTCTACGGTATTGCAACCCTGGGTGGGGAGTGAAAAGAGATTAAAAGATCTCGTTTTGAAAAATGGAGAACAACTCAAGTTACCGCGTACTATGATAAAGCACCCACTTCAGCACCGCAGTATCTATGTGCCTAAGGTGAACACTGCTCCACAATACTTCCTTCAGCCTCAGGTATCTGTTTGCGAATATCAACCGGCAGTCCAGCTCTAACCAGTTGATAGCTGTGATGGATCATCTCACGGATTACGACATCCGGCACACTTCCATCGCAAGTAACTGTATTCCAATGTCTTTTATTCAGATGATACCCTGGAGTAATTGCCGAATACAAGATCCGAAATTTTATGGCTTCCTCTGGATCACACTTCAAAGACAAACGAATAGGATCATCCTGCCACGACATGAGGGCAAAGATCTTTCCTTTTAACTTAAAAACCAACACATCCACTCCAAACGGGAAATCTCGTTGACTATTAGGATACTCATCCAAACAGGAACAAAGTCCTTCGTATGACTGTAATTCTTTCTCGCTCATAGATAATCCTGCACTTCAACAATACTCAATTCATCTTTTGCCAAATCCAGCACCATGAATGAGCGTGTCTGGTGCTTTGTTCCACCTAAGGCTCCCGGATTAATCATGCGCGTCTCACCGATCTGCTCATCCTTGCGCCAGTGGGTATGTCCGGAAATTATGTATTGATACTGTCCAGAAAGAGCCGTCTGCATCAAATCATTTTGATAATATCCATGAGTCACCAGAATCTGTTTTCCATCCAGGTATCCATCAAATGTTTGTCCCGCAAAGCTGTCCATCCCTAGTTGTTCTACACGCCGCTGAATAACATTAGTCACCTTATCGCAATTGCCAAACACAATGATAAGACGCAGCCCTTCAAAAAGCGTGATCAGATAATCCCTACCAAGGTCACCACAATGAATGACTGTCTCGATGCCATCATTGCGTAAGTAATTCAAGCAGTAAGACAAATTTTGCAGCTGGTCATGTGTATCAGATATGATTCCAATCCTCATTGGTACTCCATCAAGAAACCTGATCTATTCAAGAATATTGTATTACGTATAGTCAAATTTAACACATAAAATGGCTGTTGTGATAAAATTTTTATAAGAAAAATAATTTCGAAAAATGTAATTTGCCTGGGAGCAAAATTTATGACAACCTCGCTTCAGAAAGGTATTGAAGCCGCCCGCACAGGGCTGATGCAAGACGCCCTGGCACATCTCAAAGAAGCTGTCCTTGAAGAGCCTGACAACGCTAATGTGTGGGTTTGGTTGTCTGCGGTTATTGACGATGAAGATCGGCAAACGCTCTTCCTTAGGAAAGCCCTTGAAATTGATCCCTATAACCTCCCA
>CAZJLN010000086.1:0-8839 GCA_964546745.1 uncultured Anaerolineaceae bacterium
ATGACTTCATCTGGGCAGGTGAACACAAGACCGAATATGTTGATAAATTCACCAACGAAATTCAAAACGCAGAAAATTTAAAGCAATAAATGTTTTCTCTAATAATCAGGGCGGTTTAAAACCGCCCTGATTTCTTATAGGAGGAATATGCAGACCACTTCTACAAGTTCGGTACCTCCATCACGAAAAACCTCTGGGATCATCAGGCGATTACGTGAGTTTTCTTTTCTTGGAAGAGACCCTGTTCTATCAATCAGTTTATTAATTTCTGGAATTTTTATATTCATTTTTGTGATCTTTCCCCTCTTCAAGTCAATCGTTGGTGGTTTTATCTCAAAAGAAGGAGCGTTTGATCTTACATACTTTTCTAGATATTTTGATGATTATTATGGTCCAGCATTTCGGAAGGCTTTTTTTGACACAATGCTGATGGGACTGTTAACAGCAACATCAGGCACGCTGGTAGGATTTATCTTTGCATATGCAGTCGTTCGTTGTAACATTCCCGGTAAGAGGATCGTGCATTGGTTGGCGCTTGTTCCCACGGTGTCACCTCCGTTTGCTCTAGCATTGAGCATGATCCTTTTATTTGGCCGGAGTGGTTTGGTTACCAATAAACTATTTGGTATTCAATTTGTTCAAGGCATGAATGATGTTTATGGTCTTGATGGATTGGTGATCGTTCAAACAATTACTTTCTTCTCGGATTCTTACTTAATTCTCAAGGCAATGTTAGAAAGGCTCAATCCAGCCATGGAAGAAGCCGCCGCAAGTCTAGGTGCAGGGCGTTTTCACCTGTTTCGAACAGTCACTCTCCCTTTGTTAGTACCAGGTATTGCAGGCTCTTTTCTGCTGTTATTTGTGGAATCCCTCGCTGATCTTGGTAACCCTCTATTTATAGCCGGTAATCGTACCGTTTTATCAGCACAGATTTTTTTGGCGGTAATCGGCGAATATAACTATCAAAAAGCTTCAGCGTTGTCGTTGGTTCTGATCATTCCTACACTGGTAATCTTTCTTGTCCAAAGATATTATGTCAATCGGAAAGTTTATATCTCTGTTACAGGCAAACCCGCTGGGGCTCAAATTCTTGAGAAAGATCCGATCATCCGCTGGGTTGTAAATATAATCACGTATCTCATTATCGCATTTATTATCCTGCTTTATGCAACCATCGTTTATGGATCTTTTGCCAGTTCTTGGGGTGTGGATTTCACACCCACGCTAAGACACTGGGAGATGACAGTAACCCGCGGGATTGAAGCTATCCTCGATACAACTTTCCTTAGCGCATTAGCTACTCCCTTTGCAGCAATTTTGGGTATGGTGATCGCCTGGCTGGTAGTCCGGAAAAAATTTACTGGTAAAGATGTTTTGGATTTTTCGTCCAATTTAGGTGGGGCGGTACCGGGAACTATTTTAGGTATTGGTTTTGTCCTGGCGTTCAACAAACCTCCTTTGGCACTGGCAATCATCATATATGCCATTCTTGCACTGTTTTATGCTCAATTAATAGGTAAAAATTGGTTTGAGCGTATTTTGATTCTCGTTATCGGAACTGCAATAGGCGTTGTGCTCACGTTGATTAACGAACGTATCATGTTCTTCATACTTGGTGGTCTTTACATTATCATAGCCATCATTCAGTTCATTAACCAGAAGAAATTTGGAAAACCAATAATAGCTGTAATAATCGGCCTTTATCTTATGTCAACCAATTGGGCTGCAGCTATAACAAAACCAATTGCTAACCTGAGCCGATCAGTACCCGTCGGTTTTTGGAGCAATGCCATTTTCCAATTTGCAGATCATATTAAAGTACTGATTCAACCTACCCCAGCGCTTTTAGCAATTGGAATGATTATTGCGGGAATTCTATTGTTACAAAATACCAAAGGAAGGGGTCTCCGCGTCGTAATGGGCATACTTGGATTGATAGTACCTTGTGCGCTTGCTTTTTTGAACGTGCCATTTGCTATGGTTGGCAGTGCCTATATTATTATGGCAGCGTTTATTGTTCGTAGTGTTCCAGCTTCTGTAAGGTCAGGAGTAGCTGCACTGCAGCAAATTGACCCCTCTATAGAAGAAGCTTCTAATATTTTAGGTGCCGATGCCCAATACACTTTCCGTAAGGTAACCTTACCCTTGATCCTTCCAGCACTATTTGCAGGTTTAATTTTTAGCTTTACTAGGCACATGACAAGTGTTTCTGCCATTATTTTCCTGATCAGCGCTAAATGGAGAATTGTCACAGCCTCAATATTAAGTGAATGGGAGCAAGGAGGTGTCAGTATTGCTGCAGCTTATTCAACCGTCATAATTGCCTTTGTGTTGATTGCAATTTTTGCGCTGAACCTTCTTGTAAATAAGCTCTTTAAAGGCAGGAGTTCAGTGGACATGACACAAGGATTTTAAGTTTATTATCGATGAGGTAACCCTATGTATCTGACTTTAGAAAAAATTACCAAAGTTTTTCCTCCGCGTGGAACAACAACCGAAGTAACCGCTGTTAATGATATCAACCTAGAGATAGAAAAAGGAGAATTAGTGACTCTCTTAGGACCTAGCGGTTGTGGGAAAACAACTACATTGAGGATGATCGCAGGATTTGAATTTCCTACAACGGGGAAGATCGTTCTGGACGGAAAAGAGATCAATTCTCTACCTCCTCATAAGCGAGATATGTCAATGGTTTTTCAAAGCTACGCCATTTTTCCACATCTCTCTGTCTTTGGGAACATTGCTTATGGACTCAACGTACAGAAGTTGTCCAAGCCAGAAATTCAGAAGCGCGTGGATAAGGTTTTGGAATTAGTACACCTTGAGGGTTTTGGAGACCGGGCACCAACCCAACTCTCTGGCGGACAACAACAGCGTGTTGCTTTGGCACGTGCGCTCGTGATGGAGCCTAAAGTGTTGTTAATGGATGAACCACTTTCAAATCTTGATGCCAAGTTACGCGAGGAAATGCGCACAGAAATTCGGCGCATTCAAAAAGAATTAAATATCACCAGTGTGTATGTAACTCACGATCAGATTGAAGCCATGACCCTATCTGACAGAATTGTGATTATGAATCAAGGAATCATCGAACAGATAGGATCTCCAGTTGAGGTTTATCGATTCCCCAACAGCCGATTTGTTGCTAATTTCATTGGCAGAGCGAATTTTGTGGAAGGTGTCGTTCAATCACAATTGGAAGATACATTAATTGTGGAATCGCTTGATAAAGTCATTCATTTGAAAAATGTCAATCGTAATTTTTCTCCTATGGATAAAGTTACTTTGATTGTCCGTCCAGAAATGATTAGAATAAAAAAATCCGGTGAGTTATATGATAGCATCATCAAACGAGCTTCATACTTGGGTGATGTAGTCGAATATGATATAGATGTTCGTGGGCAAATGATGACTGGCGTTGAGTCAGACCCTTATGTCATGGAACCCTTCCCGGTTGGAGAGCAAGTAACTGTCGGTTTAGCAGAAGGATGCATTCAGGTATTACCGGCGGAGAATAATCATGCCTGATTTCGATATTGTAATGATCGGCAATTTTGCCAAAGACAAATTAATTGTTGATGGTATAGAAACAATTTCCTCAGGCGGTGGTGTGTATTATGGTAGTGTGGCAATCAGCCGACTTGGATTGAAAGTCGCAGTGGTAACCCGGCTGCATCCAGATGATTTTCCAAGACTTGAAGAAATGAGGGATGAAGGTGTGACTGTATTTGCAACCCCTTCCGATGGAACTTCTGGAATTGCAAATTATTATCGTTCTGCTGATATGGAAATGCGCATCACAAAGCCTATTGGATTTGGAGGCAAATATCAGTTAGAAGAGATTCCCGAGTTTAGTACAAATCTGATCATGTTATCTCCACTTTATGCAGGTGAAATTGATTTATCTCTGATGCAGTCTCTCTCTCAAAAAGCACCACTGGCATTGGACATTCAGGGTTTTGTAAGGGTACCAGTAGGGGATGATTTAATTTTCTTGCCATGGGATCAGATGAATGAAGGACTTAAGTGCATTACATATCTTAAACTAGATAAAGCTGAAGCTTTTTATCTGACCGGTTTGACAGATTTGAATGAAGCAGCAGCACAATTACAAAAGTTGGGACCAAAAGAGCTAGTGTTGACTCAAACTTCTGGTGTTACCGTTTTTAGTGGTGAAAGCAATTTTACATCACCTTTTACTTCGAAAAATTTATCTGGACGCACAGGCAGAGGCGATACCTGCTTCTCAACCTACTTAGCCAAAAGACTATCCCTATCAGCTGAAGAGGCATGCAGATGGGCAGCCGCAGTAACATCTCGCAAGCAGGAAGTACCAGGGCCATGGAAAGGATCCCCTGTCGATATTGAAGATTATTTACTAAATCCGGATAGGTAATTTATTTTTCAACAATATTATTCATCCATATATTAGTTATTTAATTAATATAGTAGTCATAGTAGGGCTTGTGGAATTGTTGATAAGGTATATGAAATCCACAGATATGGTGTTGTTGGTTCAGTAATTATGCCAGATATTGGGGATGAAACTTATAAAATTCATTCACAATGCTTTGTGGATAAAAAAGAAATCCAATAAATGACAATTTGGAAAAGATGAAAAAAAAAGGATTTAATGCAATAAATAGGTACAGATAGTAATTATTTAGAATGTAATTTCTTAATTTTATAAAAATTTAAGGAATTACTGTAGATCTTTCTCCACATTTTTTTTTGGTTTATCCACAGTATTACCTATGTTATCCACAGACCATTGCATTGATTTACTTAAATTCAACTTTCAAATTACAACCCATTCTGAGATTTCCATTCATCCAATACCAACTCGATCGTATCAATGAAAGAATCCAGGGAAGCTGTACGGGATTCAAACTCATTTAATGTAAATCCGAGTTCTTTGATAAAAGCTAACCAATCTGACTGATAACTTACCTCATTCCACAGTACCTTAACTGCCTGAAGCCAGGTGTGTAACATTGGATAAAAAGCCGCTTTGTAATTTCCACTTTCCAGCATGGCTTCACAACTCAGTTGGTAATAGGCTTTACGGGCTGGGTGTAAGTCAGGAGGACAATTAGTTTTTTTTGCTACAGTTGTTAATGCATCTTGCCAAGGTTCATACCACTGGTTGTATAGCTCTGAGAGGATACTTTCAATTCCCAGCATCCCCAACAGCCCATCATTCAAACCTGGTTTTCCAATGGCTTCTGAACGAGAAGGAAATTCTAACAAAAAGCGGCGAGAAGCCAGAGCCGGTCCACTTAAAACTGCTATGGCGTTGGCTGACAGGCTGACTGCTTTAAAATATTGTTCAAACCAGATCAGCGGCTCATATTCCTGTGGCTCATCCAGTTCAAACCAGATGCTGCGAGCTTTTTCGAGCATTGGTAGTGAGCGGCCATACACATTTTCAGGTCGATCAAACTGGGAAAACACGCCAGCTTGAATGAATTCAAGCCAGTGATTCGTGTCATAAATTATCGCAGCATGATTGCAGAGCGCATACCCAAGCCAAGGGTTGAGTCGCAGACGGCGATGAAAAGTATAAAGAGATTGATGGTGGTGGACGATATCTAGAGATACTTCATAGCTAATACGAGCAATCTCACGTTCAATCTGGGGTTGTTCTTTATGAACAAAAACAAGGTCAATATCCGTGGTGCCCCCTAGAAGGGGGTCTTCGTTCAACACAGAACCAGTCAAGTATACTGCCACCACATCTTTCTGGTGTTCCAGCCGTTTTGCTACATTATCTTCAGCAAGTTTTCGCAATAATTCAGGTGTGATGCGCATATTTTCCTCTTGTGGTTTGCTCAGGAAGACAGGGGCAAGCTTTCCTGATAGGGTGCCAAGTGAAGTACCTGGCGGATGCGGTTTTCCACATGAGCAAGATCTTCAGGTCGGCTGATAATATTTAATGAATCAGTATCAATGATCAACACCTTCAAGGGGGAGTTCATGAAGAAATCATCGTAAGCATGGTTTAGTTCGTCAATATAAGCCCTTTCCATGGCGCGTTCATACGGTCGATCCCGATGAGCAATACGCTGCATGAGGGTTTCTGTCTCTGCACGCAGATAAACCACCAAATCAGGCACAGGAATTTTTTCTGCTAAGGCTTCATGTACCTTGTAATACATGTCAAGTTCGTCCCCTTTTAAGTTGATGCGTGCAAAAAGGGAGTCTTTGTCAAAGGTGTAGTCGGAGATGATCATTCTGCCAGCATTTACTGCACTTGGAATAGCTTGGTGCTGTTGATGATAGCGGCTGAGCAAAAAGAAGATTTGGGTTTGGAAGGCGTAGCGCTGTCGATCGCTATAAAAATCGCTCAGGAAAGGGTTTTCTTCAAAGACCTCCATCAGCAAGTCTGCCTGGAAGGAAGTATGGATTAACCTTGCGAGGGTGGTTTTTCCTACTCCAATAACACCTTCAATCGCTATATACATGTTTTTACGCTCCGTTTTGCTTATTAGGAATAATATACCATATCAATGGATGCCGACACTGAAAAAATGGTCAGCCACCAGCCAACTTTCAGCAAGCATTAATTCTGTGAGATAAAAAAAACCTCCAGATAAAATTATCATAGAGGGGTTAACTTTACTTAGATCATCCAAGATGGTTTAGGAGAGGTTCTCCAGCCTTTCGACCATTTCTTTGATGACATCAAAACCACCCTGCCAGAAAGAAGGCTGGTTGATGTCGATACCCGCATTGGCGAGAAGTTCAACAGGGGCAATGGAGCCGCCAGCTGCCAGAATCTTCATGTAACGCGGTTTGAAGGAATCACCCTCGATCTTGTACTGTTTATACAGAGAGAAAACTAAGAGCTGCCCAAAGGCATAGGCGTAAACATAAAAGGGGGTGCTGTAAATATGAGGAACTGAAACCCATTCATGTTTAAATTCGTCAGAGACTTCCACTGATTCTCCAAATTGTAGTTTGAGATTATTCAGATATGCTTCTGAAAGCTCATCCACGGAGGCATCCTTGACGATCATATCATGAGCTTCGCGTTCAAAGAGGGCAAAGAAGATCTGGCGAATGATGGTGGCGTAAGCATCATCCACCTGGCGGAAAAGGGTATCGCGTTTGACATTCTCGTCTGTTTCAAGTTCCAACAAGCGGTCTACCAGCATCATCTCACCAAAGGTGGAAGCAGTCTCTGCGAGCGGGAGGCAGGCATTTTGGGTGAAGTAGGTATGATCTTCGGCCATCATGGAATGAATGGCATGTCCTAGTTCATGTGCCAAGGTTGCAACATCATCTGCCTTACCCTGGTAGTTGAGCAAGACCCAGGGAGTCAGTTCTGGCAGAATAGTGGCACAGAATGCACCGCTCATCTTACCTTTACGAACCTCGCTATCGAGATGTAAATCGTTGAGAACACGCTTTGCCATGTTGGCAAACTTTTCATCAAAGCGCTCAAAGGCGTCAAATGTCATAGCTGCTGCTTGCTCAAAAGAGAACTGTTTATCCGATTTGGATACAGGGGCATATATGTCGTAGCGGCGTAACTTTTCCATACCTAACAGTTTTGCTTTTAGTTTGAAGAAGCGCTGAAATATGCTAGTGTTGAGGCGTGCCACTTCCAATAATGTGTCCACAGCTCGATCGGGGATGTCATTGTCGAGATTACGCACAGAGATGGGATCGGAGAAGTGACGCAGGTCAACATTTTCGTTACGCCAATCTCTTACCAAAGCCTGGTAGATCTGTCCGAGGATGGGGGCGTCGTTGCTGTAGACACGATAGAGTTCCTGATAAGCACGGGCACGTAAATCCGGATCTGCCTGACGAACAAGTGCCATCAATTCACCACGGGTAAGCTCTTTTTCTTCACCATCAACCGTGATTTTGAAGATATAACGATTGGTAATGGAATCATAGAGCAGATTTAATGCAGAAGAGCCGGTTACGTTCTTGATGTTGATAACTTTTTCTTCCGGCTCACTGAGTGTGTGATCGCGGAAATTACGCATCTGCTGAAGCCAGTAGCGATAATCCCCAGAAGTCTCCATTAAACGGTTGGCGTTTTCAATGTCCAATGCTTTCCACCAAAGCTGGAAGAAGAGAACACGATTGGACATGGTGGCAACGAACTGCTGAAAGCGGGCAATGGCAATTTGGGCTTTTTGCTCCTGGGTGTCTGCAGAAAATGCTAGTTCAGCAAAACCGCCAATACGCATGGCAAGTTTGTAAACTGCTTCAAGGCTGGCGACGATCTCATTGAATATTGCAGAGTCAATATCGTCGGCTAGACGCTCTCGGTAATTCTCAAATTGAGATACCATCGCTTCAACCATTTGATATGTTTCCTCAATTTTTGGATCATCAAAACTTAGGAAGAGATCTTCCAGACTCCAAGGGGATTGTGTGTACTCAATTTTGTTTGTCATTTTTTTCCTTTATTCATGAATATGTTTATTATCTGTGATATTCGATTAGATCTTGTTTTGGCTTTCTTTGCGATAGGCGTCACGCAAATGATCAATAGGCTGGCGAGAGTTGGTAACCTCATCCCAGTAATACCATAAAGTCCACCCATTACTGGGTCCGTTTCTTAAGCTGCGGGCAACTTCGTGAATGCTGCCGCGATGATCCTGACATTGAATGTTACCATCCGCCAACACAACTGCTTGCGGTCCACCATCCGCACCAAAATACAGAGCCTGTCCGGGTTCAAGATAGCCTTGCTCCACCAAAGCACCAAAAGGTACGCGATCCAGATGACGCGGATCGGGAGTGACAAAAACCGGAGGGTCAAACTCAAGCTGGAGGATACCGTCCACCCGTTTTCGGGCAGCACGAATGTAGTTGG
>CAZJLN010000087.1:0-2564 GCA_964546745.1 uncultured Anaerolineaceae bacterium
TAATACGCATTTCTAAGATTGTTTTACTCTTCTACGGGCTTCTTTGGTTTAATTGTCTCTGCTAATTTCTCTCGTTGCTCCTCAAGAACAACTTTTCCCTTTTGAGAAACTTCGCCAACTAAGGTTTTTCCTTCCTCAAATAAATGTGCAGCTTTATCTTTTGTTTCAACATAAGACTCGCTGGCTTTATCTTTTAGTTCAATAGCTTTCTCTTTTAGTATTTTTCTGGTTTCATCGCCAGATTGTGGTGCAAGCAACAAGGACACAGCTGCACCGGTTATTCCTCCAACAACCAAACCAATCAAGAACGCACTAAAATCATCTGACTGAGACATGTTTACTCCTTTTTCTTTATTTTTGTGTATTTTTATTATTATTTAAAACGCAATAAATCAAAAAGTCGTTTACCTGCAGCAACCGTCTGATTCATTTTTATCACTGGCTCTGTTAAGTTGTTACTTAAGAATCTAACCGTACCTCTTAATGTATTTACAGTCTCCGTCGTCGAATTGAGAATCGGACGAATTTCATTTTGTAACAAATTTGATAATGCTGAGACTTGGATTATTAACACTATAACTGAAACTCCAACGATTAACATTTCTAGTGAAAGGAAAATAATAAAAATGTCTCTAACTTTTCCAGTGGTCAATTCATCTTGTTTAACTAAAGCAATAACGCCAAAAACTAATCCGGCTATTAGTCCTAAAGAAATGATCACTAAAAGAACAATTTTTATCCACCGTGCTCGACCATTTGGCTCTATTTGCTGATGGATTTCACTAGTTTTTACATCGGGATGGTCGTTATTTGTAATATTCATACTAAAATTATATCATTGTTATAAACTTAAAAATTATCTATATTCATTAATCATCAGGTGAAATTTCAAATGAATTTTCACCTGAAATATTTTTGGTGGGTTTAATCTCAATATCTGAAAACAAACCATTCTGTTGAGTATAGATATAATCTTGTTTTATCAACTCTAGAACAGCTAAGAAAACAACAATTACATTTAAGCGTGAATTGTCACTGCCTAAAATCTGTGAAAATGTCGTTATTTGATGGTTTATTAATGTGTTGATTATTGCTTCAGCTTTTCTTCTGATCGTAATCTTTGGGATTGAAATCACCGTTCCAAGAGTTAGTAGATTTTCATCAATTGAATAGAGACCTTTTAGGGAGTTTATCAAATCCTCTAATGAAATGTTACTCATATCAACATGAATGTTTGCTGGAATTGTTTTTGCAATATGGAGATACGTTCTTTTGTTATTCTCAATTCTTAATTTTAAAAACCCTGATGTGTTTTTAATTTCTCTATAAATTCGTAATTGGCGAGCCAATTCTTCGCCGAGATCTTCTTCACCTTCCTCTCTTACTGTAGGTCTAGGTAACAATGCTTCAGATTTGATTTGAATAAGCTTGGCTGCAATAACAAGAAATTCAGAAAGATTATCAGCCGATACCTGATCAATATCATTAATATAATTTAGAAATTGATCGGTAACTTTTGTCAATGATAATGCGGTAATATCAAGCTCAGCGTTTTGAATTAAATCCAACAATAGGTCTAAAGGGCCTTCATAAACATCAGATTCGATTTTATAATTAACTAAGGTTTCTGTAATAGCCATGATCCAATTATAGCTGATAGATACCTTTCTTTTAAAGGATAATTTATGTGAGAAATGGTGACTCAGTATATTTGTCGTCAATGTAAAAAATCATATCCAAGAAATGGATTTCCTCACAGGTGCCAAACATGTGGTGGGGTATTTGAACTCACCGAAATCCAAGGTTTGGATATTGTAAAAGATTTTACGCATTTGCCAGGAATATGGAAATATCTACCAAGTTTTGGTCTTACAAAATCTACTTTTATAAACTATCTGGGTGAGGGTAACACGCCATTAATTTCAACTCAACAGAATAGCAAGGAAGTATTTTATAAACTCGAAAGCCTGAATCCTACAGGATCTTACAAGGATCGTGGGTCAGCTATTCTGACTAGTGTGTTAAGAAATCGTGGTATTAAGACCTCCATTGAAGATTCTTCAGGAAACGCTGGAGCTTCATTTGCAGCTTATGCTGCATCTGCAGGGATTCAGGCAACGGTTTATGTTCCTGATTCAGCGTCTGGGCCTAAACTTGGGCAGATAGAAGCATATGGTGCGCAAGTAATTCCAGTCAGAGGTCCACGCGAAAATGCGTATAAGGCGGCTTTAGAAGCCGCTGAAAAACAATGCACTCCTTACGCTAGTCATGCTTATATCCCTTTTGGAATGAGTGGAATTGCTACTATTGCTTATGAGATAGTTGATCAGATGGGTAAAAGCCCTGATAATATTTTTATGCCTATTGGGCATGGAAGTCTATTTTTAGGAGTAATGCTCGGATTTAATGCTATGCTAAATGTTGGCAAGATAAATCAATTACCGAGATTCATTGGAGTTCAACCAAAGTCTTACAGTCCTCTTGTTGCAAAAAAAGCAGGTTTACCTTTTTACGCATCTGGATTGCCCACCTTAGCTGAGGGTACAAAAATTTTATCCCCAACA
>CAZJLN010000087.1:2574-8693 GCA_964546745.1 uncultured Anaerolineaceae bacterium
TTCTTGAAAAAATGACAAAGGACGATTTAATTTTAGCAATTGAAGAAAATGACTTAATATGTGCTTATAAAAAGCTATCACAGTTGGGAATATTTGTAGAACCCACTTCAGCGCTTGTTCAAGCAGGTTATGACATGATTAAAGAAAAACTCACTGGTTCTTGCGTTTTGATTTTGACTGGTTTTGGGTTAAAATCAAGCGTGTTAAAATAATTAAATTTTAGAACTGAAGAAACGTGAATTATTACATTGTGATGGTTAACGTTTCAGCAGTTCTGGTATAGGAGAAAAAAATGCCAGGACATTCCAAAAAGCCAGGCTCATTGTTAGCCTTTGCGTATAGCCTTTCACTTCCGCTATCCGATGAATTCTTATTATCGAGAGCATTAACACATAGATCGTACGTTAATGAAAATCGTGAAACGATCGAAGATAATGAGCGCCTTGAATTCTTAGGAGATGCTATATTGAGTTTCATCGTTGCCGAGTGGATATATCACAAATTTCCAGAAAAGCCAGAAGGATCACTAACAAAATTAAGAGCTGCACTAGTTCATACAGAACAATTAGCATCATTTGCAAGAGAAATTAAATTAGGAGAAGTTATCTTACTTGGCAGGGGAGAGATCCAGGCAGGTGGGCGAAAGCGTTCAGCGATATTGTGCGATGCATTTGAAGCTCTAATCGGAGCGTTATTCCTTGATTGTGGAATCGAAGCAGTAAAGACATTTGTTATTCCTCTAATAGAAAAACAAATCGATACTATTTTGAAAAACCATTATGATGAAGATCCTAAAAGTAAATTACAAGAATGGGCTCAAGCAAATGGTTTTGAATCCCCAAATTATGAGCTTATCACAGAGAGTGGCCCTGATCATTCAAAAGAATTTGTTATGCAGGTATTAATAAACGGGAAAATATTTGGAAGTGGGAAAGGCAGCAGCAAACAATCAGCTGAAAAAGATGCAGCAAAAACTGCACTTAACCACATGGAATACTTAGGAAATTAACATGAAGTCAAGATTATCATCATTAGAATTGTTTGGATACAAAACATTTGCAAATAATACATTATTTGAATTTCCCTCAATGGTAACAGCCATTGTAGGCCCAAACGGATCTGGCAAATCAAATATAGCTGATTCTATACGGTGGGTTTTAGGAGAGCAATCCTATTCTTTGCTCAGGGCAAAGAAAACAGAAGACATGATCTTTTCTGGTTCTGAACAAAGAGCAAGAGCGGGACTGGCATCTGTATCAATCACATTTAATAACGAAGATAGTTGGCTGCCGATAGATTATTCTGAAGTTGTCCTAACTAGAAGAGCCTATCGTGATGGACAAAATGAATATTTAATAAACAATCAGCGAGTCAGATTAAAAGATTTTCATGAATTACTAGCTCAAACCGGATTAGCTGATCGAACATACACGATTATTGGACAGGGACTTGTTGATTTGGCTCTGTCAATCAAACCCGATGAGCGCAGGAAATTATTCGAAGAGGCTGCGGGAATTGGACTTTATAGTGCGAGGAAAGAAGAAGCGATCAAACGATTAGATTCAACAAAGCGGAATCTTGATCGGATCCTTGATATTTTATCTGAGATCAAACCACGTTTACGTAGTCTTGAACGGCAAGCAGCTAAAGTTGCTGAATATAAGAGAATTCAATCTGACCTGAAACTTCATTTAAAAGATTGGTATGGGTATTATTTTTATAAAGCACAGAATGATGTAATTTTGGCTCAGCAACAATTTTCTGAACGCGAGAGACACATTATTGATGTTAGGACGAGACAGGGAGAAAAGGAGTTACAAATTGAAAAATTGTATCAAACCCTCATTGAAAAAAGAGAACAAGTAAATTCACTACATTCTCTATCATCTGATATTCACAAAGAAATTGAAGAAATTGGAAAAGTTTTAGCTGTCTTTGGTGAGCGTCTAAGTTCTAGCCTCTCTTTAAAAAACCAGCTTAAATTAGATTTAGATAATCTATTAGAAAAAGTAAAGTCAAAAAAAATATCAAATCTTAGTGCTAAAGAAGAATATGTTCAATTAAAAAAAGATTTCGACAATGTGAATAATGAATACCAAATAGCAACAAAAGAATACTCAGAATGGAATAAAAGAAAATTAGCAGTTGAACACAGCCTAAAACAAATTCGCGAAGAAATGATTGTACCGCAGACAACATTATTTAAACTACAAGCAAGAAAATCAGATTATCAAGAAAGAAAAGCAGATCTAGAAAATAGTATTAATTCGTTAGGGCTATCAATACAAAAACTGCAAACTGAGATGGATGATTTAACTAATCAAGAACGATTAGTTGAGGAAAATCAAGCAGTAATATTAACACAAAGAGAAAAAATAGATGAACACATACATCAAAAAGCACAAGAGCTAATAAGATTGGAAGGAAAGGTTGAAAAGAATAATCAAACACTCTCTACTCTAAAGATAGAAAAAACACACTTAAGTGTGAAATTGGACATGATAAATCAGTCAGAAAACGCATTAACCAACTTTTCTGAAGGAGCCAAAGTTATCTTACAGACATATCAAGAAAGCCCTAAATCCTTCTATTTATCAACGATAACCAAGCACATAATTGTTCCTGAAGAATACGAGTTAGCAATTTCCTCATCTCTTGGAGAAATTATTGATCTTTTACTCATCAAAGGCAAAAAAATATCTCCGACAACAATTGACGAATTTGAAGAAAGAACAAAGGAAAGATTAGCTTTTATTTCTGAAGAAAGCATTCCCAATCAAGATATTTGGAAGCTACCATTAAATATTATAGGTGTAATTGGTAAGGCAAACGAACTTGTATCATTTGATGGAACTTTTAGAAAAACCATCGAATCGATTTTAGAAAAAATAGTTGTCGTTAAAAGCAAGGCTGTAGCTATACAATTAATTGAGTTAATGCCTGATTCCTACAAAATTGCTACTTTACAAGGAGAGGTATTTTATAAGAATGGTGTAGTCTCGATTGGGAAGTTAACTACATCAAGCAAGATATCAACCAATAGGGAGAAAATCAATCTCAAGAATAAGATTGAAAACTTAATCGATACTATTTCTAACTTGGACAAGGTACAAATTGTGGATCTACAAAGCGTAGAAGAATGCAAAAATAATATATCAGAGCTTGAATATAAAAAGTCTGAGATTTTGAAAGATCTTGAAAAGAAAACTGAAAAGAAAAGTGAATTAAATATTCGCCTTCAAAAAACAAAAGACCAGCTTAATTGGAATAAAAACCAAATAATGACTTTCAAGAATAATCAATCCTCAATCAATGATTTAATTAGGAGATCTGATGAGGAAACAACATCATCCCAACAATTATTAGTTACTCTACGGGAAAAAGAGGCCGGATATCAAAATGAGCTATCAACTTTCGCGAATAGCACTATTCTTGACACTGTCCATCAATTAGAAACTTCAACTGCGGTGGCAAAGCAAAAAATTTTGAATGTCGAGGAAAGACTAAAATCACTAGAAGAAACCTTAACTGATGACCAAAATTCAATGAATTCGCAAAAAGACCGACTGAGCCAAGTAGAAACATCTATCGGGCAGATTACAGAAACAATATCTTTAAACTATGCAAAAGAAAAAGCCTTAAATCAGAAAATCGATTCGATAAAATTAGAGAAACAAAGCCCATTAGAAAAAGAATTAGAAGAAGTTCAAAATCTTTATGACAAAAAAACTAGGGAAAATGAAGATAACCAAAAAGAATTATCAATCATAGAACGTCAGTTTGCTGAAATTCAGTTAGAACTGACTCGAAAGAAAGAAAAGTTGGAAAATCTCAGAGATAAAATCGAGGATGATTTTGGTTTTGTTGAATTTGAATTTCAACCGGATGTAGAGGGACCCAAACCTCTGCCATTCAAAGACATGGTGATTGAATCACTTGTCGTAAAAAATGAACTACCTGAAAACACGAACGAAACAATCCAGGAGTTGAAAAATCAATTAAGGAGAATAGGGGCTATTAATCCTGAAGCCCAACAAGAATATTTTGAGGTAAAAGAAAGATATGAATTTTTATCTAGCCAAGTAAAAGACCTCGAAAACGCTACGGATAACCTTCAACTCGTCATAAAAGATTTAGACGAGATTATGCGTAATAAATTCTTATCAACTTTCAAGGAAGTAAGTATTGAGTTTTCTAATATGTTTTCACGTTTGTTCAACGGTGGAAATGCAAGATTAACTATTTCTGATGAGTCCGATCCGATATCCAGCGGAATTGATATCGAAGCTCGCCTACCTGGAAAAAGAGAACAGGGTCTTGTGCTTCTCTCAGGTGGAGAAAGAAGCTTAACAGCTGTGGCACTGGTTTTTGCTTTATTGAAAGTTTCACCCACACCTTTTTGTGTTTTAGATGAAGTTGATGCGATGCTTGATGAATCTAACGTGGGTAGATTTATCGAACTCTTACAAGAATTATCAACTGAAACTCAGTTTGTGTTAATTACACATAATAGAAACACGGTTCAGGCTGCTGATGTGATTTACGGTATCACAATGGGGCGAGATATCTCTAGTCAAGTAATAAGTCTTAGGCTTGATGAGGTTGATAGTACCTATATTGAGTAGGTTGGTAATGCTTCATCATCTTGGATTATTTAATTTAAGGTAGATTAAAACTGTAAAGGAGAAATGGGCTAGACAAAAAGAGGCCGACTCAAAAGTCGGCCTTTTTTCTATTTGTCCATTTAGGAAATTTTATTTAGTAAAAATCTTATATTTTTTCAAATTCCTCTTTGCCTACTCCGCAGTCTGGGCAAACCCAATCCGCAGGTAAGTCCTCAAAAGCGGTGCCTGGGGCAATACCGTTGTCCGGGTCCCCAACTGCTGGATCATAAATATATCCACATGCAATACATTCGAATTTATCCATTATCGTCTCCTTATAAATAATTGACTTATTAATTATACAACATAGTAAAAGATTCTTGGCAAAAATTTATCTAAATTGGCAAACAGTTAGAAAATGTTTCATTATCCAACTAGTCCCCAATCCTCATCCATCAGCCCATCTTCCATCATTGAAGGAATCCAGACTTCCGTACCATAAACAATCTCTGTGTGAATATTTAAAACAACTTCGACTTTTTTTCGAACAGACTCCATCATTGCTGGTCCGTATGGGCAAAAGGGGGTTGTTAATATCATGGTAACCAAGATATGATCTTCTATGAATTCAATATCTCTTATAAGCCCTAATTGCAGAACCGAATAACCTAGTTCAGGATCGATTATCCCAGACAAATTATCGATTAAATCTTCATATTGATCTGGGTGAGTACTAATGATTTTCCACTCATGTTTATTAATTTCTGAGGTACTATTCATTAACAATCTCCGTTTCTATCTTATAGGTACATTTGGTTTTACCTTCTGATATTGATTCCTGTAAAGATAATTTCCTAGAAAGAAGGATTGACATAATCGTCTTATCAAACAGACATACTTCATGATGTTTTTGACTTATTTGATGAATTGGGCAATTCATATTTCGAATAAAGTAATCTCCGTTTAACTCTTCCCATTCAATAATGTAACCTTCATAAGATAATATCTCTTTTAATAAATCTAACCGAGACTCAAGAGATAAACCTAAAAAATGAGACTTTTTGTCTTCCACAAATTTTAAAGCCAAATTTGTGAAGAATTCATCAACTTGTTCTTGAGTTAAGAGTGTGTTTAATTGATTGATAATACGATTTGTAAACATCAAATAGTTTGATGGGAATTTCTCTATTCCGGATTCAGATAAACGATACAGCAACCTGGGACGACCTACCCCATGCCTTTCTTCCTCTGCGACGACAAGTCCTTCTGCTTGTAAGTTGGTTAAGTGATGTCTTGCGGAAATTTCGTTAATTTGTACAAATTTAGCAATTTCCTTAATTGTAGACCCAGGATTAATTAATAGAGATTTTTCTATTTTTTGACGTGTACTTTTCATATTACAAAATTTCTCTTCAATTCATAAACCAAAAAAAGTATAACATAAGCAGATTTTGTGTCAATATTCATGAATAATATTGTAAATATTAATAAAATTAGTGCTCCTACCTTAAAAAC
>CAZJLN010000088.1:0-8407 GCA_964546745.1 uncultured Anaerolineaceae bacterium
AGTGTGCCGTTTCTTTTTGCGCGTGACGGTGTCTCGCTGCTGCTTCTCGGCGCGGTCTCACTTGCCCTCATTTTCTTCTCGGTGCGCGGGGACATGAAGCTTCACGCCCGGAAACCGTGGAAGAAGAAGGAAGGCGACCCGCGTTTCCCCTCACCCGCCCCTTCGCTTTCCGGCGCAGCATCCCGCGGATGGCGGATGCAGCTCGTCCTTTCCCCCCTGGTGGGCATTAGCTACGCCGTCGTACTGAGCCTGCTGGCCTTTGATTTGATCATGTCGCTCGATCCCGAATGGATCAGCACCCTGTTCGGCGCCTATTATTTCATCGGCGGCTTCTATACCGCCCTCGCCGCGATCGCGGCGCTGTCGTACCTGGCAATGAACTTTATGGGCATGGACCGGTTCATCGGGCCGCGGCATTTTTATGACCTGGGCAAGCTGCTCCTGGCATTCTGCCTGGTCACCGGAGACTTCTTCTATTCCCAGTTCCTGGTCATCTGGTTCGGCAATCTTCCCGACGAGACCGGGTACGTGATTCTCCGGGTGAACCACGCCCCGTGGGTTACCCTGGCCTGGTCCGTGCTGATTGCCTGTTTCGTCATGCCGTTTTTCATCCTGCTGAGCCGGAAGCTCAAGCATCGTCCCCGGTTCATGCTGCTGCTCAGCGCTGCCATTATGATCGGCATGTGGTTTGAGCGCTTTCTCCTGATAGCGCCCTCTCTCACCAAAGGAGAGAGCCTGGATCTGGGTCTGCCGGAAGCGCTGATCAGCGCCGGCTTTTTCGGCGCCGTGGCGCTGACGGTCATGCTTTTTCTGAAATGGGTTCCCCTGCTTCCGGTTTCGGATCCGCTTTTTCAAAAGTCGCTTGATGCGCGTTAAGGGAGCTTACAGGCATTATGATCACGTCCGCCACATCCCGGGCACGACTGCGGAGCGGCCTGGCATGGCTGATTGCCATTCTTCTACTGCTCACGGTCATGCTCTATCTCACCCGGGTGTACCCCTACCAGAAGATAGGCCCGCAGCAGCCCATTTTTTTCAGCCACCGGGTGCATGCGGGGGATAAGGAAATCAATTGCCGCTTTTGTCATCCCTTCGTCGAGCGTTCAGCCAATCCCGGCATTCCGCCGCTCAGCAAATGCCTGTTCTGCCACCGCCATGTCATCACCGGGCATCCGCAAATAGTGAAGCTTACCCGTCACTTTGACACCGCGACACCCGTTCCCTGGATCCGGCTCATGTACATGCCCGATTACAGCAGGTTTAATCATGAGGCGCATCTTGAACAGGAGATTGATTGCGTGACGTGCCACGGCGAGGTCAGCCGGATGGACCGCATCTATCCCATTGCATTCCAGATGGGCTTTTGCGTGAGCTGCCACCATGAGCGCAAGGCCCAGCTTGACTGCTGGCTGTCGTGTCATTACTAGCAGGCTGTTGAAAAAGCAGGCGCAGACCGGTACGCTTGCTGAATAATAGGTGGCACAGGGAAAGGGGCTTTTAAGCCACAACACAATGAGCCGGTACCGGTAGAATGGCAGCGACTCTCTATCTTTGTCCGACAGACCCGCGTGGCACCGGACGGTATCGAAGCCGCTGCAAAGCTACCTGCCTGCGGTTTAAGTCGTAAGGCTCCGGGTCGTGCCGTAAGCTGCTCAACACATTGTTGTGGCGCCAAAAGCCTCTTCCCCTGTGCCACGGATCAGATGCGCGTTTTTCAACAGCCTGCCCGGCGCAGCACGGCTGATAGTGATGTACATCATAATGTTATGAAACATGACATGACGGGAGCATCGATGACAGTAAGGCAGACCAATACCGCGTCGGCGCTGCGCAACGCGCACGCGACCACCAAGGGTTTTTTCTTAAGCGCATCGGTGTGGATGCTTGCCGGAACCCTGGCCGGTCTGATCGGCGCCCTGGAGGTGGTGGCCCCCGACCTGCTCGCCAACATCAAGTGGATAGTGTTCGGACGAATCCGTGCGTTCCATACCAACCTGGTGATGTTCGGATTTGTCGGATCGGCGCTCATCGGCGCCGCCTTCTACCTTGTCCCCGCGCTGGTGCGCGCACCCCTTTTCAGCGAGACCCTCGGGCGTATCTCCCTGTGGCTGTGGAACATCAGCCTGTTCGCCGGTTCGGTTGCCCTTCTGCTCGGCCACACCCAGAGCCGGGAATACGCCGAGCTGTTCTGGCCGGCCGACATCGGCATCCTGCTGGTTTTTCTCCTTATCTTCCTAAACCTGTTCCGGACAGTGCAGCGCCGGGAGGAGCACCTTCTCTATGTATCGGTCTGGTATATCTTTGCCGCGCTGATCTTCTCCTTCTTCAACTACCTGCTGGGCAACGCGGTCTGGAACCCTCAAACCGGATCCATCACCGGCATGCCCGATGCCATCCTGGCGTGGTTTTACGGTCATAATATCCTGGGCTTCTTCTTCACGCCCCTGGCCATTGCCGTTGCTTATTATGTAATCCCCATTGTCAGCCGGGCCCCGCTTTACAGCCACAGCCTTTCACTGGTCGGTTTCTGGTCAATACTGGTAATGTATTCCCACATCGGCACCCACCATCTGATCCAGGCTCCCGCCCCGACCTGGCTGAAGGTCATCGCCGTGACCGGAAGCATCGGCATGCTCATACCGGTGCTGACCGTTCTCATCAACATGTGGCTTACCATGAAGGGCCGCCTGGGGACCATCCACACCGATCTGGGGGGGAAGTTTGTTTTTGCCGGCTCGGTCTGGTACCTGCTCACCTGCCTGCAGGGCCCGCTGCAGTCGCTTCCCCAGGTGCAGCGCCTGACTCATTTCAACAACTGGGTGGTGGCGCACGCCCACATGGGCGTCCTGGGTTTTTCGGGCATAACCGCCCTCGGGGGCATCTATTTCATTCTGCCCCGGATTACCGGCCGTCCCGTTTACCACCCGCGCCTGGCCAACCTGCAATACTGGCTGGTGCTCATCGGCATAACCGCCTTCTTCATCATTCTCACTGCGGTGGGCCTCATCCAGGGAAACGGATGGTTGAACGGAGAAACCGTCTATCGCTTGCTGCCCCAGATGCACCTGTACATGATTCTCCGGGCGATATTCGGCATTCTCATCATCGGCGGCGCCGCGATCGGCCTCTACATTATCATCATGAGCCTCATCAGTGCCCGGAGGAATACGCCATGCGAATGACGCCGGCGGGAATCATCAGCGGCTGCCTGATAATTTTTTCGGCGGTTTTCTTCATATCGGTGCTGGTGCCCCGTTACCGGGAAACCTTTGAGCCATCGGTGATATACCGCGCCCGGACACCGCGTGAAGAAGCCGGGAGAAAACTTTTCATCCAGAACGGCTGCTCCTATTGCCATTCCCAGTACATCCGCTCCATCGACTGGGGCCTGGGCGCCGAGCGGGTGGCCCAGGCCGGGGATTATGTCGCGGACCGGCCCCATCTTCTCGGCTCGGAGCGCACCGGACCCGACCTCTCCCAGGAGGGGGGAGAGCACCCCGATGACTGGCACCGGGCGCATTTCACCAACCCGCGCTCTGTCCGGCCGGACTCGATCATGCCGGCATTCGCGTTTCTCACCGGCGGCGAGCTGGAAGCGCTCATCGCCTACAAGCAGAGCCTGGGTTACCGGGACGCGGACTTCCGCACCGAGCGCCAGCGCTTCTGGAAAGTAAAAGCGATTGAGGCCTATGAAGCAGGCCCCGACGCCAATGTGGCCTGGCTCAACCGGAACATTCCCGAACCCTGGAGGAAGTTGCCCAATCCCTATCCCACAACAGAAGCCGGTCTGCTGCGCGGGCATCGCATCTACCAGAGCTTCTGCATCGGCTGTCATGGCCCCATCGGGGACGGGATGGGCCGGGCACAGCCCTACCTGTACCCGCCCCCCTTCAACTTCAGCACCCTCAAGGGAAGGGAGATATCGGGGGGCATTCTCTACTACCAGATCATGAACGGCATCACCGGCACCGCCATGCCGTATTTTAAGCGCGAGCTGGAATCGGAAAAAATCTGGGCCGTGGGCGATTATGTGGCGGTCTATTTCATCGGCGCCAGCGACGCGGACACCGAGCCGAAGGGAATTGACGCGTCGTATGAGGGACCGCAACCGGGAGGGTAAGCCATGTTTTTTTATGTCTGGTGGATCGGGATCACCGCGACGGCCCTCTGGGTAAGCATTGCCGCCTTCCTCTGGGCCGCCCAGTCGGGTCAATTCGGCGATCAGCAGCGGGCGCGCTATCTGCCCCTGCGCAATGAAAATCTCGCGCCTCCGGCGGCGCATGAGCATCCCGCACGGCTGTCGATTGAAGTCTACGCCCTGATGGTGGTGCTGTTTTTCGGCCTGCTCTCCATTGGCGTGATACTTTTTCTGGTCTTCGCCCGGCACCAGGTATAGGCAATCGCATGCATTACTTTCCGCTGCTCGATTTTCAAGATATCGTGCTGCTCTTCTTTCTGGGTATCGTAATCCTGATGGCGATGTACCTTGCCTTTGTCCGTGAGGAACAGGATGACCGGCGAGAGATAAAGGAAGAATATCCCGACGGGATCCGCGCAGGCAATCGACCCGTGCCTCTGCTGCTGATCTTCCTGTACCTGAGCGTCATCATCTGGGCAATCGTGTATGTGCTGACGGTCGGCATTACCGGAACCCCCTTTTAAGAAGGACAAATCGTGCAAAAAGAACCGCCGCAATCGGGCCAGGGCAAAGGGGTCTCCGGACTTTTCGTGAGCATGGTCATTGCCGTTCTGTTTCTCATCTGGGGGCTTTTTATTCTTTTCATGGTGGGCGACAAGGGGCCGCCGGCATGGGACTTCGGCGTGGTGGAGGACATCCCCGGCCAATCCCCCTATTCAACCAACCGGTTTTAGAGGGGGCGGCGGTTTGGCGCGGCGTGAGCACACGTGCCGAGAAATAGTTTTGGGGTTGGCCATAAGGAGCACATGGAGGGACGCGCTCCGTCGCGTCCGAAATTTCAAACGGCCATGACGGAGCATGGCCCTCCATCATCGATCGTCATCCTGCGACTTGATCGCAGGATCCGATACAAAAATGCGAACTGGATTCTGCGGTCGAGCCGCAGAATGACGCTTTTGAGAATTGCTATCTTCATGCCTGATGGTGCCCTCGCGGAGAAAAGGTTCATATGAAACGAACTTCGTGTTTGCATTACATGAAAAGAACCGCCTTGATATTCCTCTTCCTGCTCCCGGGCTGCGATTACGGCAAATTCAAGGACCAGCCATCCCTGCGCCCGTATGAAATCGAGTTTCCCGGGATGCCGGCCGGGGCCATTCCCGTCACCGGGGGGTTGCAGATGCTGCGGGATATGGATGGCAAGGAAATACACAACCCCCTGCCTTACCACCCGGAGTCGGTCAGGCAGGGCGCGGTATCGTACGGCTACTTCTGCATCATGTGCCACGGAGCGAATGCCGACGGCAATGGAAC
The DNA here is from genome assembly GCA_964546745.1 of uncultured Anaerolineaceae bacterium. Lineage (GTDB taxonomy): Bacteria > Chloroflexota > Anaerolineae > Anaerolineales > Anaerolineaceae > CAZJLN01. The sequence continues at coordinate 5,453 of CAZJLN010000088.1, forward strand.
CGTGGGCCAGAGTTTCTACCCGCTGCCGGCCAATCTCAAGCAAACGGCGGTGCAGAATCAGAGCGACGGCGAGCTCTTCTATAAAATCACCTTCGGCTTCAAGCGGCACCCGCCGCTGGCCCAGACCGTCGCGGAGCCCGACCGCTGGGACATCATCAACTATCTGCGGTCACTGACCGGGGAGCGATCTTCCCTTGATAACCGAACAGCCGGCAATTGAAGTAAGCGGGCTGCATCCGGCCGGGAACGGCGGCGGGCATGCCCTTTCCCTGCTCCTCACCATCAGGGGAATGCAGTGCGCCTCCTGCGGCATACGGCTGGAGAAGGCATTGAAGCGCACGCCCGGCGTGCTGGATGCAGCGGTATCCTTTCTTACCGACACCGCACGCATAACCTATGCACCTCATGCCATCAGTCCCCGCGAGGTACTGGCACAGATCACCCGCCTTGGTTACCACCCTTTTCTTCAGGGCGGGGAGGAGGAAAGCAGCCCCCGGGAACATACTATGTTTTTGCGCATGGGGATTGCCCTGGTGCTGACCTTCAACGCCATGATGCTCTCCTATGCCCTCGATGGGGGCTTCTTTGCAGAACTCTCACGTGAGGCCGTGTGGTATCTATCGTTTCCCGCGTGGGCAGTCAGCACGGCGGTCATTTTCTTCTGCGGGTTTCACATCATCAGAAAAGGGCTGGCCGGGTTTTATGTCCTGCACTTCAGCATGGATTCACTTATAGCCATGGGCGCGCTTTCTGCATACGCATACAGCGTGACCCGGATGTTTGCAGGAAGCCTTCATCTTTACTTCGATACCGCATCCATGCTGGTGACCCTGGTGCTCGTGGGCAGGTATATTGAAAGCCGATCCCGGGAAAAAGTCACTGGATACATTACCGGGCTCTACACCTGGGCACACCAGAAGGTCCGCGTCGATGGTGGAGAGGGGGAACAATGGGCTCCTGCCGACACGCTTGCGCCCGGAAACATCTTCAAGGCCGAGGCAGGCGATCGCATCCCGCTCGACGCGCGGGTGGTGGACGGCAGGGCGTTCATCGACCAGTCGGTCCTCACCGGAGAACCGAAGCCGGTCAGCCGGAGCTCGGGGGAGGAGGTGTTGGGCGGCTCGCTGCTCATAAGCGGCCCCTTGACCCTTGAGGTTTTGCGCGCGGGCAGGGATGGTTTCCTCGGCCGGATGATCGCTCTCATGGAGGATGCGGTAAGCCGGAAAAATTCCATGGAGCTGCTCGCCGACCGTGTCATGCAGTGGCTGGTGCCCGCCATACTGGCCATTGCCGCGGCGGCGGCTCTCTATCTCATCCTTGCGGGCAGGAGCGCGGAGACCGCCCTGCTCCGTTCCATCGCCGTCCTGGTTATCACCTGTCCCTGCGCGTTGGGCATCGCCGTGCCCCTGGCAAAAAGCGCCTTTGTTGCAGCGGCCAAAGATAAAGGAATCATGGTCAGAAGCGCCGATGCACTGGAACAGGCCCCGGCGCTTGACACCCTTGTTTTTGACAAAACCGGAACCCTCACCCGAGGACTTTTCTCGCTGCAGGAAACAGTCACGGAAGGTGTTTCGGAGGAGGCGGCGCTCAGCCGGACGGCTTCACTTGAGGCCCGCTGCGATCATTTCCTGGCCCGGGAAATCCTGCAATGCGCCGTGCAGAAAGCAGCGCCGCTTCAGGCGGTTGCAGCGTATGAAAACCATGCGGGTCTCGGCGTCAGCGGGGTTATCGCCGGCGAAGCGGCGATGGCGGGCAACCGGTCACTTATCAAGGTGATCGGCTTTCAGCTCCCGCGCCATCTTGAAGAACAGGCCGCTGAGCGGGAATCACAGGGTAAAACGGTTGTGTTCTTCGGATGGGGGAAAAAGGTTCGCGGATTTTTCACCTTCGGTGACGAGCTCAAGCTGCAGGCATCGGATGTCATACGCGAGATCATGAAAAAAGGTCTCACTCCATGGATTATATCCGGCGATGCTGCGCATACCACCAGGTTTGCCGCGGAAACCCTGGGCATCGCACACTACCGGGGGCAGGCAACCCCGCGGGACAAGGTCATCCTCATTCAGGAGCTGCGAGCGCAGGGAAAGCGCGTGGGCATGGTCGGGGACGGCATTAACGACGCCGCGGCGATTGCCGGGGCCGACGTGGGATTTGCCATAGGCACCCGGGACCCCCTTGCCCAAGAGGCGGCAGATGTCGGTCTGGTTGCCGATGACCCGCGCCGCGTTATCGATTTTCTTGATCTCTCACAGATGACCATGAAAACTATCAGGCAGAACCTCTTTTTTGCCTTCGCCTACAACGCGGTGGCAATACCCCTTGCACTGGCCGGCATGGTGAATCCCTTGATTGCGGTATGTGCCATGTTTGCCAGCAGCCTTACGGTTGTGGGTAACACGTTGCGGATTTCCCGGAATCAAAAAGAGTGAACAGTCGTGGAGGCTGGTTTGTGGAAGCTAGAATGTGAACTGAACGTGATTGGCGGATCCGCCGGGATAGTGCTCTGATTGATTCATGGTGCAGGCGCAAACAGCTGCCTTAACACCTCATCAAATCTCCTGTCCCACTCGGCAATGTCTTCGGATGTCAGATGGTTCGGATTATATTTCCTAGCGGTGACCGCCTCAACAAATGAAAACACCTCTTGAAACTGGTCTTTATACATGGGCTGTTCTAAAATCTCATTAAGTCTTTCCATGCTGATGGTGAATTTATTTTTCATGGTCTTCTCCGGTTTGATAGTGCTTGGTAATACCTCTCACAAACCGCGTGCAAAATAATATCCTACCATTGAAGCTATATGTGCTATACATACATTAACAGGTTTGCTAAATAAATAAGGTAAAGCCTTTATTTATAGTCGCGCATGCGCAGTACTTTTAGAAAAAAATCATAGTAGGAAGTGCCCTATGGACAGTCAGAAGCGAATTTTTATAGCCGAGGACCATGCCATCC
>CAZJLN010000089.1:0-8389 GCA_964546745.1 uncultured Anaerolineaceae bacterium
AAATGTAACCGGAGAACTTCATCTCGGTCACCCGCTTTTTGTTTCAACAGAAGATGTAATGATCCGCTATCATCGCATGAAAGGCATACCGACTCTCTGGGTTCCTGGCACTGATCATGCCGGCATTGCTACACAACTTCAGGTCGAAAAAATGCTGACTGAAAAGAATATAAAACGTGAAGAAATGGGACGAGAGGCTTTCATTGAACAGATGTGGGCTTGGAAAGAAAAATATGGCGGGAAGATTACAAACCAAATCAGGCGCCTTGGTGCATCCTGTGACTGGGACCGAGAGCGATTCACCTTGGATGATGGGCTCTCAAAGGCTGTTCGTGAGGCTTTTGTCCGTCTTTACGAAAAAGGTTTGATCTATCGTGGTGCACGTATGATCAATTGGTCACCAGGATTGATGACAGCCGTCTCTGACCTCGAAGTGGAATATTCAGAAGAGCAGGGTAAGCTCTACTACTTTAAGTACATGCTAGCAGATGGTTCGGATAGGTACATTCCAGTGGCTACTACCAGACCAGAAACTATCCTCGGTGATACGGCTGTAGCCGTTCATCCTGAGGATAATCGCTATAAAGAATTTGTGGGTACAAAAGTAATGGTGCCGATTCTTGGTAGGGAAATACCAGTCATAGCAGACAATTATGTGGAAAAAGAATTTGGTACTGGTGCTCTAAAAGTAACACCAGGGCACGACCCACATGACTATGAGATCGGTATCAGAAATGGGCTACCTGTGATCAATATATTGAACAGAGATGTAACTATCAATGAAAATGGCGGCAAATATGCTGGATTAGATCGCTTTGTTTGTCGTAAGCAGATCTGGTCTGATATGGCAGATGCTGGATTGGTTATTAAAGAAGAACCCTATTTGATGAATATTCCCAGATCACAACGAGGCGGGGAGATCGTCGAACCTTTAGTCTCTACACAATGGTTTGTAAAAATTGAACCGCTAGCCAAAGCTGCACTTCAGGCTGTTAAGGAAGATCAGATAAAAATTGTTCCTGAGCGATTCACAAAAATTTATTATAACTGGATGGAAAATATCCAAGATTGGTGTATCAGCCGCCAGTTGTGGTGGGGTCACCGCATTCCAGTGTGGTATTGCCACAGTTGCGGCGAGATGACCACTTCAAGAAACGATATCTTAACCTGTGGAGCATGCGGAAGCCAAGAAATTGAACAGGATCCAGATGTGCTAGATACCTGGTTTTCATCCGGTTTGTGGCCATTTTCAAGCTTAGGATGGCCTGAAGAAACACCTGACTATCAGTATTTCTACCCAACCTCTGTGTTGGAAACTGGCTACGATATCCTCTTTTTCTGGGTTGCTCGGATGATAATGGATGGTCTTGAATTTACTGGGAAGGTTCCATTCCATACTGTCTACTTGCATGGCAGAAGATGAGCAAAACAAAAAATAACGCCATTGACCCGCTAACTGTAATGGACGAATTCGGCACAGATGCCCTGCGCTTCACGCTATTGGTTGGATCTACCCCCGGAAATGACATGAATATCTCAGTCAGGAAGATTGAGGGGAATCGAAATTTTGCGAATAAAGTTTGGAACGTTGGTCGTTTTGTTATAGGATCACTTAAATTTGCACCTTTGCAGGCTGTAAATGCACCCGAATGGACCCTGGCAGATTCATGGATATGGGCAAGAAAGCGGCAGCTGGTACGTGAAGTGGAATCATTGTTCCAGTCGCACCAGTATGGTGAGGCAGGAAGGCAGATCTATGATTTTCTCTGGGGTGATTTTGCAGATTGGTACTTAGAAATTTCAAAAGTGCAAATGGAGAATGGCGGAGACCGCGCTTATTACACAGCATATACTCTAACTAAAGTACTGGATGCCATCTTGAGGTTACTACACCCCTTCACCCCATTCGTGACAGAAGCTTTATGGGGTTTCTTGCGTGAGACATGCATGGATCTTTTCCCCGACTTTGCGCCTAATGACGGCTGGGAAGATGCATTGATTGTCGCCAAGTGGCCTAAAGAAGCTTTGCCTGAGGATTGGGAAAATGTGAAGGTCGCTGATTTCAGAATGATCCAGGAAATTGTTAAGGCTATTCGCAATATCCGTTCAGAAAACAAGGTTGAGCCACACAGAAAAATTGGAGCGATCATAATTCCTGGTGAGAAGTTAGAAATTCTCAGAGGGCAAGAATCAATAATTTGCGCATTATCTGGAATCAATCCTGATCTACTAAAGGTAACAGACAAGCTAGTAGAAGATCCAGAAAGTGTGATTCCACTTGTTGTCAATGGTATCGAGATTTACCTACCTCTCTCAGGTCTAAAGGATCAGGCAGCTGATCTGGCGAGGTTATCTCGGGAGCTCAATGAAACCCGGACACAGATTGAGCGCCTTGAAACCCTTTTAAACAGCCCCTTTGCGCAAAAAGCTCCAGTAAAAGTTGTCGAGAAAGAAAGGGAAAAACTTTCTTCTTATCAGGAAACAGCCCTTAAACTTAAAAATCAATTGAAACATTCAGATCATTAACACAAACAGCCGACGATCCAAGTTCAAGATCACCGGCTGTTTTTCTTTATCTACTTTACCGCAAGACGGGTTTTTTCCAATTGCATAATTCGGCGCAGAATAGCCAGCGATGTTGCATATGTTGAATCTACCCCGAAATAGGATAGCGCCCCAGCGCCAAGATTCTCTCCCTTTGTCAAAGGTGTGTCAGATGCGTAATGCAGAATTCCTAAATCGAAAGGTAAGCCATAAAGGTTCACGATCTCATTTACAGGATGTCTTTTTGGCCTGAACATCTCATAAATCGCTGAGAGGTACGGGCCTGCCTCCATCTCAATATCAGTATAACCTTCTCGGTAAATGACATCCATCACCCGTGCATTTTGTAAGAATGTTCCAAGTACACTGACAGCCTTTTGATTGTCCAATACAGTCCCATATATGAGATAGGGAGACACATCGCCTGCAGTAAAGCGATTGTCAAACAAATAAGTGTTCTGCGAATGTTCATCATGAACAACATTGGGGAGGATCACATCACCTCTTACCCCGTTTAAAGTTGCTGCTTTACCCATAATGTAGATTCCTAGAATCTGCCCTGTATTCTCAGCAAAACTAGATAGGATGTTATATGCAGCTAACCCCAGTGGATAGTCGATATTAAAAATCAATGCATCACTGTTGCGTAGAAATTCCCACTCTGGAGTTCCAGCACTGCATGGGCAAGGAGAAAGACGCGGATCAATACTGTCAGGGTCTAACTTGGACAAATCAATCACTTGAGCTTCTATATCAAAGGCATGTTCACTGGGAATGCGAGTGATACCAAAATGGTTTTCATGATCCTGTTGAAGTTTGAGAAGATCTTTTCCGACTGATTCGGATTGGATCTTCTTCATAACATAATAAAAGAAATTTTCAGGATTTGAGCGCACTTGTTGGTTTTCAATATCCTTCCACTCATTTAATAAGGAGGTTTGATTAACATCATGGACATAAGCAATCAGTGCATTCTTTTTCTTTAAGGCAAAACCTGACAAGGGGTTGACGATGCTGTGATTATTACTTGATACAAAATACACAGGGCGTGTCTTCAATTCTGGGCACTTAGCGATAATGTTCTGCCACCACGTTTGTGTTGCACGGCGGTATTCATTGAGAGAACCGCTGAAAAGTTGCACGCGTATGTTCGATTTTCTCGATGCAATGACCTGCAAAGTTGTCCAAAATCTTTCACCCAAGACAGATGCTAGTCTAGAAAGATCCTCTATATCCATTTTCAAACAAGCAGAAAGGCGGTCCAGCCCAATAGAAGAATATAATAAGGATTCTGGGCAATCCTGAAGCAGACCATGCAACTTATTCCATTCGATTTGAAGGGCTGTCAGGGCAGGCACCACATCATCGATATCAGACCGAGAAGCAATAAAACAAGCTAAGCGGTCTTCTCCATCAAAATAACAGCGGCGGCGCCTAGCTTTGGCAGATACCTCGACCCAATTATCAATGTTCTGAACCCCGTTTTGATCAAAGACTGTTGCACTTTGACCAAGCATTACCAACTTGGTTTGAAAAATACACTCAGGCAGGCGTAAGAGACTGTAGATGAGTGCAGAAACATCTGGCTTCTCAGACCTGGCACCATTATGAAGAGAAGAATTCATTCCAGCATGAATTTCTTCAAAGGATCGTATTTGAACCTCAGTTGTCGAGCGCAAAAGAGAATAGATCGTTCGTAAATAGAGATCGATTTCTTCTGAAGAGCGAATAGGAACAGTTCTTTCCATCTTTTTGTCCTTATACAGTGAAAAAACAGTGAGATGTTTATATAAAATATTCTAACATGATAAATACAACCTATCTTGATGATTTATACTCGATCGATTAATGATAAAATAGCCACACCTTGTACAAAATATGATTTTGAAAAATGCAAGATCAAGATAAAAGCAAGCAAAACATAAATAATATTCGGGTAATATTAGCCTTGGCGGTTCTGGAAGGGGTGATCTCGATTCTGGTGACGGTGCTGATCCCTTCAGATCCAAAAAATGCAATTCTGTTAGGTTTCTCACTTAGCCGTATTGCTATCCTGTTTTTTTCCCTAGTGCTGCTGACTATTCTCATTATTCTTCTTATCAAACCAAATCCCCTAAAAAAATTATTTGAAAAATTTTCGAAATCAAAGACTTTATCTTACTGTGTGAACTACCTGGTAATCTTGTCCCTATTTTTCTTATGGGTTTCTATCTGGATTCCGGTTACATATTTAGGAAGGTTTGAAGCGAGTTTTGTTCGAATTAAACCTCTTATCATTTGGATTGTGCTAATTCTCTTACAAATTTCTCTATATTATAAAATTTCCACTAGATCATTTTCAAATATTTCAAAAAAATCCCTTTTTCCGAAAAAGCCTTTTTTCTTTTTCTTCATTTGCCTGATCGGTTTATGGGCATTCATCACAATTTCAAAGATCGGATTGGTCAAAGATACAGCCTATTGGAATGCACCTGGTGTTCCTATATCTGGGATCCAATTTTTTGCTTTATTACTTTTTGTAATACTGTTCCATTTTGTTAAATATTGGCCGAGCAGAAAAACTCATTCTTCCCTAAAACAAATAATGCAAATCCTGATCCCTGTGACAATCTATCTTGCCACCATCCTCATCTGGGGATCGACCCCTATGTTGAAGCATTATTTTTCGCTAGAACCCACCGCGCCAAATTTTCAACCATTTCCCTTTAGCGATGCTAGATTTCATGATATCGGAGCAATTTCAATTCTTAAGGGACAAGGCATTTTTTTCAAGGGGTATACCGACAAGCCTTTATACATGGTCTTCCTGGCACTTTTGCATTTGATTGCGAAAAATGATTATGGGATTTTAACCTGGCTTCAAATTGGTGTACTTGCTGGCATTCCTGTCCTGGTTTATGTATTTGGCAAACGTTTTCATAGTCAATTGTTTGGTTTGCTGCTGTCAATCATCCTCATTTTCCAGCAGAGGAACGCCATTGCCCTTTCCTATAAGATAGCTTCTGTTAATCCCAAATTATTCGTTACTGAAGTAATCATGTTGTTTGGCATGATCTTTATTGCCTACTTGTCCTTTTTATGGATCAAAACGCGGGAGAAAAAGCTATCACTGATCCTAGGAGGAACCCTCGGGGCTTTATCACTGATCCGGATCAATCCGGTCTTTATGATCCCATTATTGGGTCTGGTAGGATTGTTTCTCTTTAGAAAGAATTTCAAACTCCTGTCAAAACAAATCCTGCTTCTATTGGTTGGATTTGTGCTGGTTTTCTCCCCTTGGCTGATCTCTGGCGTAAATTCCGAGGGAGAGTCCTGGTTTATGATCAAAATTAGGGATGTTTTGAATACCCGATATTCACAGGAAGACCAATCTCGACTTTTAGATTACTCATCACAGTTTCCTCTGATGGCTGCGCTGAATGAGGTTCGGAGTATTCCCGAAAGTCAAACCAGGATGCATCATGGCCAGTTAAAAATCATTGAAAAAGTAAATCAAGACAAGGATAAAGCAGTTATCCAAGTGGACACGAGCAATGCCGTGCAGATACTGGGTTTAATTGGGAATCATTATTTGCACAACATTGCCACTTCTCTCTTAATCTTGCCCGATTCCTTGGAGATCTTAAATGCATCAGACGATAGTCTCAAAGCCTATCGTGTTGAAGAGACCAACTGGGATGGTAATTTAACACCTGTTCAACATATCTTTATCCTCTTCAACTTGTTTATCATAGTCGTCGGATTGACAGAAAGTTGGGTGCGACATCGTTGGGCTGGTCTCATGCCTGTGTTTGTCTTCCTGATGTATAACTTTTCCCTAAGCTTTGCCATGAGTTCAGGAAGCCGCTATATTGTCCCAATTAACTGGGTATTTTTCTTCTATTTTGCAATCGGATTGATTCATCTGAAGAAACGTCTTTTTGCCATTCTCCAATTAATTCCTAAGGTGGATCCTTTAATTCACGAAAAAGATGAATTTTCTTCCCCTCGTCTGGATAAAATATCTTTGGGTTGGATTTTTGTTCTACTACTCCTTTTGGCTTTAGTGGTGCCATTTGCTAACCTAGTTTTACCCCATCTCATTAATTATGATCAACCTCAGGTAGCTGAAGGTTCCTTTGAAACAAGCTCGGATAAATTAATTGCTGGCACAATCTTCTATCCATATTACACCAATGATGAGACTTCGATTCATTTTACTTTTGTTGAAAGCAGTGAGTTGGTGAATTATCAAATCGACCGGACAAAGTTACTCGACCCAAAGATCATTCTAAAGAGCGACACACCAGCGATTCTGGGTTTTGACAAAGTGGATGCAAATTTGGTGATGCAGGAAATCTTCCTTATCGAAAACGACCAGACTAAGTTGATCTGGCAAGGTAAAGAATAGAACAGCCCATTTTTTTGCTCTTAAAAATATCCGCAAGTTGGCATGTATGGATCGATCTACTTGAAATATCTTTGGTTTAGAATGTTATAATATTGAAGTGTTACCAAGTATCGATTTTGACAAAAATGCAAAAGGGCAAATCTTTTTTGCCTAACAAAGAGCGACAAATGGGCATGGAAAATCAACAAATATCATCACAACCTTACTCCTATAAACCCTTATTAAAGATATTGACACTATTTTTTAGTGATATCTTGACTTTATTCCTTTCATTTCTCTTTGCATTTTATACCAGGCGTTTTCTTATCCGGATCATTGGCGGGGTAGTAGACTTCAAGGTCTTGGGTCCCGTTTTCATTTTGCTTTGCATTTTTATTATCTTTTTGTTTGCCATCAATGGTCTTTATCCGGGCGATATGAAATCAGGTGTCACCGAACTAAAGACCATTTTTACATCCATATTCCTCTCATATTTAATGTTTGGGCTGTCTTTATACTTTTTTAGGATCGACAGGCAGATTTCAAGGTTTGTCTTCATTATGACCTTTTTCCTTTCTTGTGGACTGATAACCTTGAGCAGGTTATGGATTCACAATCGATTTTCCCTTTTGTCGTGGTGGAACCAGCCTGTGGTAATTGTTGGCAAAGAGCAGTCCCTATCTAATGTAATCCAAAAACTTTCTGATGCCCGACGCTTTGCCCTTAAGCCTGAATTTTCGCTGGTAACAGATTGGCAAGAAGCAACCACCAGTATTAGCGGGATACCCGCATATCCTAACAATCTTGAAACACAACGGAAAATTCGTGAATTTGGAGTTAAGCTGGCAATATTTATCAATGAAAACAGCGAGCTGGATTCTCTTCAAAAAGAAAGAATGTACGAATTGAGCCTTTCATTCCCCAATATGATCCATTTGATGGGCGAATCACCTGTGAATTCCTTAACAATGAAACCTCTGGATTTGGCAGGTCATCCAGGGCTTTTAATTAACTACAACCTCTTAAGCCCATTTTCAAGATTTATTAAAAGAATCGAAGACATCTTGATCAGCATTGTTTCTATCATCGTTACCTTACCGTTTTCTTTGATCACATCCCTTCTGATTCGACTGGATTCAGAGGGACCTGTTATTTTCTCCCAGAAACGGTTGGGAAGAGATGGACACGAATTCGATTGTTATAAATTTCGTACTATGGTCATCAATGCAGAGGAAATTCTGGAAGACCTGCTCAAAAGTAATGAGAAGATGCGGGAGGAATACCAAGAGTTTCACAAAATTCGCAACGATCCGCGTGTTACACGCATTGGTCGTTTTCTTCGCAAAACCGGTTTGGATGAGTTACCTCAAATCCTGAATGTTTTCAAGGGAGAGATGAGCATCATTGGTCCACGTGCTTATCTGCCTAGTGAAATTGATGACATGGGCGAATCCAAAAAACTCATCCTGAGAGTCT
>CAZJLN010000090.1:0-8364 GCA_964546745.1 uncultured Anaerolineaceae bacterium
GGGGAGTTTTCTCTCAACTTGTTCTTGGGTTATAAAATTGAGAAAGGCAAGCTTGCGGGGCGCGTAAAAAATGTCATGCTGTCCGGCAATGCGTTTACTGCCCTTAAAGATATTCAAGCCATCAGCCAGGAGCGTGAGTGGGTTAGTGGTCCTTTTGAGTACATCAATGGTCTGATCCCATATATTCAGGTTGGATCGTTAAGTGTGACTGCTAAGTAAGTGCCTTTAAATAATTTAGGGCGACTCCCAGGGGGAATCGCCCTTTTCTTTTACCAGGATCTCACAGGTGAGTTTCTTAACCGTTTTTTGAAAAGCAATGCAATCAGTGCGCCAAACACAAATCCACCAATATGTGCCCAAAACGCCGTTCCTCCCACATCGCCTGCACCGAGGGAGAGGACGCCGCTAAAAAGCTGCAAAATAAACCACATGATTAGAACCACGCTTGCAGGTAGCATGCGCCAACTCATAAAGTAACCCAGAGGAATAAAAGTAGCAACTCTGGATAAAGCACCAGATAGGCACCTAGAGCAGCCGCAATGGCACCGCTGGCACCCACTGTTGGGATCTGTGAGGTAGTATTTGTCAAATAATGTGCCAGCGAGGCTGCCACTCCACCTGCTAGATAGAAGATAAGATATTTAAAATGTCCCATGGCATCTTCGACATTATCACCAAAAATCCATAAATAAAGCATGTTGCTGATTAGGTGAAGCCACCCAGCGTGCATAAACATGCTGGTAAAAATATCACGGATGTCACCAGCATCAATGCCATTAGCGAGGTTGATTGGAATCATCGAAAATTCATAATAAATAGCTTCTTCATTGGCACCTGAAAGCCAAATAAGCAAGAATACGACAATATTTGCGGCTATCAATAAATAATTAACTATGGGTACTCTTCTAGTTCTAATCTGATCACGGATAGGGATCATAATAATTACTCCTTTAATAAATTGAGCTTATTATACCTTGCTGATTTTTGTGTTTTTATTGGAAGCAAAGGTTGTCTCTAAAATTGGCTTAATCTGAGCACCTGTTCCTTAACCTGAACACGGTCTTCATAAAAGTATTCAAGTGTAAGCCACTGAGGCTGCGTATGGTTTAGTGTCCACCTAAGAAGTGAATAATCATCCTTTTGCAAAGATTCATGAGCATCATATGATCTGCCATCTCGTTGCCTAATACCCGCCATATGGATTTGCACAACACGGTCTAGGGGGAGTTGGAGCAAGTAATCTTCAACCGCCATTTCACGTACTTCCGCCGATAGCTTTGCATGTGCTAGATCCAGCAGCATGGAGCAATCTGTCTCACCAAAAACTCTTTGAATAATCAAAGGCTCACATTCAAAGCGGTACATTTCAGGGTGAAGAGGTGCCATATTCTCCAAAATGACAGGAGTGGTGAAGATATTTTTTAGACGTTTTACAGAATTGATAAAGCGCCTAATGCAGCGTTCCTCATCTGGCTCAGGCAAAAAGATACTTTCTTTCATCGCGGCTTTGGTAATGTAAAAAGGAAGGGGTGCTAAATGTATGGATATAAAAGGGGATTGTGGACACAATGTCATATAACTGGTTAAAAGATCGATACCCGATGCTGAAAATGACATTCTGCCATGGTGGTAAGTAAAAACCATATCTGGAAGCTCACTTTGCGCAAACACAATGTCCTTGTGGCTAAGATGTGGAACAACCTCAATTGCGTCAACATGAACCTCCCCTGTGTGCAAAAGATTCAACAATGCTTTTGAATGATTAACTGATAACTTCATTTAATACTCCTCATAATTGATTTACAGCATCGTCACAAGATCGAGTTGTTGACGCAATTTTTGAGTGATTTCATTGAATTCAGGAGTATAGCGAATGTGTTCAGAACGTGGACGGGGTAAGGTAACCTGCAAATCAAGGCACAACTTTGCAGGACGCCCTGTTAAAACCAACACGCGGTCAGATAGAAATACCGCCTCTGAAATGGAATGCGTTACTAAAAGAACGGTCTTTCTGGTATTTTGCCAAATACGCAACAACTCAGCCCCCATGCGCTCGCGGGTGAGAGCATCTAATGATGCGAATGGCTCATCCAGGAGTAGGATGTCGGGGTCATGTATTAATGCGCGTGCTAAGGCAACACGCTGTGCCATTCCCCCAGATAACTCATCGGGGAATTTTTTTTCAAAACCAGATAAGCCAACTAGCATTACCATCTCTTGAGCTTTTTCATGAGCTTCTTTATTAGTCTCTCCTACTAACTGCAGCGGTAGTAAGATATTCTCTATTACCGTGCGCCATGGCATCAGATTAGCATTTTGGAAAACCATTCCAATTTTCGGGTGTGCATTTTTGAGCGATTTACCAGCGTATAAGATTTCACCGGCATTGGGTTCTACCAATCCAGCAAGAGCCCTTAGAAGTGTACTTTTCCCCCCGCCAGAAGGTCCTATTAAACTAGCAAAATAAGAAGATTGTAATGAAAATGTAACATCATCTAACACTTCGAGACTGCCATCTTGTTCAACAAAACTCACCCGTAGGTGGTTGACTTGAAGTGCGGGTTCAGGGGAGGAATTCATTGGTAAATACCTCATCTATTTCAATTTGTGCCTGCATCAGATCCATCTCAAGCAGCAGCTTTTGCATATTATCCCAGCTTTCATAACTGCTATATCCAGATGGATCCATCTGCCAAAGGGCTACTGAATCTATCAAAACTGCCTTCTGGACTTTTTCATCCGCATTTTCCAAGTTTTCAACATAAATCTTACAGATTTCGTAAGCTTCATTGGGGTCGGATTGAATGTCTTTCATGGCTTTAATAAGTCCAATGATCACCTTTTTTATCAAATCAGGATCCTTAGCAACGGTCTTTTGATTGGTAACCAATCCATTTCCAACCAGGTTTAAATAATCTGAGACGCGCATTAGGTCAATATCATAGCCTAGTGATGAGAGGACATTTGGCTCGTTAGCGACATAGATGACAGCAGAATCTACTTGACCAGTACTGATAGCTTCCACTTGAGTGTAGCCAATAGACCTCAACTCCACATCTTTATCCTCTAAACCCGAACTGCGTAAGAGTGCTTCAAATCCAATATAACTGGCGCCATACAAGCCTGGTATGCCAACCGACTTTCCAACCAGATCTTGTGGGCTTTGGATAGATTTTTCTTTTAGTGATATCACACCTACCGGATAGTCCTTGTACCATGCCATAACATAGACAACGGGCAACCCTTGTGCACGACTCAGCAATACCTGTTCGCCGGAGGCAATCATTAATTCTTGATCACCTGCCCCTACCAGGGCTACCAGATCAGCTTCATTACCATAATTTAAATTTACTTTCAGACCTTCGTTTTCAAAAAAACCTTTTTCCATAGCAACATAAAAAGGAGCAAATTGCACATTGGGAATATAGGTCAGGTTAATCGTTATCGGACGAAGTTCACCTGGCATCTGGGGTTTACAAGCCATAAGAGAGGAGATGAAAATTATCACTACTAACAATGTCCAGAAAAATTTTTTCATAATCCTTATACCTATAAAAAGATCTATTGCTCTTTCTTACGCCAGGATTGCCAAGCAAGCGTGCGTTTTTCTATTAGGAGTACCAGCCAATATAAGCTAGATGCCAGAAGGATGAGCGTTATCACTGCTACAAACACGAGTGCAGTATCATATTGACCACGCCCAACATTGATTAAAAAGCCAAGTCCCCGGTCAGATCCGACCAATTCACCCACTATAGCGCCAATTACTGAAAGTGCAGCGCCAACACGAACCCCCCCTAAAAAGATCGGTAAGGCTGATGGTATTTCTAGATAGCGCAGGTTTTGCCAGCGTGTAGCATACAGGGAACGCATAAGCGCATGCAAATCTTGCGGCACCTCGCGCAGCCCGACAACAGTATTGGTCAAAATTGGGAAGAAGACAGTAAGAGCACAAATCAACACCTTTGAGAACAAACCAGGACCAAACCAAATTACCAGCAAAGGTGCAATAGCAACTACGGGAATAGACTGACTGGCTACTAAAAAGGGAGAGGCTACTTTTTCTGCAGCCGGCGACTTTGCAAACAGGTATCCCAGTATTGCGGCAAACAAACTGCCTGATACAAGTCCTAACACGACCTCAAGCAGGGTGTAAGAAAAATGAGGAAGAAGTTGACCTGTACGCAGTGCTTTAATGAATCGCAGCCATACCTGACCTGGGCTGGGTAATATAAAAGCCGGAAGCTTAAAAACCATCACTATCGCTTGCCATACGACAACTGCAATAATCAGGGAGAATAAGAAAAGTAATAAACGATTCCTTTGCATAGATAGGTTTTTCATAAACTTAGATTATTATAACCGGCCGTTAATATAAAAATGCCCTGCTTTTTACAGGGCATTAAATACGGAATTTCAAAAAATTACGCTTTTTTAACTCTTTTTTTGTAAGTAATGTATTTCAAAACTTCAGCTGCAACTGAAGGTAGCAAGATCAAAGGGATCATTTCTAACCATTGTGTCCAGCTCAGGGTCCTGGTATTGAAGATTGGCTGTAGGAATGGTACATAAATGACCAAAAGAATTAAAACAAAGGATATCAATACTGCCCAGTTCATCAGCTTATTTTTAAATGGACCAATCTTAAGCAGTGGGTAATATTCTGATCGTGCTGTATAAGCACGCAATAATTCGCCCATAGATAGAGTGACAAATGCCATGGATTCTGCTAGCTCAATGGGGCCACTATCTGTATATAAACCAATCGCAAATGCACCTAAGGTGGCCGTGGTTATGGCAATAGTCTGAACTACAATGCCCAATTGCATGAATTTGTTCACAATTGGCTCTTTGGGAGGGCGGGGAGGGTGATTCATGATATCTGGATCGCCCTTTTCATACCCTAATGCTAGGGCAGGAGCACCATCAGTAACCAGATTGAGCCAAAGCAGCTGAATGGCTGTTAGCGGCACCGGCCAGCCAAATAAGGTTGCAAGGAAGATAACCATGATCTCTGCGGCGTTACAGGAGAGCAAGTAATAGACAAACTTTCGAATGTTACTATAGATGATACGTCCCTGCTCTACTGCACTGACAATACTGGCATAATTATCATCGGTTAGTACCATATCGGCGGTCTCTTTGGCAACATCAGTGCCCGTAATACCCATGGCTACGCCGATGTCGGACCGTTTAATAGCTGGTGCATCATTGACTCCATCACCGGTCATTGCCACCATTTCGCCATTGGTTCGTAAAGCATCCACTATTCGCATTTTGTGTTCAGGACTGACACGGGCATAAACATCCGTCACCTTAACAACTTCAAGCATCTCTTCATCAGTTTTATTGTTAAGATCTGCGCCTGTGAGTACCTGATGACCCTCGCGCAGTAAACCAATCTCATTTGCAATTGCTTTGGCAGTGTTAGGATAATCGCCAGTGATCATTACAGTTCGAATACCTGCATGGGTCGCCTCTGCCAAAGCAGGTTTAACTTCCTCGCGTGCAGGATCGATCATACCGATCAAACCAGTGAAGATCAAATCCCTTTCCAACTCTTCACTCTTGATTTCATTTGGGAGCACAGGCACTAAGCGATAAGCTACACCCAAAACGCGAAGGGCATCTCCAGTCATGGTATCATTGGCTTGCATAATTTCCTTGCGCAGAGCATCTGTGAGGGGTTCATCGCCATTGTTCATGTTTTGCCGATATGAACACAGATTTAGAACCACATCCGGTGCACCTTTGACTGCAATGGCATGCCATTGGCGCTTGTCTTCGTTGGTAAATGGTGAAAGATCGTCGCTTGAGGGTGCATCAATTTCATGAATTGTGACCATACGCTTGCGTTCAGAATCAAATGGAATTTCCTGTCGGCGTGGATAGGCTGTGTTTAATTCTTTGGCGGATGAACCAGCTTTCAAGGCTGCAACCAGAATAGATCCTTCGGTCGGGTCTCCAACCATACGATAGGTAGCCTCTCCCTCAGATTCCCCCGTGTACTCTAATTGAGCGTCATTGTTTATGGTTCCAACCCAAAGGGCTGTTTGAATGGCACCATAATCTTTAAGGTCCACTGGGCTTCCATTAACTAAAAATTCACCCATGGGTGAGTAGCCAGCACCACTTACGGTAACGAACTTTCCATCTGCCCAAATTCGGGTCACGGTCATCTGGTTTTGAGTGAGAGTACCGGTCTTGTCAGAACAAATCACAGTGACGGAACCAAGGGTTTCAACTGAAGCCAGTTTTCGGATAAGTGCATGACGACGCACCATTTCGCGCATACCACCAGCCAAACTGACGGTCACCACGGCGGGTAAGCCCTCTGGCACGGCAGCAATGGCAAGGCTCACAGCCACCATGAATAATTTGACGATCTCATCCCAAAACGAGGCATCTGAGAATGAGAGTGCATTCGCACCAGTGGTCAGGCGAATGAAGCTGATTACGAATACCAGCCCACAAATACCCAGGGCTGCATAACCTAAAATCTTACCTAACTGGTCGAGGCGTTTCATCAATGGCGTCTCTTCTTGTTCTACAGTCTGCAGCATGCTAGCAATCAAACCCAACTGTGTATGCATCCCTGTGCTTGTTACTACTGCCTTACCGCGACCGTAAGTGACAAGGGTACCCATAAAGGCAGTATTTTTACGATCACCCAAAGGAATGTCACTCTCAAGTCGGCTTTCAGCATGCTTCTGTACTGGGACGGATTCCCCTGTAAGGGATGCTTCATCAATGCTTAAATTCACTGCGTCTAAAAGCCTAAGGTCAGCAGGAATATAGTTGCCAGCTTCAATAAAGACAATGTCACCAGGGACAAGCTGTGGGGCAGGCACTGACACACGATGTCCGTCTCGTAGCACCTGTGCTTCAGGCGCAGCCAGCTTTTTAAGCGCAGCTAATGCCTCCTCTGCGCGTGATTCTTGAATAATGCCCAGGACCGCGTTGATAATAACGATCAAGATAATTGCACCAGCTTCGACATAATCCCCCAATACGGCAGAAATTACGGATGCACCGATCAAAAGCCAAATCACAAAGCTGTTCAATTGTCCCCACAACATTTCCCAGAATGTAGTGCGCTCTTTTTCGGTTAATTCATTCAAGCCATATTTCGCTTGACGTTTTTTTACTTCTTCGCTGGATAAACCCGTTTCAATTGGAGTTGCCAGCTGGTTAAGCACTTCTTCTGACTCTAGTGCATGCCACGATACAGAAATTTCTTTCAGTTCTGGTTTTACTTCAGAATTTTTACTCATTAATATTAATTCTCCTATTAATCAATGATCACAAGGTTTAAACCTGGGAAAAAAAAGTATAAGATAAATTTCAGGTCTAAAACCCGATGAATTATAGCCTAAAAAAGCCAAGTTCATGGTGACATTTGTAGCAAAAGGCACTGGTGGCAAGAATAATTCAGCAATGAATAATGGTAACCTTAAAAAGGTTCTAAGTGATGATTAAATTTCTCATCTGGAAGACCAGTAAAAAAGGTAAGCACCTTGCGCCAGGCTAATTGTTCATCTGGGGTAAGAGGCTCAGTCAGGTGGGCATAATCGTTCTTTTTAAGAAAGGCACTAATTAACACCTGTTGTTCTTCAAGGAACTGAATTGTGTGTTCAATAAGAAAGTTGGAAGCATAGGGAAATTCCTTGTTGAAACTGGCTAAGCCTTTCCGTAAATGATTCAGGCATATTCCACCGGAAGCTGTGTAGGCTTTCATAAACTGTGCATCCTGAACATTCAAACTTTCAAAGAAGGTATGTAAGGCGCTCGCTTCTGCTGTCTTTGCATTGGCACAAGCTTCACAACCCAATTTTGGCTCTGCCAATGGAGGAAGGGGATTGCGAAACTCATTCAAAAATTCCTGAAAAAAGGACAGGTTTTTTTCCGGTTTTTTGATAGCCTGCAGTTCCTTACTTGTTTTTTGTGCTAATCCGCGATATAGGATATTAACGCCCAATACCGGGCCACTTGTTGACATCTCAACTGCTACCAGTGCACGTGTGTGCTGAGTACATAAACCACAGGAATGATAAAATTGTTTTCGAACACCATTATCATTGACATACTCCCAAAGAAATGTTTCAATCCACCGAATTGCAGCATCATGTCCTCTACGGCAAATAGGGCAGCCACTTTTTTGCATGGCTTCTTCCAATTTAATCATTGAAAATGTGTATGCCATCATCAGTCCTTTCAAATCTAGAGGAATTAAATTCTCTACTTTCTCATACTATAACAATGAATGCCATTAATATCAACTTGATTAGATTTTGATAAATGACAGTTGTCAGCAGGGCTTTACTCGACTACAATTTAGGCATGACTTGGGATATCTATGGAAAT
>CAZJLN010000091.1:0-5429 GCA_964546745.1 uncultured Anaerolineaceae bacterium
AAAACCCGGAGGATGGGCGATCCTGCAAACGCCGGTTGATCATACCCGGGACACCACCTATGAAGATCCGGCCATTACAGACCCTGATGCACGGGAGCGGGCCTTTAACCAGTGTGATCATGTGAGGATATACGGAAGAGATTACAAGGACCGGCTTGAACGGGCAGGTTTCAAGGTGAAGGTTGATGATTATTTGGAAGAATTGGGGGAGGCTGGAATAGAAAGATATGTTTTGCTGAGAGATGAAAAAATCTACCTGTGCACAAAGCCTGATTAATATTGTTCTTCCGGGTATGCAATGAGCATTACCATAATCATACGATCGCGGAATGATGCGGATATTATTGGCAGGACCCTCAAGGCAGTCTTTGAACAATCGCTGCGGGGCTTTGAGGTAATCAACTTTGACAATGCATCAACAGATGGGACAATTGAAAAGATCAAGCAGTTCCATACGAAGATCGTCCCCGTCCCGGACGGCACCTATGTGCCCGGCAGGGTATTGAACCAGGCGGCTGAGCTGAGCGCCTCTGAGATCATTGTTTTCTTAAACTCGGATTGCGTGCCGCTTAACAAATACTGGCTGGCAAACCTGGTCAAGCCTTTTGAGGATCCCGCCGTTGGAGCGGTATTTTCGAGGCAGATAGCAGGTCCGGGCTCCCTCCCCATCGTCACCATAGATACCGAAAGGGCATTTGGAGACGGTACAGAGCATCAGAAATGGGAGCACTTCTTCTCCATGGCCGGCAGCGCCATCAGGAAGAGCGTGTGGATGAACGAACGCTTTGATGAAAGCATGCTGATCAGCGAAGATCTGGAATGGTCATACCGGATCAGGCAGAAAGGTCATTCCGTTCTTTACGCGAAGGATTCAGTTGTGCAACACTATCACACGTATTCAATGAAGGAACTCTACCGCCGCCATGTCAAAGAGGGAATTGATAGCGTCACGATATTTGCCAAGGATGGCTCGACGATAGACATGTTCATAAACGAGTTTCTCTACCCGCTGGCTTACACAATAGCCCGGGATATCCCGGTCTTGCTAAAAGACTTTGGATGGAAGGATGTTTTGACCATGCCGGTGTACCGGCTGGTTCTGTTCTGGGGAAGGTTTAAGGGCGCGATACGGGCACTTCAGCAGCAAAAAATGGCGTCAAGCAAAGCATGAGAATACTGCACATAGATTACGGATTTGATTACCCTTTTCCGGGAGGGGAGCAGAAGCGGGTGTTTGAGGAATGCCGCAGGCTTGCCCAAACCGATGAGCTGCTTTTAGCCTACTCATCTTCCCATACCGATTGGAGAGGTTCGAAAAAGGAATTTGACCCGAAAAGCATTCCCTTTCAGACCGTCAGCCTGGACATCAGGGAAATATACCAGCCGTGGCGGCGCAACCTGGCCCGAACGCTCCTCATGCCGGTCAGGAAAGATGTTGCCGAACCCTTAATCAATACCATCAGGCGCTTCAAGCCGGATATTGTTCACCTCCATGCGGGCGGAGGCCGGTCGCTTATCAATGCGGTTTACGCTGCAAAGGCAACCAATACGCCGCTTGTGCTGATGATGCATAACCACTGGCCGCTCTGTGCCTCCATCGGCTACTTTGATTTTACGGCAAGGACATTCTGCAAAGATGTGGTGGTGTGCGGCCGATGCTTAAACGAGCGCTTCAAGACCGCCGTCTCTTTTTTCTACAGAAACCGGTTTGCACGCTATGTGCTGCAGCAGGTGGATCACTACATCGGTTACACTGACTTCACCAAATCGCTGCTTGCGAAAGCAGGAATCGCCCCTGAGAAAGTGACGGTCATCCCGCCCGGGATTGAACCGGTGGCCACAAGGCACACGGACGGTTTCAGCCAGAGAAAGTATATCGTTTTTTCGGGACGGGTCTCGGTTGAAAAAGGGCCGGATATTTTTATAGAGGTGGCCAGACGGTACGCGGACCGACATGATCTTGAGTTCCTTGTGATCGGCGACGGCACCTTCAGGGAGGAGGCAGAGCAAATTGTCGAACGATACGGACTCAAGAATGTTACGTTTGCCGGATGGATTGATGACCGGGAGAAGTATTTTGATATGCTGAGCCGCGCGAAGGCGCTGATTGTCCCCTCTCTCTGGATTGAGACCTTCGGCATCATCCTGCTCGACGCCTTCCAGTGCGGTGTGCCGGTTATTGCCTCAAACCGGGGCGGGCCCGCTCTGGTGGTTGAAAACGGCACGCACGGCTTTGTGGTCGAGCCCACCGTGCCGGAAATCGTTTCCCGGCTGGATGCAATCATTAATGATCAAACGCTCTGGGAAAGAATGAGCAGGGCATGTCTTGATTATGATTTCAGTCAATATAGCTGGGACCGCAACGCGGAACAATTGCTGGCCCTGTATCGACAGATGATCGAAGCGCACCAGAGGCGATAGTTCACAGTCCATGGTCGACAGTCCACAGACGACAGCAGTATCTGTACGCATATCCTTGCAGGGTCATTCTGTGGCTTGACCACAGAATCCAGTGTTTTTATTGGATCCTGCGATCAAGTCGCAGGATGACAGACGTTGCAAGACCTTATGATCCTATGGGAAAACAAGATGAACCACGAAGCCCACGATGAAAAAAGAGAGATCACGAAGAAAGATATAGGAATGCTTTGTGGCAGGAACCTAAGCCTGCCCGGATGTCATTGGGCAGACATAGGTTCCTGCCACTGCGATTTCATGCTTCTCTCTTCGTGCTCTTCGTGTTTCTTTCTTCGTGTGCTTCGTGGTTACAGCTTCGTGATCTTCGTGGTTTGTTTATATTTTATTGACGCCTGACTTCTATGCAACCGGCTCCCATTTCCATAAACATATTTAAAAATTCCGTCTGGAATTTAATCCTCTTCGTGATCCAGGGCGTAACCGGCCTGGTAATGTCCATCCTCGTCGCCCGCTATCTCGGGCCGGAGCTGATGGGCGAATACAGCTATGTTATCTGGCTTATCGGTGTCATTTCCCTGGTAATATGCCTGGGGTTGCCCAACGCCATAACCAAATTCCTCTCGGAACTGATCGGCAGCGAGGACAAGGCACACGCAAACATAATCTATGCCACTTTGCTGCAGCTTCAATTCATCATCTCACTTCTCGTTTCCATCATCTTAATCCTCCTCTTTTACTTCAACCTCCTGCCGGATCACAAGGACTATTACCTCATCGCATTCATATCGCTCATTCCGGTGTGCATGAGCGCTTTTCTGACCGCGGTCTTCCAGGGGCTGCAAAATTTCAGGCTCATCTCCATAGTGGGAAGCAGCATAAGCCTGCTGCAAACAGCGCTCGTTGTCCTGTGCATCAAGCTGGATGCCGGCATAATGGGATTGATAGCCATTTCGCTCATCGGGGGGCTGCTTCAGACCCTGATACTGGTCAAGAGCACAGGTCTTGCACTTGATTTTACCGGATGGCTGAAAATACCGAAAAAGCTTCGGGATACTATCGCGCGCTATTCCCTGCACGTGTACTGGACTGTTCTGCTGAGCCTGATCGTCTGGCAGAAATCAGGAATCTTTTTCCTCAAGATGTATTCCACCTCTGAGGCCATCGCCTTTTACAGCATCGCCTTCAACACCGTGATGATACTGACCACGCTGGCTTCGCTTTTCGCAGCGGTCATATTCCCGGTCTTGTCCAATTTTCATGGAGCGGGATATACGCAAGGCGTTCAGAATATCTATGCCAAGTCAGTAAAGGTTATGATGATTTTTTATCTCCCGCTCTGCATGTGTTTCATCGCGGTCGCGAAACCGCTTATTGTGCTCATGTACTCTCCGGCCTATACGACGGTCTCACCCCTGCTGATTATTTTGTTAGTGAGCGCCTTATTCTCCGCCATGGGGATAATATTTGCCAATGTCATTCTCGCCGTCAACCGCTCCGACATACAGGCAAAGTATGTTACCCTGCAAGCTGCTGTTAACATAGCGCTCGACCTTCTGCTCATTCCGCAATTCGGAGCTACGGGCGCCGCGGTTGCCAATTCTGCTATCCGGATTGCATCTTTCTTTGTCTGGCTGTGGATCGTACAAAAAAAGCTTGGCTTTTCATTCCCATGGCGGGAGGTGGGCAGGTGCATACTACCCAATGTACCACTGGCGTTTATCCTCTGGGCGGTGGGAAGCTATTATCCCGGCAGCATGGGCATTGTGGTCGTATTTCTTGCAGCCCTGCTTTTCTATCCAGTCCTGATCTTTGTGTTTAAAACCATAACCGGCGATGACATCCGTATTGCCAAGGAAGTCGCCACCATATTGCCCGAACCTTATGAGAGGAGGATCAGTGCTTTAATTGACAAGCTGCCCCTGAGGAGAGACACGACAAGCGTGAACCACGAAGCGCACGAAGAAAAACAAGAATGAACCACGAAGACCACGAAGAAAGAACGTAGGGGCAACCCACTGTGGTTGCCCTCGATATCCGGGCACGCACAGGGGATTGCCCCTAGGATTTATGTCTTTCCTTCGTGATCTTCGAGGTTTTCCTTCGTGCCCTTCGTGGTGAAAAATGAGGGTTCAGGGAAAAGCAGTCGATGGTCCATGGTCGACGGACGACGGTTCACAGCTTTAAGTTTACAGTTTGCAGTGGAAACAATTAACGTTGAACATTCAACTTCCAACAGCCAACGTCGAACTTAAATTCCGGAAGGCCACGCCCTGTCGTGGCCGGAGAATACCTGTAATGGCCCTTAGAGGGTCATTCTGTGGCTTGACCACAGAATCCAGTATTGTTTAATGGATCCTGCGATCAAGTCGCAGGATGACGAATTGGATGGTGCAGGATGACAAATAAACTGAATCCCAGCTATGAAAAACAGGGCGTATTGCAATACGCCCCTACGCCTGTGAATTTGAGAATGCATGTCATTCCGAACGAATGTGAGGAATCTTGTCTTTGTTATTTTATTGTCTATAAGATTTCTCAGTCGCATTGCTCCTTCGAAATGACAGGCTCTGCTAAAATGCGATGATTGATGCAAGATACAGGCGGATGATTACAAACCTGTAACCTGCAACGACTTGCAGGATTCCGTCTCCTGTCTTCTGACTCCTGAATTCTGAATTCTATCTTATGACCCAGACAACCCAGGAACTATTTCAACGAGAATTGGACCTCCTCAAAGGACGGGACCGGCATCCGTACCTGCACCAACTGCTCCCTTTTTTAAAGAAAAGGGACCCCGTGCTGGATCTTGGATGCGGATTATTGGTTAATTCCCTCTATCTCAGGGACAATGGATTTAGTACAGTGGGAATGGATATTTCGATCCGGATGTTGCTGGAAGGGAAATGCATCGACATTCCGATGACATGCGCCGACGGGCTGAAACTTCCCTTTAACCCAAAAAGCTTCGGGGGGATCCTCCTGATAGACATTGTTGAGCACCTGCCCCGGGG
>CAZJLN010000091.1:5439-8334 GCA_964546745.1 uncultured Anaerolineaceae bacterium
GTGCCGCTGGAGAAAAGTCTGAGCTACCGGTTATTGAATATGTTCAAGGCAATCTGGCCTAAAAACCCGAACCATCTTTATGACTACACGCTCAAAGAAATTACAAGCCTCCTCAAAGCAAAAGGCTGTCGGGTCTTATGGGATCGAAAAGAAAATGGAGTTGTCTATTCCCTGCGAAATCACCTGAAAGAAATTCAATGGATGGTCATGCTCAGTGAGTTTTTGGGCAAGTATTTCGAAAATAGTTTCACTGCGGCGTATACCGCGTGCCTTAGTTTTGATTCGAAAATGGAATAAGATTTCTCAGTCGCTTTGCTCCTTCGAAATGACAGTCTCGGCTAAAGCCGATGAAGGATGGGTGCTCACGCTTCGTTGCGGCCACAGAATAAAGGCAATTGCCCGGGAGGGTCATTCTGTGGCTTGACCACAGAATCCGGAAATGTTTTATTGGATCCTGCGATCAAGTCACAGGATGATAGTCGATGATGGAGGGCCATGCTCTGTCGTGGCCGCACACAGTGTCCGGACGCGACGGAGCGCGTCCCTCCATATAATTCATTTGATTGTTAAGCATGAAGAAATTTTTATTTCACAGGAAACTCCAGCATGAGACAGGTTGACAGTAAGCTCTATACCACTGAATACTTTCTAACCGAGAACGCAGGCTGGGAAGAATTTAACAGGTCATGCGGTGCAACACTTGATGAGCGATATAAAAGAGCGCTTGCACTTGCCGATCTCAAGCCGGGGATGGAAATATTGGATTTAGGCTGCGGCAGAGGTGAACTGGTTATCAATTGTGCAAGGAACGGAGCGCGTGCAACCGGTATCGATTATTCAGCCAGCGCCATAGAGCTCGCTCAGAAGGCGCTACAGGCCTATCCTGAAGCAATCAGAGAAAAAGCATTGTTCATGCAGCATGACAGTAAGTCACTTGCATTCCCCGCCGATTCCTTTGACTGTATATTTCTTCTGGATTTTGCCGAACACCTCTACCCGGAGGAATTGAGCAAGGTGTTAAGCAATTCCTTTTACTATTTGAAAAAGGGAGGAAAGCTTATCATTCACACCGCTCCAAATAAATTGTTTTTCATTGGCTATGCCTATTGGAGAGTTATGAGGACATTTCTAAATATCCTATTGGGAAGAAAAGAGCAACCGCCCCGCAATCCCCGAAATGAGTATCAGATCGCAATGCACGTCAATGAAATGAGTCCCGCTGAGCTAAAAAAATATTTAAATGCGAGTGGTTTCAAAAAAGCTAAAATACGGCTGCATAGTTGCGGCTGGCTGGGCGTGCGATGGATTGACGCACCCTTATCGAATCCCAGGATTTTACTGGGGAGAATTATTTTGGAGCTTTTCCCATTTTCCATGATCTACCCGTTACGACTATTTTTTTATGACAGTATCTGGTGCGTGGCAAGAAAGTAAAAACAGTCTGCCTGCAAAGTGATATCCGCAATGCGAATATTAGTCATCTCAAATCTCTACCCTCCGTATTTCATGGGCGGCTATGAGCTGGGCTGCCGGGATGTGGTGGACGGCCTCAGGAAAAGGGGACATGAAGTTACGGTGTTCACCAGCACCTATGGCGTGGACGCGGTGTCGCAGGATGGAACAGTCTACCGGATCTTCTCCCCCCGGTATCCCCTGCGCCAATACAAGATGTGGAAGCCGCTTTACTTTATCCCGCTGCTTCTTTCTGAACTCACCGACTGGAGGAGGTTTCTTCATTTTTACCAAAAGGTCTCCCCAGATATTATTTACATCTGGAACGGTCTGGGGCTTTCCTATTCCCTTCTCTATAAAACCCAGCAACTGGGCACCCCGGTGGCATTCTACATCTTCGAGCACTGGCTGACCAAATTGCATGAGAACATAGCCCCTGAAGGTTTCAGCCTGTATCACGAACCATGGATCGGCTTCTGGATGAAAAGGGAGAAGAATCCGCTGGTGAAAGCGGCAAAAAGGATTCTGGGCGCTCTGCTGTCTCTGTTCGGGTATACCGTTCGATTCAGGCCCTTTCCGCTTCGCCATGTTCACTACGCCTGCAACCTGCTGAAAGAGGATGCCCTGCAGGCGGGTTTGCCGGTCGACACGGCACGGGTGATCTACTACGGCCTTAATACCGAGGAGGGTCCGTTTTCCGCCCTCGCCCAGGAACCGCCCCGCGGCGGGAATGAGCCGGCAACTCCGCTCAAACTCCTGTACGTGGGCAACCTGCTGCGCAGCAAGGGTCCGCATACCCTGCTGCAGGCATGCGGCCTGCTGAATGCGCGGGGCATTGATTTTCGCCTCACGATGGTTGGGAAAAAGCTGGATGAGCCCTACTATGATGAATTGTTGAAGATGGCGGATGATTTGCAATTGGGAGCCCGTATCACATTTGAGCTCAACTTGGAGAGAAACGAATTAATCAATCTCTACAAGGATCATCACATGTTAATCATTCCTTCCATATGGAGAGAGCCGCTCGGTATGGTTTTCCTGGAAGGCATGATTGCCGGCATACCGGTCATTCATACCGGGACCGGCGGCAGCAGCGAACTGGTGCAGGACGGTGAAAACTGCCTGTTGTTTTCTCCCGGCAATTATGATGCGCTTGCCGGACAGATAGAGCGTCTGGCATATGACAGGGCTTTATATGCGCGATTGTCTGAGGCGGGTAAAAAGACGGTACGTGAACGATATACTCTCACACACATGCTCGACGCCATCGAATATGATTTGAAGCATACTATTCTTCACCACTCTGCTCCGGCGACGTTATGAAAGTCGGCATTTTCTATCCATTCAAAGAGGTCATAACCGGCGGCGGGGAAAAATATCTTTTTACCATCACCGAGTGCTTAAGCCTGGAGCACCAGGTACGCCTCCTGTCTCATACCCCCT
>CAZJLN010000092.1:0-8312 GCA_964546745.1 uncultured Anaerolineaceae bacterium
ATTCTCACGTTATATCGTGAATGGGATTTCAATGGGTGCCGTAAAGGAGTAAAATCCAACTCATTAGCTCGTGGCAAAAATCTGGCGAAATACCTGTTGATTGGATGTAAGAAGATTTAACCTTTCCACAGGTTTTTTCCCGGAAAAATCCAAATTTCTAATGGAGGCATACACATGCAATTTGGCTTTTTTGATGATGAAAACAGGGAATATGTAATCACACGCCCTGATACTCCCTTGCCTTGGATCAATTATCTGGGTAAAGAATCCTATTTCGGTCTGATCTCCAATACCGCTGGTGGTTATTCCTTTTATAAGGACGCACGCTTGCGTCGATTAACCCGTTATCGTTACAACAACACTCCCTTGGATATGGGAGGGCGTTATATCTACTTGCGTGACAACACATCTGGCGATTACTGGTCTCCGACATGGATGCCAACTTGTGCAAAGCTTGATACTTATGAATGTAGACATGGCATGGGTTATACAAAAATAGAATCCTCCAAAATGGGTATTAATACGAGTATTCAATACTTTGTTCCATTGAGCGCTTCGTTAGAGATTTGGGACCTAACCCTCACAAATAATAGGGCGGAGGAAGCCCAAATTGATCTATTCTCTGCAATTGAATTTGCACTTTGGGATGCCTTGGATGATTCTACAAATTTCCAACGAAATTTTAATACAGCTGAAGTAGAGGTTCCAGAAATAAACCGACCGAATGGAAGACATTCTCCTGAATATAGCACACTGTTTCATAAAACTGAGTATCGTGAACGAAGAAACCATTTCGCTTACTTTGCTTGCTCAGAACCTTTAGTAGGTTTTGATACCCAACGCGACCCATTTCTTGGCCCTTACCGGGGATGGGATCAGCCTATTGTGGTTGAAAAAGGTGAGTCAACAAATTCTGTAGCTCATGGCTGGCAGCCTATCGGTTCTCATCATATCAAGTTGGTAGTAAAACCATCAGAAAGTAAGCGTGTAATCTTCTTGCTTGGGTACCATGAGAATCCTCAAACTCAAAAGTTTAATCCTGCCGGCTCAAACACAATTAACAAATTAGATGTTTGGCCAATTATCCGCGAATATTTGGATTCCTCGCGGGTCAACGCTGCTTTAGAGGAACTAAAAGCTTACTGGAAAGATCTGCAAGGTAAATTAATCGTCAAGACTCCTGATATCCATACCAATCGCATGGTAAATATTTGGAATGCTTATCAATGTATGGTTACTTTCAACTTAAGCCGGTCTGCTTCTTACTTTGAAAGTGGCATTGGAAGGGGAATGGGATTTCGAGATTCGAACCAGGATTTGCTAGGATTTGTGCATATGATCCCTGAGCGGGCAAGAGAGCGAATTCTTGAACTCGCAGCTACTCAACTAAACAATGGCGGTGCCTTTCATCAATATCAACCACTGACTAAACGCGGAAACAATGATGTAGGATCAGGCTTTAATGATGATCCTCTATGGCTGGTATTAGGTGTTGTTGCTTATATAAAAGAGACCGGAGATTTTTCCATTCTCGATGAGCTTGTTCCCTATGAAAACCAAATAGCCACAGAACAGCCACTTTATGAACATCTTCAGCGCGCAATACAGTACACATTAGACAACCTTGGACCACACCAACTTCCTCTAATTGGTAGAGCAGATTGGAATGATTGCCTCAACCTCAACTGTTTTTCGAATACACCTGGACAATCTTTTCAAACCACAACTAACCAAGAAGGAAAAATCGCTGAGAGTGTCTTTATTGCCGGTCAGTTTATTCTGGCGTGTAATGAGATGGGTCAATTGGCGGATCTGTATGGTAATGAAGCTAGAAACAAGGAAT
Organism: uncultured Anaerolineaceae bacterium; assembly: GCA_964546745.1. Lineage (GTDB taxonomy): Bacteria > Chloroflexota > Anaerolineae > Anaerolineales > Anaerolineaceae > CAZJLN01. The sequence goes on from CAZJLN010000092.1 coordinate 1,844, forward strand.
TCATAATGAATTCGAGTTCTTTTTATAGAGAAAAAGCGCGAGAAATGGAGGATGTGATTTGGAAAGCTGGTTGGGATGGGAATTGGTTCCGGCGTGCTTATGATGCTTATGGCGAACCTATTGGTTCACATATCAATAGTGAAGGAAAGATTTTTATTGAGCCACAGGGAATGTGTATTATGGCTGGTTTGGGGCTAGAAAATGGAGAAGCAAAGCAGGCGCTTGATTCTGTCGGTGAATATCTCTCCACTTCTCACGGTATCGTTTTATTAAACCCGGCTTTTATGCATTATTACCTGAATTTAGGGGAAATATCATCCTATCCGCCTGGATACAAAGAAAATGCAAGTATTTTCTGCCACTCAAACCCTTGGATAATGATAGCTGAAAGCATGATTGGAAGAGGGGATCGAGCCTTTGATTACTACTTAAAAATTAATCCATCTGCACGAGAAACGATCAGTGAAGTGCACAGAAGTGAGCCCTACGTCTATGCTCAGACGATAGCAGGGAAAGATGCGCTTACCCATGGCGAAGCTAAGAATTCCTGGCTTACAGGTACTGCAAGTTGGAATTACGTTGCAATTACACAGTATATCCTGGGGATTAAGCCAACATATAATGGACTTTCGGTCCATCCAGTTATTCCGAAGGACTGGATGGGATTTGATGTATATAGACAATTCAGAGGTGTGCTCTATAAGATCCATGTTGAACGGGTAGGCACTGGTAACTCAGTGGAGCTGATTGTAAATGGACAGCAAATAGAAGGCACTGTTATCCCTATACCGCCATCAGGTGTCCAAGAAGTGACTGTGTCAGTGAAACTGAGATGAGAGAAATGTGTTTACAAAATTATTAAAACGAAAATTTATCCAAAGCACTACGAAAACCAAAATTTTTAAAAGGAGCAGAAACAAATGAAATCATATACCCCAAAACCTGAAGACAAATTCACCTTTGGCCTGTGGACGGTCGGCTCAAAGGGGCGGGATCCCTTCGGAGATCCTGTGCGAGAAGAGAAAACCCCAGCTGAGCTAGTTTACCTGTTAGGAGAAGTTGGAGCCTACGGCGTCAACTTCCACGACAATGACCTGATCCCTATAGATGCAACACCCGCAGAAGAAGCTGCCATCAAGCGTGACTTTCGCAAAGCATTGAACGATACCGGACTGGTGGTTCCCATGGCAACCACCAACCTGTTTGGCGACCCAGTATTTAAGGACGGCGCTTTTACCAGCAACGATCCTAAGGTACGTGCCTATGCCCTACAGAAGACGATGCGGGCGATCGACCTTGGGGTAGAGTTTGGGGCTAAGGTGTATGTATTCTGGGGGGGACGGGAAGGCACGGAGACAGACAGCAGCAAGAGCGCGGTTGATGCGATCAAACGCAATCGCGAAGCCATCAACTTTCTATGTGAATATGCCATAGACCATAATTATGGTCTGAAGTTTGCACTGGAAGCCAAACCCAATGAGCCCCGAGGAGATATCTACAACCCAACCACCGGGCACATGCTGGGCTTTATCGCAACGTTGGATCATCCAGAGATGGTAGGGGTCAACCCAGAAGTAGCGCATGAACACATGGCAGGCATCAACTTCATGCATGGCGTAGCTCAGGCATGGGAAGCAGGCAAGTTATTCCACATTGACCTGAATGACCAGTATCCAGGACGGTATGATCAAGACTTGCGCTTTGGATCAAGGGACATCAAAGCAGCTTTTTATCTGGTGAAATTCCTTGAAGATGTGGGATATGATGGCTCACGACATTATGATGCACATGCCTACCGCACAGAGGATTATGAAGGTGTGAAAGACTTTGCACGCGGATGCATGAGAACGTACCTGATGTTGAAGGAAAAAGCTGCACAATTCAATGCAGATCCTGAGATCCAGGCGATACTGGCAGAGATCAATGCGGAAGATCCTGAATTGGCACTACTGTTTGGTAAATACACAGCTGAGAAAGCGCAAGCCATCAAAGCTCACGAATTTGACCGTAAGTCGATTGCCAGCAGAGGGCTCAAATATGAACGCTTGGATCAACTCACCATTGATCTGCTTTTAGGCATGCGACACTAGAAAAAAAGAAAGATTAATTAATATGTTAAATCGACGCACGATTATCCAAAAGCAAATTGATGTGTTACTGGAACAAATGACACTTGAAGAAAAAATTCGCCAATTGGGAGGTTATTGGTTTTATGAGCTTCAAACTGCAGGGCAGTTAGACCAATTTAAGGTCAAGGAAAAGCTCAGTAATGGTATTGGTCAAATTACCCGCATCGCAGGTTCAGGAAATTTATCACCTAAACAAGCTGCGAAAGCTTATAACCAGATCCAGAAGTTTTTGATAGAACAAACACGACTTGGTATACCAGCAATAAACCACGAAGAATGCTGTGCTGGATTAATGGCGTTGGAAAGCACCGTTTTTCCTCAAATGATAGGCTTAGCCAGTACTTTTCAACCTGAGCTTGCAAAAGAAATGACTGAGCATATCCGTCAGCAGATGCTTGCCATGGGTGCTCGTCAGGGATTGGCACCTGTTCTGGATGTTGGTCGTGATCCCCGTTGGGGTCGTATAGAGGAAACCTTTGGTGAGGATCCATTATTAGTTAGTCAATTCGGTATGGCTTACATCCAGGGTCTGCAAGGAGATAATCCAACACAGGGAATCATAGCAACGGGGAAGCATTTTATCGGACATGCATTTTCACAAGGGGGTCTCAACTGTGGTCCAGTACACTTAGGTGACAGAGACTTATGGGATGTTTACATGGCTCCATTCCAGGCGGCAATTCGTGATGCAGGGCTCATGTCTATGATGAATGCCTATCCAGAATTGGATGGTGAGTTAGTTGCAGCATCCAAGCGTATTCTGACCGATCTATTACGCTCTAAATTAGGATTTGATGGACTCGTAGTATCAGATTATGAAGCAGTGGTTATGATCCATAACTATCACCAAGCCGCAAAAAACCGCAAAGAAGCTGCTATCAAAGCATTAACAGCTGGCATTGATGTGGAATTGCCTACCTTTGATTGCTATTTCACAGGACTAACTGAAGCACTGGAATCTGGTGAAATTTCAATGGAGACGATTGATTTATCCATCCGAAGACATTTACAGAAGAAAATAGAATTAGGCTTGTTCGAGAATCCTTATGTTGATGAAGATGGAGTATTAGCTCAATTTGAGACACAGACTAACAGAGATCTAGCAAATAGAATTGCTTGCCAAAGCCTGGTATTACTTAAGAACGATGGTCTTTTGCCATTAAGAAAAGATATAAAGAATTTGGCAGTGATTGGTCCAAATGCAGACTCAGGACGGTGTATGATGGGTGACTATTCTTACTCAGCCGTTCTCGAGCTTATGCATCAGGATCCACCTTTTAATTCTGCTTATTGTGGACTTTCCCAGTCTGAAATTGAAAGATTACCAGTAAAAATCAATACAGTTTTGGAAAGCATCAGACAAATTCTCCCAATCGACGCGAATGTCCTCTTCGCAAAGGGTTGTGATGTCAATTCTAACGACGTTACAGGATTTGCAGAAGCCATAGACATTGCTAACCAGGCAGATGCAGTTGTAATAGTGATTGGACATATTTCAGGGCTAGCTAAAAAATGTACTACGGGTGAGTTCAGGGATTCCACTGAATTAGGACTTCCAGGTGTGCAATCTGCACTCGTGAAGAAAATATTGGACACTGGGAAACCAGTGATCTTAGTCATGATTAATGGAAGACCTCTTTCCGTTTCTGAGCTAATTGAAGATTCCAATGCTGTGCTGGAAGCGTGGGTTCCAGGCGAAGAAGGCGGACAAGCGATAGCCAAGGCTCTCTTTGGAGATGTTAATCCTGGTGGCAGGTTGCCTGTCTCAATCGTTCGTTCTGTTGGACAAATTCCTAATTTTTACAACCACAAACCTTCGGGTATGCACTCTAACATTTACCATGATTATGTTTCTGAAAGCGTCGAGCCGCTTTTTCCTTTTGGTCATGGGCTGAGTTACACACAATTTAATTACAGCAACCTTGTCCTTGATCGCACGAATGCTGGAATAAATGAATATATAGTCATATCTCTGGATGTTTCCAATGTTGGAAAGGTGGATGGGGATGAAGTTATCCAACTTTATACAAGAGATGAATATGCCTATTTTCCACGTCCAGTCAAAGAATTGCGTGGATTTACCCGTGTGCATCTGTCACCGGGAGAAAAACGACATATAAGCTTTCAATTACCTGTCAACATGTTAGCTTATTACGGAGAGGGTCTAAATCTTGTGCTAGAACCAGGGAAAATTAAAGTGATGGTTGGAGCATCATCTGGAGATATCCGTTTAGAATCAGAATTTGAAATTATAGGCAAGAATTTGGAAGTTGTTAAAGATAGAGTATTTGTTTGTCCGGTGCAAGTCAGATAATTACATAAAAGGAAACCTTACCTATCATCAAGGAGAAAGAACATGGCATATTACTTGGGTATTGATATTTCAACAACAGGCAGCAAATCCCTTCTAATTGATCAACTAGGAAGCGTATTGTGTACTGCTTCCTCACCTCATACATTATCAACGCCCAAGCCTCTGTGGTCTGAGCAGGATCCTCGAGAATGGTGGTTGGCAGTGATTAATAGCATCAATTCTGTTATTACCCAAGCTCGAATTGACCCTCATGATGTAGCCGCAATTGGATTAACAGGACAAATGCATGGACTTGTTTTGCTTGACGCAAAAGGTGAAGTTTTACGACCAGCAATTCTTTGGAATGACCAGCGGACTCAAAAGCAATGTGATGAGATTCACGAAAGAGTTGGTAAAGAAAGATTCATCCAAATTAGCGGGAATGTTGCACTAACGGGTTTCACTGCGCCAAAGATACTTTGGGTAGCACAAAATGAGCCGGAGATGTATGACAAAGCATGCCACGTGCTTTTACCTAAGGATTATATCCGTTACAAACTCACCAATGAATTCGCGATGGATAAAGCCGACGGTTCAGGAACAGTTTTGTTTGATCTTAAAGAAAGAGATTGGTCTACAGAATTGCTGGAGGTTTTGGATATTCCTCACCGATGGATGCCACAGACTTTTGAAGGACCACAAATAACTGGTTTCATCACCTCCGAAGCTGCAAAATTAACTGGTCTGGTCGAAGGGACACCTGTGACTGCTGGTGGTGGCGATCAGGCAGCCCAGGCAGTAGGGGTTGGAGCTGTAGAGCCAGGAATCATTGGTTTAACAGTGGGAACCAGTGGCGTAGTTTTTGCTACCACTCCTTCTGCCTTGATTGAACCAGAGGGACGCTTACATGCCTTTTGCCATGCCGTACCAGGTATGTGGCATTTTATGGGTGTGATGCTTTCTGCTGCTGGAAGTCTCCAATGGTTTCGAGATACCTTGTCTTCAAATATGAGTTTTGATGAATTATTATATGAAGCAGAGACAATTCCAGCTGGAAGTGAGGGTTTGTTATTCTTACCTTACTTAAGCGGAGAGCGAACACCTTATCCAGATCCTTATGCGCGGGGTGCCTTTATTGGTCTGACCCTCCGCCATACTCGAGGTCATATGACCCGTGCAGTATTAGAAGGAGTTGCCTTTGGTTTAAAAGACTGCTTTAATCTAATTCAAGCTGCTGGTTTGGAACAAATTAGGCAAGTGCGAGCTTCGGGAGGAGGAACAAAAGGTGGATTATGGCGTCAAATCTTAGCTGATGTTTTGGAAAGCGAACTTGTGACTGTCAATACAAAGGAAGGAGCAGCTTTTGGAGCAGCATTGCTTGGGGGAGTTGGGGTTGGAAACTGGCCAGATGTTGTTTCAGCTTGTCATCAGACTGTACATATTGTTGGTCAAAGAAAGCCTAATCCTGAGAATTTCTTATTATATCGTAGTGCACACAGTATGTATAAGGAGATGTATCCACTACTTAAAGCCAGTTTTAAGCAATTGGTTTATTAGGCTCGAGGGACCAAAGAAATGGCAAAACTTGTAAAATTTCCAGATAACTTTCTTTGGGGTACTGCTACTGCATCCTACCAAATTGAAGGAGGTATGCAAGATGATGGCAAGGGGGAATCAATTTGGGACTCTTTTTCTCATACACCCGGGAAAATAAAAAATGGCGATACAGGGGATGTTGCTTGTGACCATTATCATCTCTGGCAAAACGATATAAGTTTGATGAAATCCCTTGGATACAAATCCTATCGTTTTTCTCTGTCTTGGCCACGAATAATTCCAAACGGAGGGGGGAATGTGAATCAGGCAGGATTAGATTTTTACAACAGATTGGTTGATGCGCTATTAGCTGCTGAGATTACTCCTCTTGTTACTCTTTACCATTGGGATCTTCCGACAGCCTTACTCGATGGTTGGCTTGACCGCTCAATTGTTCGTGCTTTTGCTGAGTATACAGCCATCGTTGTCCGTTCTTTGGGTGACCGCGTAA
>CAZJLN010000093.1:0-8303 GCA_964546745.1 uncultured Anaerolineaceae bacterium
TCTGTACCCATCCTCGTCGCATCTATCACCTTCCTGAGCAGCCAGATACTATGATTGAAGTGGATGAACACAGCACTTATACATTCCCGGATCATCCGCTCTATACTAAATGCGGCTGGTCGCCCTTTACAGGAATGCCTATGACCGGTCGCCTCACACATGTTGTTTTAAAAGGAAAAGAAGTCTACACGGACGGAAAAGTCCTGCAATATTAATTGAGACTTTTATCAGGAGATGCAAGAATGGAACAAAAATCTTTATCACCTTTATTCAACCTGGACACATTTCAGCGTGGTCCCAAAAATGCGAATGGTTTTTATCAGCAAGATATCCTGAGCGTTAGCCAATTCAGCAAAGACGACCTACACTATATTTTTGAGCGTGCTGATGAGATGGCGCAAATGTCAGATCGTTGGGGCACTTGCGACCTGCTCAAAGCCTATACCCTAGCATGTGTCTTCTATGAACCCAGCACCCGCACCAGCTCCTCTTTCATTGCTGCGATGACCCGACTGGGCGGCAAGGTTATCCCCATCACGGAGGGTATTCAATTCTCCTCGGTCTCTAAAGGCGAATCTTTGATCGACAGCATGCTCACTTTGGAGCAGTATTGTGATGTAATTGTCCTGCGCCACCCGGAAATTGGGTCAAGTGCAACTGCTGCCAAGTATGCGCACGTACCGATCATCAACGCAGGCGATGGCGCTGGAGAGCATCCCACCCAGGCACTGCTTGACCTGTATACTATTGAAAAAGAGCTCGGCAAGATCGATGGGCTAAAGGTTGCCATGATCGGTGATTTGCGCTATGGGCGCACGGTGCATAGCCTCACCAAGCTGCTCTCTCAATATGATGTCTCCCTGCGTTTTGTCTCGCCTGACACATTACGCTTACCACTTGACCTGATGAATGACCTGATTGACAAGGGCATTAAAGTGCGTGAGACCAGCAAGGTGGCAGATGTAATTGAGAATGCAGATGTGCTTTACGTCACCCGCATCCAGAAAGAACGCTTTTCCGACCTGACGCAGTATGAGCAAGTTAAGAACTACTTTGAAATCACCCCTGATTTATTGGCACTGGCGAAAAAGAAAATGATTGTAATGCATCCTCTCCCCAGGGTGGGTGAGATTCACTATGGCGTGGACAAAGATCCGCGTGCAGCATATTTCCGCCAGGTGCAGAACGGCATGTTCATCCGTATGGCACTGCTGGCAGCCGTGCTTGGACAGGCATAATCAAATCATTCTAAAGATAAGGAGCGAACCATGAACTTTTTTGAAAAGGTAACTAAAGCGGCTCAACGCAACAATTCATTATTATGTGTTGGAATGGACCCTGTGGAAGCCCTGCTGCCAGATGGGGTGGACATATTTTCACGTCTGGTCACTTGGGGTAAGGACCTGATTGCCAAAACATCGGATGTGGTGTGCTGCTATAAACCAAACTTTGGCTTTTATGAGCAGTTCGGTCCCAAGGGTGTGCGGGCAATGGTAGAGATCATCGAAGCCATTCCACCGCACATTCCGGTGCTGCTGGATGCCAAGCGTGGTGACATTGGATCCACCGCTGAGGCGTATGCGCGTGGCATTTTTGAGCATTATGGTGCAGATGCTGTGACAATTAGCCCCTACCTGGGGGCGGATGGGGTCAAACCCTTCTTGAAGAACCCTGATAAGGCTGCTTTTGTCCTGGTGCAGACTTCCAATCCGTCTGCAAAAGAGATTCAAATGCATGGCGAACCGCCACTGTATCAGTTCATTGCCCAAACCGCCCAAACCTGGGGAAGCCCAGAGCAAATTGGTTTTGTCATCGGTGCCACACAACCCGATGCAATGCAAGAAATCCGTGCCCTTTGCCCGGAGTATTGGTTCCTAGCCCCCGGTGTCGGTGCGCAAGGCGGCGACCTGGCACAAGCCCTGCAGGCGGGTCTGCGCGCAGATGGTATGGGCATGATCATCCCGGTCTCCCGCTCTGTGCTGAATGCTCCAGATCCCCATCAGGCAGCCGTAGAACTGCGTGATGCCATCAATCATTTCAGGCAAAACTTCAAGCCTCAACCGTTACTATCCGAAAAGGAAAAACTGATCCTGCTGCTGTTTGAACACGGGTGTATTAAATTTGGCAGCTTTACCCTTGCCTCTGGAAAGCAGTCCCCAATTTACATCGACCTGCGAAGGGTCGTATCCTTCCCGCAGCTGTTCAAACAGGCTGCAGCTGCCTATCTGGAGCTAATGAAGACCCTGCGCTTTGACCTGGTGGCTGGCGTACCTTATGCGGCCTTGCCAGTCAGCGCAGTAGCAGCCTGGAAACTGAACATGCCTCTCATTTATCCGCGTAAGGAAGCCAAGGCGCACGGCACAGGTCAGATGATCGAAGGCTCTTTTGAGGAGGGACAGACTGCCGTGATGTTGGAAGATGTCATCACTAGCGGCGGCAGCATCCTGACTGCGGCTGAGACCCTACGAGGGGCTGGCTTGCTGGTTAAAGATGTGGTGGTGTTGGTGGATCGCAAGCAGGGCGGTATTGAAGCGATGGCTCAACATGGCATTCGCGTACATCCGGTGTTGGATATCTTTGCGATCCTGGATACCATCAAGGCGCATGCCTTGATTGATGCTGAAACCCATGATACGGTAATAGCATATTTAAAGGAATGAGCTGGATGAGTAGCCTTCGGACGACCTTTCTTCACTTGCATTTACACAACCCATTAGTGTTGGCATCCGGCATCCTGGGTACCAGCCCCAGCCTGATGGAGCGCTGTGCAAAGGCAGGTGCCGGCGGCATCACCTCGAAAAGTTGTGGACCCGAGCCGCGTGCCGGGCATGAGAACCCCGTAGCGCTGGCCTGGGAAGGAGGCGTGATCAATGCCATTGGGTTAACCAACCCAGGCGCGCAAGAAGAAGTACCTCTGTTGATCGAAACCAAAAAGCGGTTGGCTGCATTGGGCGTACCCCTAATTGCCAGCATCTTTGCTCCTACAACCGAGCAATTTGGTGAGGTGGCAAAGATCATTGCGCAAGCAGGGCCGGATTTGATCGAAGTCAATATCTCCTGCCCGAATGTCGCCAGTGAGTTTGGTACGCCTTTCTCAGCCTCAGCTTCCAGCGCAGCAGAGGTGACGCGCGCAGTCAGACAGGCAGTCAGCCTGCCCATCAGCATCAAGCTGGCACCAAACGTGCCAGATATTGGCAGGATTGCCAATGCGGTAGAAGCGGAATGCGCTGATGCCATTACTGCCATCAATACCATGCCTGCCATGCTGATCGATGCACATGCCGGCATGCCTGTCCTCAAAAACCGTACCGGTGGGCTATCCGGACCTGCGCTAAAACCGATTGCTCTGCGCTGTGTGGCGGAGATTGCCCAACAGGTAACCATCCCCATCATTGGCACGGGCGGGATATGCAGTGGACTGGATGCGGCTGAAATGATTATGGCAGGAGCGACGCTGGTAGGGGTGGGCTCAGCGGTTTGGCAGGATGGATCAACCGCATTTGAACGCATCGGGGCAGAGTTGTTGGCATTCATGCAGGAAGCTGATTATCAGTCTATCGATGCAATGCGTGGGAAGGCAATCAGATCATGAATAAGAACGGATTTTTTACTGCCTTTCGGGTCATTGAAAACCGCAGCGAAAACTCAAAAACACAGACTCTGGTTATGGACTGTTCACTGCAAGATGCCCAACCAGGTCAATACGTGATGGCATGGCTACCAGGTGTTGGCGAAAAACCCTTCAGCATCAGCGGGAATGAACCTCTTATGCTGACCGTGGCTGATGTGGGTCAGGTTAGCCATGCGTTGAACCAATTGATGGCTGGAGAGCAAGTATGGGTGCGCGGACCACTGGGGAAGGGCTTTGTGCTTTCCGGCGAGCATCATGTTCTGGTGGGTGGGGGATATGGGGCAGCGCCGTTGCGCTTTCTGGCACAAAAAGCGCGCCAACTGGAGCATCAGGTCAGTGTGTGTCTTGGTGCTAAAACCCAGGCTGACCTGCTGATGGTTGAACTCTTTGCACAAATGGGCTGCGAGGTTCTGATCGCCACAGAAGACGGCAGCGCTGGTGTGCAGGGATTAGTTATCCTACCCTTGCTACAAGCCTTGCAGGGGCAAGAGTCAGCGGTGGCGTATGCTTGCGGACCGACGGGGATGCTGTTGGCCATTGGGCAACTATGTCAGCAGCTACAGGTGCCAATGCAGCTCTCATTTGAAGCGCTCATCCGCTGCGGCGTGGGCTTGTGTGGCTCGTGTGAGCTGGAGGAGGAGACCTGCCTCAGGCTGGGCATTCCCCCGGGCTTTCTGGTATGCCATGACGGACCGGTGGTAAAAAGTGACATCTGCTAGATATGCAAGATATGCAAGATATGCAAGAAATGCAAGGTTTTTACAGGCACCCTCTGTTTGCATAAGTGGCAACTTTTCCTGAGTTTTAAAGCCATTCAGATTTTAAAAATCTGAAAATTTTTGTTTCATGAATCTTATATCTTATTTCCTGTATCTTGCTTCTTTTTTTATTACTTATCCGAATACTACAAACTCAAGCGGTTGGAGCAAAAGTCTACCGTCATTTTGGATGTCACTTCTACCAAAGAGGCGCTTCTTTCCCTTTAGGTTGTTTTGCTGCACAATGCGTGCTGAAACAAGTTGCACTACCTCACTGAAATTGGCAAAGATCACCAGCCGGCTATGTTCATCCGGGCGGGTGTATGCCAATACAGCTGGGTTGTCGGTCCAGACCACTTCCAATTCCCCACCTGCCAAAGCAGGATGCGACTTGCGAAAATGGATAATCTGCTGCATATTCTGGTAGACACATCCCTCGGGGGAGGTAGGGTCGTGACGCATGGCAAATTTGTCCCAATCTGCCACCGGGCGGTGTACCCATCGGCTGTCTTCCTTATGATCGGGGTGGTCCTGGTAGCTGTAGTCATTGAGCGTGCCGATCTCATCGCCCAAATAAATGAGTGGAATGCCGCCAACCGTCATGATGATGTTATACATCAGGGCAATTCTACGGAGGGCAAGCTCCACCTCCTCAGGTCCTTCCTCGTTGAGGGCTTTTTCCAAACCTGCCAAAGAGGCACAGGTACCTGAAATACGACAGTCGCCGGTTTTGGGATTCTCCTGGAAAGGCAAGCCGCGGGCAAAACTACCCGGGAAGCGTCCGCGATAAAACTCGTTCAGAAAGCGACGATGGTCATAGCCGTTGACGCCAAGCTTGGCGGCATCCTCATCTGAAAACGTCCAGCCAATGTCATCATGACAGCGCACATAATTAACCCAGGCGGTCTGAGGGTGTATCTTGAATCGGGCGGCCAGCGCCTGCGAAAGCAGGTCCACATTGCGGGTTGCCAGCGAATTCCACAGCAACGCCATGAGGAGCGGATTGTATGAGAGCTGGCATTCCTCAGGCGAAATATATTTGACCACGTCGTCTGGGTGTACGATGGCTTCAGATTTGAAGAGCATGGAAGGCGCCACTATGCGTGTCAGGGCGTTAAAGCCCTGCAGGATCATGTGCGCTTCGGGCAAGTTCTCGCAGCCAGTGCCAAGTTCTTTCCAGATAAACGCCACAGCGTCCAGTCGGAAGATCTCAATGCCCTGATTAGCCAGGAAGAGCATCTCGCCTGCCATGCGGTTGAACACCGCTGGGTTGGTGTAGTCTAAATCCCACTGGTAAGAATGGAAAGTGGTCCAGACCCAGCTTTGGATATCTTCAAACCAGGTAAAAGCACCAGGGTGTTCGTCGGGAAAGATCTCGCGCAGGTTTTTCTCAAACATATCCGGTATAGTACGATCTGGAAAAATGCCATACATTTCTTGGTATTGCTCTTCACCAGCTTTTGCGCGCTCTGCCCACTCGTGCTCGTTAGATGTGTGATTGATAATCAGGTCCAACACCAGGCTGATGCCTTCTTTGCGCAGTGCGCGAGAGAGGTCTGCTAGCTCATGCATCGTGCCCAAGGGCGGGTGTACCTCACGGAAGCTGCTGACCGCATAGCCGCCGTCATTTTCGCCCTCTGGCATTTTGAAGAGGGGCATCAGGTGCAGGTAAGTGAGCCCGAGTTCTTTAAAATAGGGGATTTTAGCACGAATGCCTGCCAAATCTCCAGCAAACAGGTCCACATAACACACCCCGCCCACCATTTCATTGTCCTGGAACCAGTTGGGGTTTGCTTCGCGCTCAGCATCCATCGCATGTAAATCAGCCGGGCGTTCAAAGACGGCTTGTGCAAGGATTTGAAGCAGATGTTCAAGCTGCAGGAAGAAGTCATAGCGCTTGCCATAAAGATGATGATAAAGCGGGAAGAGCGCAGGAAAATGTGACGCCAGACGCTCCTTGAAGACTACCCAGGCTTGTGGATGGGTTTGGATTTTGCTGCCAAACACTTGCTCAAGGCGGGGAAGCAGCACTTTTAATGCACGCGATGCTTCCTGTTGGGGATTAAACTCGCCGATTCTCATGCCACACCTCCCAAAGCTTGTTGTGCCAGCGCAATGGCACCTGCCACACCTGCCCCACTCCCAAGGGCTGGGTTGACGATATATGTGTTGATATGCTCTAAAATGGCAGGGGATTGGACATAACCATTCAGGAAGGCAACCAATTTTTGGCGCACCAGCGGCAGGAGCTGTGGCTGCTGTGGGACACCGCCACCGAGGATAATACGCTGTGGCGAGAGAGTGCAGATGATGCTTTGCAGGGCAAGGGCAATGTAATGCGCTTCCAAATCCCAAGCAGGGTGATCGGGCGGAAGCGTTTCTGCACGCTGCCCCCAACGCTTTTCCATGGCAGGACCGCTGCATAAGCCCTCAAAACAATCCTTGTGGAAGGGACAGTTCCCTTCAAAGGGATCTTTCTTGAGGTCATGCGGCAGGACGATATGCCCCATCTCTGGGTGGATCAGCCCATGTAGGAGTTTGCCTTCCACCATAGCGCCACCGCCCACACCTGTGCCGATGGTGAAGTAGACAAAAGTGCGCAATCCCTGTGCAGCCCCCCAGCGGAATTCGCCTAAGGCAGCGCCGTTGACGTCGGTATCAAAGCCAACAGGCACCATCAGGGCATTCTGTAGTGTACCGACCACATCGGTGTGTGCCCAGCCGGGCTTGGGAGTAGGCAGAATATGACCGAATGTAGGGGAGTCCACTTGTGGGTCGAGTGGGCCAAAACACGCCACCCCCAGTGCAGCAATGGTGCCAAAGGTGAGCTGTTGCTCTTGGAAGAAAGTAATTGCGCGCCCCAGGGTTTCCTCAGGGGTGGTGGTAGGGAAGCGTGTTTCCGCTAGGGATTTCCCTTTTTCATCGCCTATGGCACATACGAATTTCGTGCCGCCGCCTTCAATTCCGCCGTAGATGAGTTTGGTCATCGTTAACCTCGCATTCAGTCTGGTAGTCTAGTCGTCTTATTGTCAGATCGTCACAAAATTTGGTAATTCTATTTTGGCAACAGCCACAAATAATGATAAGCACCTAACATAAGGGTTTCACCGCCGCAGGTCTGTCCGTCCAAAACGTTCAAATAACGCAGTGACCCATTGGGCATGTGAATTTCCACATCTTGGCTGCTGAGGTTGTTGAGGATCAGGAGGTGCTCATCTTGATACTCCCGCTGATAAGCTGCCACAGCTTTAGTACCCACATCTGCCCAAGAAAAGCTGCCCAAGCCGAAGCAGGGGAACTGCTTGCGCACCGCAATCATATGGCGCACCTGATTGAAAAGCGAGCGCGGGTCGTCCATTTGGGCTGCCACATTAACCTTCTGATAGCCATAAGCATCATCGCTAATAACGGGTGCGTATAGATTTTCTGGCAGGGTTTCTGAAAAGCCGGCATTGAGGTCAGCATTCCACTGCATGGGGGTGCGCACACCGTTGCGGTCATCCAGCCAGATATTGTCGCCCATGCCGATCTCATCACCGTAATAGATGGTGGGAGAACCAATGAGGGTCAACAGGATGGAATGTGTCAGGCGGATGCGCCTGGGATCGTTCTCCAACAGCGGTGCCAGGCGGCGCCGGATGCCCATGTTAAGGCGCATGCGGGGCTCGGGCGCGTAGAAGTCCCACATCATGCGGCGCACCTCCGGCGTGACCATTTCGAGCGTCAATTCGTCGTGGCAGCGCAGGAAGGAGGCCCACTTGAAGCCTTGCGGCAGTTCAGGCGTACGCCCCAGGATCTCGACCAACGGGGCACGGTCGGCCAGGGCCAGTGACTGGAAGATTCGCGGCATGAGCGGAAAATGAAAGTTCATGTGCATTTCATCGCCGCTGCCGAAATACTCAATCACATCTTCA
>CAZJLN010000094.1:0-2369 GCA_964546745.1 uncultured Anaerolineaceae bacterium
TTTCGTTTGTATTAGTTTTTTCGGCAAATATCATCGGGCTCTTATTAGCCACTTGTTTAATTTTACTGCATTATGGGAAATTTATGGTGCGTTGTCAGGGGCAATTGAATCAGCATACCAGAGCAAGTAAACCTCGACATGCTTCTCCCAGTAAACTTCTTCGTGCCTACCCAAGAAGAGGTACCAAACATGAGGAATGTTCGCCTGGGTTAGGGTTTTCTCGAATTCGAGGGTGTACTGCAGCTCCGGGTCTTTATCCCCAATGTCCATGAAGAGAGCGGGCATGTCCTCCAAGGGAATGGCTTTAAGCAAATTCAGCAGGCGTCTGCCCTCAGAATTGACAATGGGGAGGCTATGGGTGCCGATGGCGTTGAAGGTTTGCCAGTTTTCTACCCCCATGCGAAGTGCCCAGGCAGCGCCGCGGGAGAGCCCACCAATGGCACGCGCTTGCCTTTCTGGGATTGTATTAAAGGTTTCATCGACCCATGGGATGAGTTCATTCATCACAAACTCATCAAAACTCGAGGAGTCCAGCATATAAAAATTGGTCTCTCCTGGCATGACAATCAACAAAGGTTCAATTCTCCCAGATGTTATCAATGTATCTGCCATCTCATCCACCCCGAGCCTATTCCACTGCTCATAATTGGCATACAAGCCATGGAGCAGGTAAAGGACTGGGTAATGACGCTGGGCATCTTGATCGTAGCAGGGCGGAAGGTAGATATTTATGTCTATTGGTTTTTCCAAGATATTGCTATGGAATACCTCATGACGAATTTCACCCTCTTCAGATAAACATGCCAAGGCTGTGGGAGTGTTTGGCAATGGGGTGTTAGTATTGGTCGGTAGAGGCGTGGTGTTGGTCGGTATTGGATCAGTGTTGATTGGTTGTTGGGTTGGAATATCCGTAAACTCAACAGTTGGCTCTGGCGTCGCCGTGGTGGTATTGATGGGGCGGGGAGTGATAATCTCCCAACCAGCCGTTGAATAATCAATGGTAGGAGTTGCTGTTTGAAACAAGATCTCACAAGCTGATAATAATAAACTTAAACTAAGAACGAGAAAAACAATAACGATGGTGTATTTTTTTGCTAGCATAAAACTCGCCTTGACGGTTAACAATAAAACAGATTATACTCTGAGTTGCTCGGGGTGTAGCGCAGTTGGCCAGCGCGCTGCGTTTGGGACGCAGAGGTCGGCGGTTCAAGTCCGCCCACCCCGACAGTGATCCAAGTGGTAAGGAGCGAGTCCGAAACTCGGACGCACCTTACCATTTTTACTAAAGGAACAATAAAACATTGGGAAAACCATTCCTTTCTATCATCATCCCTGCTCATAACGAGTCAAAGCGCCTGCCCGGGTCTTTAGAGAATATCAATGGGTTCGTGATCGCCCAGGTTTTTGAAACTGAAGTGATCGTTGTCGAAAATGGCAGTACGGATAATACCGCTGAGATCGTCCATCAGTTAATACCTGCTTATCCATTCCTGCGATTGATTGAAGAAAAAGAACGTGGGAAGGGACTGGCTGTAAGAAGGGGCATGTTAGAAGCCCAAGGGGAATTTATTTTCCAGGCAGATGCAGACCTCTCCATGCCGATTGAGGAGATTGGCAAGTTCTTACCTCCCCAATTACCCCAATGTGAGATTGCCATTGCATCCAGGGAATTGCCTGAAGCAAAGCGTTTTAATGAACCAGCCTATCGGCACCTGATCGGGAGGGCATTCAATACGCTTGTACGGGTGACAGTGCTACCAGGATTGCAGGATACGCAGTGCGGATTTAAATGCTACCGGGCAGATGCCGCCAAAAAAATTTTTGCCTTGCAAACTTTAAAGGGCATGTCTTTTGACGCAGAAGTGCTGGTGATCGCGCGTCAACATGGGTATTCTATCCAGGAGGTTCCCATTCAGTGGTATTTTGACCCAGACAGCCGGGTTCGACTGATAAAGGATTCACTACGCATGGCGCTGGACCTGCTCACTATCCGCCGCAATCGACGGCTTGGCATGTATGACGCGCATGCGGTTTGACCCTCGTCTCATTCCTGTATCTCCTGATATCAGTTTTGAAACAGCGCTGTGGCAGTCTGACGTTTACCATTTGGCAGGCATTGATGAAGCTGGTAGAGGCGCCTTGGCAGGACCCGTGGCGGTGGGGGCGGTTGTTTTACCCCGTGATGAACCAGAATTATTAAACATTTTACATGGGGTACGAGACTCCAAACAGATGACACCCAGACAACGCGAGCAATGGGCTGAGGTGATCAAGCAAGAATGTGTTAGTTGGGCGGTGGGTTTCTGCCAGGCAGAAGAAATTGATGCGATTGGTATTATTCGGGCAGTTGGGACAGCCGCAAAAAGGGC
>CAZJLN010000094.1:2469-8248 GCA_964546745.1 uncultured Anaerolineaceae bacterium
TCTTTATCAGGTCTGCTTTACTCGGATGGAGAAGTGAATCACATTCCTTATCTGTTCTTTGTGCCCTTGATTGAGAAATTGATCGTTAGAGAGGATGGTAGGTTAGAAAAGTGTACTTTGAGTGGATATCATTTATTTGGTCTCTCCTCCTCAAGGCATAATACTCAGAAATTTTTTTAGCCCACACGATATTGTACCTATTTTGAGTTATTAATCATCAATGATGGGAACAAAGCCCGGTTCACATCAGGGAGGTCATGGTCGAATTCCAGACCTTTCCCTGCTGTGCCAGAACATCTATGCAAAGGTATATACCTACGAGAGAAATGTGGTGTTGTTTTAAAAGATGCACACGCAGTATTCGTTCAATAATGACAGCACTTTTACAGCGTGAAGGTGAAGCACTCGGATATCCTG
The DNA here is from genome assembly GCA_964546745.1 of uncultured Anaerolineaceae bacterium. GTDB lineage: Bacteria > Chloroflexota > Anaerolineae > Anaerolineales > Anaerolineaceae > CAZJLN01. The sequence continues at coordinate 2,887 of CAZJLN010000094.1, forward strand.
ATCAACACTACCATAACTACCCAGGTCATGTTAAGAAAAATTTGAAATTGGGTTTTGATTCTCGATGTAAAGCACTCCAAATTTGTTTAACCATTTATTTATAACTAATTCTAGCGCCGTATTTTAGGAATATTTTTCGACAGTCTTAGAAAGGTCCAGGACTGGTTTGCATGAGCAGGCATATTGACATTTTAAAGTTAAGTAATAGAATTCTAATATCAAATTAATCTTTTGATTGTGATAGGCACTAACCAAATCGCGCCACAAAAATATGTTTATTAATCTGTCATTGATCAGGGTTTGGGTATCAACCATTCAAAAGAGATTTCCACTTACCCGCAAGATTTAATTTTTTTTATTAAACAGATCATTTCTAACCATATTAACAAAGAGGAGGCAAGTATGAAACGAACGTTTTTGACAGGCTTTATCGGAGGCATTGCGGGTTTTCTGCTGATTGGTGTACTATTCAGCTTGACTGGCTCTGCAAATGCCTGGCTATCATCCCTTCAAACCTCTTTTTCCACTCAATTAGTGCAGGCTGAAGGGATTGAAGTGAAAGCTGACTTTGTCCAGCTGCAAGGAAATCCGTCTGGAACCCCACTTGGTACAGCCTTCAGCTATCAAGGACAAATCAAAAAGGATAATGCCTTGTATTCTGGCGATTGCGATATGACCTTTCAACTCTGGGACGGAGACGAAGGCTCTGGCGGGGTAATGCTTAATGCAATCACTTTGACTCCCGTACATGTTACCAACGGATTATTCAGCGTCGATCTTGATTTTGGGTCGGAATTTTTCACTGGCGAATACCGTTCTATTGTACCTGGATTTAGATGCCCAGCGGGCAGCGGTATAACTTATTACCTCCAATCACAATCCCTTCGGGCGGTACCCTATGCACTGGGTCTGAGACCTGGAGCAGTCATCCAAGGTGGGGGAATAGAACCAATATTAAATGTTCATGCTGATGATTCAGGGACAGCCATTAATGCTGGCAGTTATTCTGGTACTGCAATAATGGCGTACACTTATGGAGATTCTCAACCTGCGTTGCGTGCCGACTCTTTTTCAGGAAATGCGCTGCAGATAATCCGGGGTGGATTTGGGGTTGAAGGTGCTGGTGTTAATACAAATACTGCCGCGTTTATCCATGAAGTAAGTTCTGATAATGATTGTGATGGCTTTCCTTATATAACAATCATTAATAATTCATTAATTAACGGAAACTCCAACGCGATTCTTCTGGTAACCTATCGCGATACATACGGGACTCCCGCCCGTCACCCTGTTGGTGTGTCATACTTAACTTTTGATCTATGCGGACCTGGATCAGCTAGTCACTGGATAATATACGATCTTGCAGAGACTCCTTCGTCATTGATCTTTGGTCAGCAGTTCAATGTCTGGACGGTGCTCCCATGAAACGCCGTATTCTGATTTTTGCGGGTTTTATCGTAATGCTATTGATGTTGCTGGCTCTGCCTGCACTACAGGCTGGCAAAGCTGCGTCTGAAGTGTCGGCGATCACTTCGAATTGGCATGTGATCAGCAGCGGCAGTACCAGTTATTCGACCAGTGGTCCAATCACCCTTGGGGCAACGATTGGGCAGAGCCAGGCAGGACCATTGGATGCGACAGGTTACTGGGTCCAGGTAGGCTTTTGGATCGAAGACTTTTTACGCTTGTATCTGCCTTTGATCATAAAGTAAACATATCTTGAACTTCCGAAGTCTGTTCAGACTTCGGAAGTCTTTATAGTCGTTCCTCTACTTCTTGATCAACGGTAGGAAGAGCTCAAAGCTGGTCGATTCCACACTTGATCCAAGCCAGAAACCGCCGCTGAGGATAAATTCGCCGCCTGCCATAGCGCCGGCATCCGGCTGACCCAGCGTTCCCCCAAGCCTGTAATCCTCGCCAGCGCTAAAGGTGCCACCACCTGAATCGACTGTGTTCCAGGATAGGTCATAGCCTCCACCCGATTGTGCCAGTACAGGCAGGGTCATCAGCAAGAGCAGAGTGGTGACTAGAATGATGCGTAGCTTGCGTTTCATTTCCCCCTTGCCTTTCTGTGGTTGGCGATCCATATGCCGCAAATCCCTAATAGCCCAAAAGACAGCAGCCAGGGCAAGCTACTGCTGGACAGCTTTACACTCCCAGCTCCACCATTGTGCTATGGGTCGCAGCACATTTTGAATTCACTTATCGGGATTAAAACCATATCTTTGATTGTTTAGGGGAAGGGGATTGGGTTGTATTCTCTTCTACAATACAGGCAGATAGGAGCATTATCAGGATGACTAACAATACGAACTTAGGGTGTCTCATCTTGAATCCTTTACCAGCAGAGTCTTAAAAATAGGAATGCTCGCTTCGTTCCTGTGGATATAGTATGGCGTTTCCTAACCAGAGCGATGTTTTTACTGGTAATTTAATGATAGCACCTTGAAAAAACGGGGTATGTTCGCTTGCTTTCAAAACCTCATCTCACGATCATTCTTTGAGGAAATGTAGATTGAGGTCGACTGTTCAAAGCCGACCTCTCCACAACAATATTCTTTTTATCTAACCATTTACTTCATAACAGATGGCAGGAAAATCTCATAGAGTCGTACACTAACAATGACAAAGTCTGGGATAGAATCAAATCCTTCGTTGTCTGTCACTATCAAAGAAAACTCGAGAGTTGTCGTAGTGGCTGGGGCTGTGAAGGTTGGACTAACCGCGGTTGGATCATCCAAAATGACTGTCGGACCCGTGAGCTGTTCCCAGAGGTAAGTCAAGGGCAGGTTGTTATCTGGATCATAGCTAGCGCTACCATCCAAAGTAACCATCGAATTAACAAAAACACTTTGGTCCATCCCGGCATCTGCAACTGGAGGTAATTGACACTCGATATAGGTTAGGGATTCAAATGGCAAGGGTGAGATAGCACCAGAACCAACCGTTCCGCCAGCACTCCACAACTTATTCCCCATGTACCAACCAACAGAACCCAATTGCGCGACATTGAGTGTAAAAGGCATGGGATCATCCCATATGTCTACTGAAATGTCATATCGATAGACAGTGTTATTATATGTACCCCAGGAACCATCAGGGTCGCCGCCAATCAAGTATATGGATTGGCTTTCCTCATCGCAGACAAGGGCAGGCGTCATAGCACCCGCACTGGAGGGAATATTAGCGAGTTGTATCCACTGGGAACCACTGGGCTGAGTGGCATCGAGGGCGAAGAAATGATGATATCCTCGATAATCGCCACCGACGAAAATCTTGCCCCCACAGCTCACACCAGCACCGAGAATATGACCATCTGCTGATAAACCCGCTGGTTTGTTATCTAACTGTGTCCATGCAGGAAGGCTTGGATTATACTCCCAGGTTTCGAGTGTAGTATTGGCAAATTGGCTGTCAAGACCACCGCCCACATGGAACAGGCATTCCCCTGTGCCAGATGAACAAGTACCAACGCCGCCCGCACCCCCACCGCGCGCGTTTGGCATATCTAGCGGTGTGATGTTATCCCATGTGCCGACGATAGGATCAAAAATTTGCAGGTCGTTGGTTGCGCCAAATGCAACATCATATCCTCCAACCACATACAACAGTCCGTCAATCCAGCCTGCCACGGGGCTGAAACGTGGGTTCGGTAGATCTGCCAGTTGAGTCCAAGTACTAGTATCCGGGTCAAACATCTGAAAATCAGGATTAATGGTGTTGGAACCAGCCCCCAGACCACTAATAACATACCCAACTGAACCGACTGCAGCGGGATTAGTGCCTACTACCCCAGCAGACCATTGGTTAGGAGTGGCATTGTCAATGGGTTCAAGCTGCCAACCATTAGGATCCCAATAACACGAAACAATATCCTTTATGATTTGTGAAGTATCCGTATTAGCAGGATTTGAGCTATCAACGCCGATTATGTCACACATAAAGGTTGATCCAACTGAATTTTTTGCTTCGAATGAGACATCAAAGTCAGTCGAGCTATACGCAGGGACATCGATATAACTTAACCCGCCACAGGTACCGGTACCAGAAGTGATGTAATAGTCAAAATTAACATGCATTGAAGTTTCTGTGCTATTTTGTGCCGTGAAAGTCTTTGTCTGGTATTCTTGTGGGCAACCTGTGGTATGGAATGTTTCTGGTATAAGCATCAAAGGTTGAACAGGATCAATGGGTCCGAAGGAACCAGAAGTAGAATGGGGTTCAGAGCCGTATCCGTCACCGACATAGTTCCAAGGAACTGACCAGGGAGCGCCGCTGACATCCGGGATGGTAACATTGGCGCAGAAGTTGAACAGTAAACCTGTCGAAGATCCATTCCACGCCCCACAGCCAGTTTGAGGGGGATAGCCCGTGCTCTGCCAATACAAGACATTGCCTGAATTGATACCTGAAACGGGAGGAAGCGCAGCAGAGCAACCATTTGCTACAGGCGCGGAATTCGGAGCAATGGAGTTGACCAGCCAGTTGTCAGGCAGGTCTACATCCACATAATCCCCATATTCTGCATCAGGTGATTGGACAAAGAATCCAAAACATATTTCAAACGGGATGCCAATGGGAACATCTGTAGGTGTCACCGATTGAAGGGTTGAAGCTCCGATGTTTTCAATTCCTGAACGAGGGGCGCTCAGACTGATGTGGAGAGGTTCGTTCTCGGAGGGTTGATCTTTCTCTGGCTGAGGGGGTCCGGCATAAACTGAGGTTGTCAGGATGCCCAAAATAAAAAACAAAAGGACAAATAAAGTCAAAAATTTTTGTGTTTTCATGAAATACTCCTTTTTACTAGTTTGGTCTGCATCCGAAATTGAGACCGCAGACATAGACGGTAGGGGAGATAAACACCCTAAAGTATGAATTGGATTAGCACCTCCTTAAATAGAAAGATCAAAAAAATTCTCTATGCAAACCTGTTTACCAATCAGTTTTCAGGTTGATCTCAATGTATTTGGCTAACTATTGATAATTCACTAATAAGGCGTTTGGTGTGGAGAGATATTAATGAGTATTTAACTCAATCATACAGAACTATTCAGGAGAATGTCAAGTGCTTTATAGATGATTTTTTCTTTTGAATAAATAAAGGTCACTTTTCTTTTCCACTTAACCATCGCATAAGCTGTCCCCAGAAACGAGAATAGAATTCCCAATCACAGAATTCCTTTGGTCCCCAGTGTGGCAGACAATCCGATGCAAAAACGCCAACACGCCCACTTCCAACCTCATCCACAACTAATAATGGATCTTCGTTGATCGTCATGATTGTGGTTCCACTTTTATTGAATAATTTGTTATAACCCAAAAAGAAAGGCCACTGATCCGGAATATTTTCAAGTATTGGATG
>CAZJLN010000095.1:0-4023 GCA_964546745.1 uncultured Anaerolineaceae bacterium
CAAATATGTACGGGCTGACCGCTGTAATGGTTGTGGCGCTTGTACAAAAGTTTGTCCAATTGAAGTCCCGAACTATTTTGAAATGAACCTGGCACCTCGTAAAGCAGCCTATATTCCTATGAGTCAGTCGGTTCCTCTTATCTATAATATCGATATGGACGCATGCATTCATTGTTACAAATGCGTAGAGGCTTGTGGTCCGTTGGAGGCTATTGACTTTTCAATGCAGGATAAGCTGGTTGATGAAGAGATCGGGGCAATCATTGTGGCAACAGGTTTTAGCCATTTTGATCCCACCCCTATGGAAGAATATGGCTACAACCGTTATCCAAACGTGATTACCTCCATGGAAATGGAACGGTTAAATAACTCTGCTGGTCCAACAGCTGGTAACTTAATCCGTCCCAGTGATGGAAAAAATCCAAGAAAATTAGCTTTTATCAATTGTGTTGGGTCTCGAGACAAACGTTTTGTTGAAAGCTGCTCTAATTTTTGTTGCATGTATTCCATAAAGAATGCAGTTTTATTAAAACAGATGAATCCTGCAACTGATATCACTATCTACTACATGGATATCCGCACACCATCCAAAGGATACGAAGAGTTTTATGACCGTGCTCGGAACATGGGAATCCACTTTATCCAGGGACGTCCAGCGATGATCTCAGAAGATCCCGATACCCATAACCTCTTTATTCACTCAGAAGACATCACTTTGGGAAAAGTGGTTGAGCATGAATATGACATGATAATGCTTAATCAAGCAGCTATCCCTCAGCCAGATCAAAATCACATGAGCTCAGTTTTGAATGTGGCTCAGTCACCTGGTGGATGGTTTATGGAATATCATCCTAAGTTGCGCCCAATGGACAGTCCCACAGATGGCATTTTCTTTGCAGGTGCTTGTCAGGGTCCAAAAGACATCCCCTCAAGCGTAGCCCAGGGTTCTGCAGCTGCCTCCCGCGCAAGCCGAATTCTTCATTCTGACAAATGGGAAATTGAACCAACAGTCGCAGTGGTATGGCCAGATCGATGTATCAGTGCTCAGGGTAAAGCTTGTGGTTTATGTGAACGTGCCTGTCCTTACGGAGCTATTGACTACACGCAAGGAAAAGCCGCTGAAGTAATCACTGCTAAGTGTCATGGCTGTGGCGCTTGCGTTGGTGAATGCCCGCATGACGCAATAACACAACTCCATTATACAGATGCGCAAATTCTCGTTCAAATTCGCGCTCTTTTAGCAGATGAACCTCACAAAAAGATCCTTGCGTTGCGTTGTCATTGGTGCTCTTATGGTGGTGCAGATCTCGCAGGCACAAGCCACTTTGAATACACTGCCAACGAGCGTGGTATAAAAGTAATGTGTTCTGCCCGAATGGATGCTGATTTCATCTATGAAGCGTATCGCCTTGGTGCTGGAGCTATCCTCTATTCTGGATGCCATCCCCAAGATTGTCATTACATCACTGGTCAAATAGTAGGTGCAAAACGGGCAAAAAGGCTTGAAACTATTTTTGACCGGCTTGGAATGACCCCTGGACGCTTTAGAGTTGAATGGATTAGTGCTGCAGAAGGTGATAAGTATGCACGCGTCCTCAATGAAATGCAAGCGGTGCTCGATAATATCCCCGAAGAACAATTACTTGCTGAAATTGATAGAATTCGTCCGGATGTCACCAAGCGTCTCACACGTCTACCAAATGTCCCTGGCGTACAAAAAGCAATGGACCACTCTGAGGTGATGGTTAAGACCATCCTCCGAAAGGAGAAAGTAAATTGAGCCACGAAGATTCACCCTTAACGTTAGCAAGTCAAGTAAAGGCAATACCTGGTGGCGAATTCCTGGAAATGTGTTACTCATGCGGGACTTGTACCAGTAAGTGCATGATTCAACAAAAACTGGATGATTGCTACAATCCGCGTCGTCTTATACGTGAAGTAATTTTTAACATGAATTCAGAAGCTTTTTCGGACGTGACGACATGGCTCTGCTCAGCTTGTGATTTGTGCTACCCGGCTTGTCCTCAAAAAATTCATATTTCAGGTGTTATTAATGCAGTAAAAGCCATTGCTGTAGAGCAAGGCAATATAACCATCCTCAAAACCGCAAAAGTAGATCAACAAACTTGTGTGGCATGTGGATTATGTGCCGAAGTATGCCCTTATGAGGCTATAACAATAACACCCACAAAAGTGCCCTATCGAGGTTTGATACAAGTGGCAAATGTCGATCCAGCTAAATGCATGGCATGTGGAATTTGTGGTGCGGTATGTCGTTCAACCTCGATAAGCATTCCTGAACAATATTCAGATCAGGACCTGATGGAGAATTTGTGGAATTGGCTTCACCCCTCTGGAGTAACATTCTAATGGATACCACACCCAAAATCGTCTTATTTCAATGTCAATGGTGTTTATATGCAGAACCCGATCAGAATTGGGTCGATCATGAACTTCCACAATCAATACACCTAGTTAAGTTTCCATGCACAGGGAGGATAAATCCACTATTTGTCCTCAATGCCATTCAGGGTGGTGCAGATGGAATCATGATCAGTGGTTGTGTCCCAGAAAAATGTCATTTTAAAGAAGGTAATTTGAGTGCTTTAAGACAGCATCAAGCTTTTTTGGAGTTTTTAGATTACATCGGCTTTGATCCAAAACGGATACGCTTTACCTGGCTAGACCTACAAGATCGTGGAAAGATCCAACGTGAACTAGCACAGTTCGAAACAGAGATAAAAATTCTTGGTAAAGCAAATGAGTTTGCAACAAGGACTCAAGAGCCCGTCGGAGGTCATAATGACTGAGCTCGAAAAAAAACTGAAAACTGAAATCAAAAAATTATTTGATGAAAAGCATGTTGACCTAGTCATTGGGTTCCGTAAAGAAAATTCTCCACTTCATCCTCAACCTGCTTTTTTTACTAATCCAGAAGAATTGAATGATCTTGTTTATAATGGGCTGTGTCAAAATAATCTTGCGAATTATTTAACAAATTATCCCCACGAGACAAAAATCGGCATCATTGTTAGAGGGTGTGAAAGCAGATCAGTAAATGCGCTTATTGTGGAAAAGCAGCATTCTCGCGAAAATTTGGTCCTCTTGGGGGTTCCCTGTACAGGGATAGTGGATTGGCGAAAGATTATTAGTAATATTGGCGAAGAAGTCACAGACTATTCAGAAATGGGTGATTCTATTTCTGTCATTCATCAAGGAAAAAAAATCAGCTTTTCCCGAAATGAACTCCTTCATGATTCATGTCTTCGCTGTGTTCATCCGAATCCAGTCAATGCGGATATAGTCCTAGCTGAATTGTTACCTGAAGGTGATCCGTTGATAGTTCGTCAAGCAGTTGAAGAATTTAAAACCCTGGATAGAAAACAGCGCTATGAATGGTTCCGCCACGAAGCTGAACGCTGTATTCGTTGTTACGCTTGTCGAGAAGCTTGTCCGATGTGCTACTGTACAGAGTGCTTCGTTGATCATGCCACACCGCGCTGGACTGAAAGCATGGTTTCACCCGCAGGTATGCAGGCTTGGCACATAATTCGCGCCTTCCATCAGACGGGTCGATGTACAAGTTGTGGAGCTTGTGAACGAGCTTGCCCCATGGATATTAAAATGACCTATTTAACGGATAAGTTAAATGAGAATGTCTTGAAACAATATCAATTTGAAACTGGTTTGAATCCTGATACGCAACCACCTTTTGCCGCTTTCAACCTAGACGATAAAAATCGTTTTGTACTGTGAGGGATGATCTAATGACCTATATTCTTGATAAGAAAATGCTTGATCAAACCTTAACAGGTTGGTCTCAAAAATTTGAAGTTTTGGTACCACAAAAACATGAAAAATTTTCGCAGTTTCAAGTTTACGACATGGCTGAGGAAGTAACTCTTAAGAATCCTCATAATACCCGTTTTCCACCAAAATCACTCTTCTTTCCTCAATCAGAATCCATGCTGATCCTCAATCATCGGACGAATCAATTGGAAACTGTGCTTCTTGAACCCAAGC
>CAZJLN010000095.1:4033-8224 GCA_964546745.1 uncultured Anaerolineaceae bacterium
CATATTGGAAGTCAAAAAGAGACACGACAATCCTAGTTGGAGTTGGTTGCTCAGAACCTCCCCAAACCTGTTTTTGTACAACCGTGGGTTATGGTCCGTTTAATCACGCTGCCTTGGATGCCCTACTAACTGATACGGGCGATTCTTATTTTGTGGAAGTATTTAGCCAGAAGGCAGAGAGTCTATTTGATCGACTTCCTAAAGCTTCTGAGGAACAAATTACGACCTTGCTTGAATTCCAGAAAAAAATCAGCGAAGGTATGAGGATCGCTTTTGACACAACTGATATCAAACAAAAACTAGATAATATTTTTGAAAGTAATTATTGGTTCAAGATTTCAGAATCCTGTCTAGGATGTGGAGTATGTACGTTTTTATGCCCCACTTGCTTTTGTTTTGACATTGTAGATGAGGTCCAGAGGAATGAAAGGGTTCGCAACTGGGATACTTGTATGTTCAGAATTTACTCACAAGAAGCTTCCGGTCATAATCCCCGGCCTTCACGAAAAGAAAGGACACGCCAGCGTTTGATGCATAAATATAGTTATTGGCTTGACCACATAGGCAAAATAGGTTGTACTGGATGTGGTCGTTGTGTGCGCTATTGTCCTGTCGGATTAGATATACGTGCGATGATACGAACGGCCAGTGAATTGGAAGGTGAGGTCATCAATGCTTAATCACGATCACAATCCATACAATCCAATTCCAATGCATATCGTTCGGGCTTATTACGAATCAAACGATCGTTCCTTGAAAACTTTCGAAATGGTATTTGACGATCATAAAGAGTGTGAAGAATTCTTCAAGCAATACAATCCGGGGCAATTCTGCCAGCTTTCAATTTTCGGTAAAGGAGAAGCCCCATTCGGTATTGCTTCTGCAGCATGGGAAGGTGAATTTGTGCGGTTTACCGTCCAAAAAATGGGCTCATTTACCCAGTATATCCACGGCTTAAAAGCTGGAGACGCGATTGGCATGCGCGGACCTCTAGGGAATGGATTTCCTTTAACCGAATGGAAAGGTAAAAACTTGGTGATCATTGGAGGTGGTTGCGCTTTCTCCACCTTGTATGCCCTTACCAAGCATGTCCATCATCCGCAAAACCGACCTGATTTTGATCAACTAGTGGTCATTTATGGCGCTCGCACGTCTGGTTTGTGTATGTATAAACACGACATAGAAAGCTGGTACCAGAGAGATGATATGGAAATCCATCAGGCAATCGATGTGCCAGAAGAAGATTGGACCCACCATGTCGGATATGTTCCGGATGTTATAAAAGAAGTTGCGCCTTCTCCCATCAATGCAGTTGCTATTGTTTGCGGTCCGCCGATCATGACAAAATTCACTCTACCTGCATTAGTCCAATTGGGTTTTCCACCAGAGGCAATTTTTACATCCCTAGAAAAGCGTATGAAGTGCGGTATTGGAAAATGTGGTCGCTGTAACATTGGCTCCAAATATATCTGTAAAGATGGACCGGTCTTTAGCCTTGCCGAATTACATGCACTTCCGGATGACATTTAGGAGGTATCATGAGTCAACGTGGTTTAGCCCAAAAAATTCGTAATGAAAAGGAAATAATTCTGAGCCGGCCGATGGTGACCAGAAACTATAAAATGGTATGGGATCTGGAAAAATGTGTGGGTTGTCAGATGGGTCCGACAGTGTGTCCGAAAGAAGCCCTGACCCATATCGATGGTCAAATTGTGGATGGGCATTTGGTAACCCGCCCATCAGTAGATGTAGATCCTAAAAAATGTGTGAACTGTGGCATGTGTGTAGTGATGTGCCCCACGCATGCAATTACGTTAACGATTAATAACAAAAAAGAAATACCAGTTCAAGAGTATGATGCCTTTCCTGAATTAATCGCAAAAACGATGTTCAAAAAAGAAAGCTTTGATTTTTCTTTAAAGGATTACGTCATCGAAAACTGCAGTGCTAATGTAATCAGCTATGATGAAAAACGTGATACGATGCGCATTGACTTTGACAATTGTATTCATTGTCGTCAATGTGAAATCGCCAGTAAGGGTGCTTTTACAGTCCATCAGCCATGGCAAGGATCGGTCTTCCTTCATTCAGAACACTGTGTTGAAGGTTGTCTAGCGTGTGCAGATATCTGCCCCACTCGTGCATTGCACCTGGATGAAAATGGTAATTTGGTTCTAGCAGATTACTATTGCATCAAGTGCGGATCATGCATGCATGTTTGTCCAATTAAACCTGAGTTTGAAACGGTGGAGTATACCTTTGAGTCTCAGGGCTTGACGCTCAAGCGTGAATATCAACGTCTGACCAACAAGGACAAACTTGCAATTTATGTAGAACGTTGGAGGGTCAATCATAAACCAGTATCAAGTGCAGCCTGGGTCGAAGTTTTGCGAAAATTGTCAGATGATAAAGCCAAGATGGTTGAGATTGATCGAACCAGAGCGCTCAGGCGCAAGGATCTGATTCGTGCTTTACGGGGTCATATTCTTCCGCCACAAAAAGAGGAATAATCTCTACTAAAAAAGCCTGTAAACAGGCTTTTTTTAGTAGAGATCAGTGAATATTAGATTTCCACTTCTTTTCCATAACCAATTTCAGAATTAAAATCAAACGACCAGTTTCGTGTCCCTCCATATTCAGGATTGACTTCATCAGAGCCAAATACCAAAACCTTTGTCAGGGATCTTAATCGTCCGAATTGTAACAGATCCGGACTTGCAGGAATTTGCATGCGCCATGTCCCGGAATTGATGCTATAAACTTCTTTTCCATTCTTGACTGCTAAAATTTCAACTTCTGGTACATGCGTATGCCCAAATATCAAACACTTAATCGGATTATTCTCATCCTTGATAAAACTTTCTTTGATCAGGAGATGCCGAACACTTTTTATTTTAATCTTTTTTGACATCCCTTTTAAAACTCCTCGGATGAGCCAATAAGGGAAGTTTTTCATTAACGGTTTTAGGGTAAGAAACCTCAAAATCAGTTCCATGCTAAAAGTGTTTTGACCCTGGGTTTTAAGCATCTGAATTAAATGGTTTCTATGTTGCCCAATTTCACGGGTTATTTGATTAAAAACTGGCTCAATAACCTCCCATGTTTTTTTCATTTGGATTCCCGGAGTAGCAAATAAAAAGTTTAACAAAGCCGTCGCCGGACGCACATTATCAAACTCAATCAGGCGTTGATAAATACGTTGAAGCTGGTTAGCTTCTAAAATTTTTCGAACCCCATAAAATTCTTTAAAAGCCACTGGCAACCGACTGCCAATATCAGTCGTAATAAAGTCGCCAATATTAGGTTGATCATAGAACTTTTTCTCCAGCTTGGTAGGAATTGAGGATAAATAATTTAAGTTGGTAGAGAAATTCTTCGGGTCGTATTCATGTCCATGCCGAATTAAAGCAAGGGGCTCTCCCTCGCTTTTATAGATAATTTGGTTATCAAAAGGTTGTTCAGAGTTCTCCATCCCAAGCAGTTCTCGTACTTTATTTCTTGTTTTCTGTGTGGAATTTACCAATCGATCATGGTTTCCTGGAATGTAATGAAATTCTACGGGAATCTGAAAAATGTCTTTAAGTGATCGAAAAACTTGAAGTGTTTCTGCCACTCTTTCATTTCCCTCAATCTCTTTTAATAACTCAATTATCCTTCCTTCAACCGGAGAATCTGAAGTGATATATTTGAGATGGTCATAGGGTCTGAGGTTATCTAAAAGCCAAAAGCCAGATCTTGTAATTTCAAAAATATCTCCAGCAAGTACGAGATCAATTTTTTTTACACTGTTTTGGTGAATTAATCCTTGGATTTCTAAGAAGTAATTTTGATAAACTAATGCAGGCAAATTGAGATCGTATGTTGTATCTCCAAGTTGATTAGTCTTTGATTCAGCCAGATGCAGATCTGACATCACGATGAGCATATTTATCCTCGTTAATAAGGCTATCTCGATTTTACCTTAATTATTACTATTCAAAATCTAAAATGATTCAAGTGTGAATTTTGTGAGTTTTTTTTCCTTTTTTCTTATACAGATATAATTTTTTTAATGTAAATCTGCTACATGATTTTTTGATGCACTTTTTTTTAATTTTGTTTTTTTTCTAGTAAGATATTAGATGAAAATTCGAAAGTAAAATGATAAACATGTTAATTAAACCTGTTGAGATTAAGGAAGAATTTAAGGCA
>CAZJLN010000096.1:0-8132 GCA_964546745.1 uncultured Anaerolineaceae bacterium
CGCAAATAATAACGAGGAATGTTACCTGGCATCAAAGCTCATGCGTGCCCTCGGCCTCGTCTACCTTGAGCATCAGGCACGGATATGACACTCCGCCACGGTGGCCGGTCTGGCCGCGGGTTTAGGCAGGGGCGCTATGACCAATCATTGGGTAGACCTGAAAAACGCCGATGTCATAATGATGAACGGTTCCAATGCCGCCGAGAACCATCCGGCATCCATGACCTGGATTCATAAAGCCATGGATGAACGGGGCGCCACGCTTATTGTCGTCGACCCGCGCTTTACCCGCTCCGCTTCCCGGGCTGATCTGCACGTGCCGATCCGGAGCGGCACCGACATACCCTTTTTCGGCGGTTTGATGAAATACATCATGGATAATGAGCTCTACCACAAGGAGTACGTCCGGTATTACACCAATGCCGCCACGCTGGTGATGCCGGAGTTTAAGGGCCCGGCCGATCTGGACGGACTCTTCTCCGGTTTTGTGGATGACGACGGCGATGGCTTTGGCAAGTATGATCAGGCTACCTGGAAGTATCAGACCGACGCCGACGGCAAGCCGCTGTGTGACGAGACCTTGCAGGATCCCAACACCGTCTTCCGGATTATGCAGCGCCATTACGCCCGCTATACGCTTGCAACCGTGTCAGGCATTACCGGCTGTCCCGAAGGCACCTTGGAGGCGGCCTACCGGATGTTTGCCGCAAGCGGCGCTCCGGAAAAAACCGGCACCATTCTCTATGCCATGGGCCAGACCCAGCACACGGTCGGATCACAAAATGTGCGATGCATGGCCATGATCCAGCTGCTGCTGGGGAATCTGGGCAGGCCGGGAGGAGGCGTGAACGCGCTGCGCGGAGAATCAAATGTGCAGGGCTCTACCGACCAGGGGCTGCTCGCCCATCTCCTCACCGGTTATTTGAAAATCCCCAGCGCGGGGGACCATCCGAATCTTGGCGCCTACCTGGAAAAAGAAACCCCCAAGACAAGCTACTGGTCCAACAAACCAAAATTTTTCATCAGCATGCTCAAGGCGTGGTGGGGCGACCACGCCACCGCGGACAATGATTTTGCTTATGACTATCTGCCCAAGGTGGAAAGCCCGGCGCAGCATTACTGGATCAAGCTTTTTGAGGACATGTATGCCGGCGCCATAGAGGGTCTCTGGATACTGGGGCAAAACCCCGCGGTGAGCGGGCCCAACGCGCGCCTGGAGCGGGAAGGTCTGAAAAAGCTCAAGTGGATGGTCATCCAGGAGCTCTTTGACACAGAGACCTGCTCATTCTGGCGGGCACCGGGCGAACGTCCGGCGGAGATACCAACCGAGGTATTCGTCCTGCCTGCGGCAGACGCCATGGAGAAAGAGGGCAGCATCGTCACCAGCGGCCGGCTCATTCAGTGGCGGCCCGCAGTGGCCCAAGCCCCCGGCGAGGCACTCCCTGATCATCAGGTGTTCAACCTGGTCGCCCTGAAGCTGAAAGAGCTGTACGGCGCCGATCCCGGCCCTTTTGCCGATCCTATTATGTATCTGCACTGGGATTACGGCACCGACGTTGACATTGAAAAAGTGGCGCGTGAGCTCAACGGCTATGCGCTTGCTGACATTAAGGATCCTGACGGAAACACCCTGGCCAAAAAGGACGAACTCTTAAAAACCTTCGGCCACCTCCAGGCGGACGGAACCACCGCGTGCGGCACCTGGATCTATGCCGGTTATTATGCCCTGGCAGATGATGGCGCCGGCAGGATGATGCCTGCCTGCAGGCGCCGCGGGCAGAAGGACCCGGGTGGTTTGGGCATGTATCCCTTCTGGGCATTCTCCTGGCCGGTGAACCGGAGGATCATTTACAATCGCTGCTCGGCCGACCCGAGCGGCAAACCGTGGGCTGAAGACAAGAAGCTCATCTGGTGGGATGAGACCCTGAAGAAATGGACCGGCTATGATGTCCCGGACTTTCTGCCCACCAAGGCGCCCACCGACCCCGGTGGCGCCGACCCGTTCATCATGCGGGTCGACGGCAAAGGGGGTCTTTTCGCCCCGCTCAATGAAGGTCCGTTTCCTGAACACTACGAACCGGTTGAAACACCGGTGGACCGCCACCCCTTCTCCTCCCGCCTTCATAACCCGGTCATTAAAATCTGGAAGACCGACGAGGGCAAAGAAATCGGCAACAGCTGGGGCACACCGGACAAGTTTCCTATTGTCGCAACAACCTATCGGGTGGTGGAGCAATGGCAGGCGGGCGGCATGTCTCGCTGGCTGGAATGGCTTGCCGAGTGCCAGCCCGAAATGTTCATCGAGATGAGCAGGGAACTGGCCGCAGAGAAGGGGATCAGCAACGGCGACCGGGTTAACATCAGCTCAGCCCGCGGTGAGATTGAGGCGGTCGCAGTGGTGACCGCCCGTTTCAAGCCCTTTATGATAAACGGCAAACCGGTGCATCAGGTCGGGCTGCCCTGGCATTTCGGATGGGGGGGCATTGCGTCAGGGGCCACTGCCAATGATCTGACCCCCCATGTCGGTGACGGAAATACCACCATCCCTGAATACAAAGCGTTTCTGGTCGACATCCGAAGAGCCTGAAGGAGATCTGAATCATGACACGCATGGCAATGCTGATCGATGAATCAAAGTGCACGGCATGTCGCGGCTGTCAGGTGGCCTGCAAACAGTGGCATGATCTTGAAGGATGGTCATATTCGAAAACCAGCAACCGGGGGTCCTATGAGAACCCTCCGCATCTGTCCCCCCAGACCTGGACGCGCATAAAATTCACCGAGTACGAGGATGGTGACCGCTTTCGATGGCTGTTCCTCAAAGAGGGCTGCATGCACTGCGGCAATCCCGCCTGCGTTGCGGTATGCCCGACCGGCGCCTTGCAGCAGAAACCGGACGGCCGGGTAACCCTGGAACCGAACCGGTGCAACGGCTGCGGCTATTGTTCACAGTTCTGCCCCTTCGGCGTTCCCCAGCTTGAGGTCTACGGACTTTTCTCAGGAGAGGCCAAGAGCTCCAAGTGCACCTTCTGCCAGGACCGCACCGACAACGGACTGCTCCCCGCCTGCGTAAAAACATGCCCCGCCGCTGCGCTGTCCTGGGGCGACCGGGACGACATGATCGCCCGCGGAAAGAAACGGGTCGAGGCGCTCCGGGAACGAGGTGCGGTCAATGCTCAATTGTACGGGGAAGACCTGCTGGGAGGACTGGGCCGTCTGTATGTGCTCCTCGAAAAACCCGAGGCCTACGGTCTGCCTGCCGACCCTGACTATCCGGCCCTGACCACCCTGTGGCAGAACGGCGTCAGGCCGTTCGGAAAGGTCGTGTTGGGTGCGGCTCTTATCGGTATAGCCGCCGGGTGGGTCATCATCCGCAGGAACATCAAAATGGAGGAAGTGGAATGAACGGGCAGCCACAAGACACGGGGTATTTCCAGATCCGCTGGATACCCAAATATACCTTTACCGAGCGCTTCCTGCACTGGGTTCACACCATGAGTTTCATACCCCTGGTGGCAACCGGACTGGTGTTGTATCTGCCTTCCCTGCAGCCGCTGGCTCAGGGGGAGGCGGGAATATGGATGAGGCTGGTCCACCGCCTGGCAGCGGTGCTGTTCATCGCCGAACCCCTGTTATATGGACTGGTGCAGCCGCTGCGGCTGTGGCTGAACATAAAGGATTTCGGCATTGACCGGGACGACCTGGGATGGATCAAAAACGCGTTCGGCTATTATGTGCTGGGCCGGCACACCGAGATGCCTCCTCAGGGTCGCTACAATACCGGGGAAAAAATGAACGGCATCGTCATGATCGTGAGCTGGGTGGTGTTCGTGGTAACCGGGCTGATCATGTGGTTCGGCAAGGGCATGGTGCCGGCGGAACTGTTCCGCTGGATGGTGGTGCTGCATGATCTCACCATGATCGCAGCGGTGGCCATGTTTATGGTTCATTTATATCTGGCGGTGGCACACCCGCTGATGTGGGCGGCGCTGGTGAGCATGCGCTTCGGCGTCACCTCCGCCGACTATGCCGCGGAACATCATGCCAAGTGGTTCTACGGACCAAAACGGGCGAAAGAACTCCATGAGGCCAAGAAGAAGCTGGCCTCGGAACATTCGTGACCGCCGATGAATACACCGACAGCAGCCGCATTGCACACCGATGCCGAATCCAGTGCGCATCATTTCACCGGGTGGTCCTCCCATGCCTGAGGGGATGTGTCGTACGGTGTTCCTGACATGCCTCAGGGAGGCTCAAGCCAGACATCCTGACCTGGCGGAACTCCTCATATTGTACGAAGAGCTTTTCCTTACCCAGGATGCGTTCATGGCAGGGCCGGGCATGCACCCCGACCATACCGGCAGGGAGCTCGATTTCCTGCGCTTGAGCGAAGGAATGCCGCAATTCACCTTTGAAGAATTGCGGGTCGATGGGGGGGATTTTATGCGGCTGTCGAGACAGATGGCCGCACTCATCATCAAGCATATGGCAGGCGCTTCCGACCGCGGGGAACTCCCGGCGGCTGAAGCCTTGCTGCAAACCGCGCGGACCATATTTGAGAGCAGAACCCCGCTGGTGGGAGCCGGCACACCACATGATCTGGCTTCGCTGGTTGCGGGATTCTCCCTCGCACCCTACCTGCAGAGAGCCTGCGATGCGGTCATTTCCCTCGTTTCCCGGGACGCATGGCAGCGGCCCTATTGCCCGGTGTGCGGCGGGAAACCATCCTTTGCCGCCCTTGAGCACGAATCCGGCGCCCGCATCCTGCTCTGCTCCCGGTGCAACGCTGAATGGGCCTACGCGCGGTTTGGCTGCGTGTTCTGCGAAAGCACGGGGGAACAGGTCTATTATCCCGGCGGGGACGGCCTCTACCGGCTCTATACCTGTGATGCGTGCAAGCGCTATCTGAAAACCATTGATTGCCGCCAGGCAGGCCGCCCGGTGCATCTGCCGGTCGAGTGTATTGTGACCGTCCCCATGGACATGGCGGCGCAGGAAAAGGGCTACCGGCACCACTGAAGATGCGTCCGGGGCTTTCTTGAGAAAAGCGCGCGGTGTGACTGAGCCGGGATTGCAACAAAGAGGAGTAACGCCCATGAAAAGGATTCTGGTAGTCGACGACGATCGCGATTTTATTAAAATCACCCGCTTGATTCTGGAATCAGGCAACTACGAGGTGCTCACCGCCGGCAACGGGGAACAGGCGCTGGCGGTGATGCGCCGGGACAAGCCCGATCTGGTCCTGCTTGACATTATGATGTCATACATTCTGGACGGACTTGACGTGCGCCGGGAGATGGCCCAGGATGAACGGTTGCGCGACATTCCGGTCATTATGGTAACCTCGCTCACCGGCAAACATGCGCGCAGCAGCCTTCCCTCTGACGAATACATCCCTGAGTCGGAATGGCTGCACAAACCCATAGACCCCGCTGCCCTGCTGCAACTGATACAAGGCAAGCTGGGCTAGCGGCCGTCCGCCTGCCGGAGCGGGATCACCCCCCCTGAAGCGGATACCTAGTTCACCAATGGTGCTTGAGCAACCGGGTTGTCATGTCCGTTCCGCCGGCATATGGCCGATGACCCGGCAAGCGAAGGAAAGGTGCTGACCTATGCGGGCTCTGGTGGTTGACGATGAATTCGGAATACGCGAAGGCTGCCGCCGCGTTCTCAGCACGGCGGGCTTTGGGGTGGAAACGGCCGAGAACGGAGCGGCGGGTCTTCACAAACTCAGAGAGGGACACTTTGACCTGCTGTTGGTCGACGCCATGATGCCCGGCATGACCGGATTGGAAGTTCTGCAGCAGGCGCGCGCCGTTGCGCCGGAGATCATCTGTATCATGATTACCGGATATGCGACGGTTGAGCTTGCGGTCCAGGCCATCCGCAAGGGCGCCGACGATTTTATCGCCAAGCCCTTCAGCCCCGATGAGCTGCTGCAGGTAATCAACCGGGAGCTTGAGCGTCGCAGGCTGTCGCAGGAGGCGGAGCGCATCAAGGCCCTGGAGGAGGAGGCACAGCAACTGGCCAGGACCAAGGCCGATCTGGAAAAGCTGCGCGCCATGGAAGGCCGTTTTATGCTG
Source organism: uncultured Anaerolineaceae bacterium (assembly GCA_964546745.1). Classification (GTDB taxonomy): domain Bacteria; phylum Chloroflexota; class Anaerolineae; order Anaerolineales; family Anaerolineaceae; genus CAZJLN01. The sequence continues at coordinate 6,084 of CAZJLN010000096.1, forward strand.
ACCATGGTGCACATATTGCGGGCGCCGGTAGCGGTGCTGCAAAATACCCTGCAGCTTGTCCGGAAAGGTTTTGTTCCCCCGGAACAGCATCAGGAGATGCTCGCCCGGGCTGAGCAGCGCGCCGGTGAACTGCTTGGCATACTGGACGACGTTCATTTTTTGTCCTGCCTCAAAGAAGGGATCGGCGTCAAGTCCATGGAAAAGGCATCGGTGGCGGACATGCTGGAGCAGGTGCTTGCTTCTCTGGAACCGGAGGCGCGCCGGCGCCATATTGCCGTTACCAGAACCTGTCTCGACCGTCCGCCGGTGAAGGCCAATCCGGAGCATATCAAAGCTCTGTGGCTGCAATTGCTCACCAATGCCCTGCGCTACACGCCGCCGGGCGGCCGGGTAGGGGTCACGGTTGAGCCGTGCAGGGAGCGGCACAGCGTTGTCTGCACCGTAACCGACAGCGGCATCGGTATGAGTGATGCGGAAACGCCCCGCATCTTTGAGGAATTTTACCGCAGTGAAGCGGCGAAGGCAATGGATGAGTCCGGCACCGGCCTGGGGATGTCCATCGTGCAGCAGATCCTTGAATTGTACGGCGGCAGCATTGAGATAGAGTCGGCGGTCGGACAGGGCAGCACCTTTCGTTTCACCCTTCCAGGAGTCGAATCACCACCATAGGAAGGCATTATGAAGTTTCGTCTTTCATCGCTGGTAAGCGGAAGGCTGCAATGGGTGCTGATTGCCTCATTTTCCCTGGTTGCCGGTTTGACGGTCGCCCTCAACACCCTGGTGACCTCGCGGGGCATCAGATCATATCTTACCACTGCCGAGTCTGATCTGGTTGACCGTGATATGCAATTGGCCAGGGCATTCTATCAGCTCAAGCTTGATGAGATTGCTGCCATCAGCTACCGGCTTGCCCTTGACACCTGGGTCATCCAAAATCTTACCGATGCCTCCCAGGGTAAGGCTGAAGCCGTTCGCATCATTGATCAGCAGATTACCAACAAGATAAGCGTGCTGGCGCTCGGCGGCACTCATCTCATTGCGATGCTGGATACCGCCGGCACCATTGTCGCGGGGCGCGTCCTTGCTTCATCCGGGAAGCTCTCTCCGCTGGTAACCGGGGGCAACTGGGCCGGATTGCCCATCGTGGCGGAGGTTCGCAGTTCCGGGAAGGTACAGTCAGCCACCGAGATCATACCATCAGAGTACCTGGCCCAGGTTGGGCTTGATGCACAGGCCTTTATACCCCTTAAAGCAACCCCGCTTGCCGCCCCGGAGCTTTTTCATCCCCAGGAGGGCAGAGCCGGTCTTGCACTCACCGGTGTCTATCCCGTGCACGATGCATCAGGGCTGATCGGCGCGGCCGTATCGGTGTACCTGTTCAATAACGACTTCACCCTGGTTGACCGGATTAAGGATGTTGCCGGCATTGATACGGTCACCATCTTCTTCGGCGACCTGCGCATTGCCACCAACGTCATGACCGAGAACGGCGAACGGGCGGTGGGCACCCGGATTTCCATGCCCGTCCGCACGGCGGTGCTTGAACAGGGGCGTTCCTACGTCGGACGGGCATACGTGGTGAATGAGTGGTTTATAACCCGCTATGAGCCCCTGCGAAACCGGCAGGGAGCGGTAGTGGGAAGCATTTATGTAGGCGCCCGCGAGTCGGCCTTCCTGGAGCTGATACGTAATTACAACCAGCGCGTGGCGCTCATTGCCCTCATCTGTATCGTGCTGGCCGGCATTATCGCCGTGCCCGTCTCGCGGGTCATAACCCGCCCCATCGCGGCCCTGGTCAAGGCGACCAGAAAGCTTGCCCAGGGAGATATGTCCGTGCGGGTTACGACGGAGGGGAAGGGGGAATTTGCCCTCCTGGGGACTTCCTTCAACAGCATGGTAGAAACATTACGCGAAACGGAGCAGGAATTGCTCCAGAAGGAGAAGCTGGCCTCCATGGGGCAGCTTGCCTACGGGGTGGCACACGAAATCAACAACCCCCTGGGCACCATCCTGCTCTTTGCCGACCTGCTTGCCAAAGCTCTTCCCGAT
>CAZJLN010000097.1:0-7568 GCA_964546745.1 uncultured Anaerolineaceae bacterium
AAGGCGACCCAGATGGCATGACCCACAATGAGCGTACTACAACTGGAGTGCAGAGAAGCGACATTCGTGAGTACTGAGTTTTACCTCTGGCCAGCTCGGTTTTTTGCTGGTTTCTCGGCAATCTTGAATGATTTTAGCGCTATTCCAGTTGCCTTACTGATCTGCTAAGCCAGGCTTCAAGGATCACACCATACACGATCCCAGCTACAAAGCTGATAGGGTCTTGAAATCCGGTAGAACTATAGAAAGCAAAGGAAATTGCAAGCCCCAGAATTGCCCCTCGGAGCAACGCCTTGCTTCTGCTTACGACCTGCCAGGGAGCCCCCACTGCCAGACCGATGATGACGCGATTGTACCAAAGCGAGAACACAAACGCAGGTGAGGCAGTCGATCCTGAGCGAATATAGGCGCCCACCACACAGATGATGCCCAGTAAAGCTCCACCAATGAGCGCTTCTATCATTCTTTTACTTATAACTCTTTGATTATTCATTCCTTCTCCTTCTGGATGTGTACCAATCCATGATCGCCTGGTTTGAGTATTCTGGTTTTTCATAAATTTTGTTTGGAATTTCATGTTTGGTAAATTTTACTAGACTCTTCACTTTTTTTGAGATGGTAGTTTAGGTGTTAAGACCTGGCGGTGATAAAAAGGGATGGTGCGATCTACTTCGGATCGTATCCACCATGCTGCGGATATTCTAAAAAAGCGAGATCGCCACACTTTGTTCGCGATGACAAGCGAGATCGCCACACTTTGTTCGCGATGACAAGCGAGATCGCCACACAACCCACACGAGCGAAGCCCTGGGGTGCAAAGCAAAGAGGTTCGCGAAGACGAGCGAGATCGCCACACTTTGTTCGCGATGACAAGTGAGAGCGCCACACAACCCACACGAGCGAAGCCCTGGGGTGCAAAGCAAAGGGGTTCGCGATGACAAGCGAGATCGACTCTTGTTGTTCTCGATGACTGAAATGAGAGAATATCTAAGGTCAGATTAATTAATAGGACTCCGGATAGACCTTTTCCCTCTGTTCATTCTCGCCACTGCGCATGCTGATACTTTCTACCAACCCAATCCCTAACAATAGCGATAGAAGCGAACTACCGCCATAGCTAATAAACGGTAAGGTCAACCCAGTTACGGGAATCACGTTCAAGTTCACCCCCACGTTCACCACTGTTTGGAAGGCGATTAGCACGCCAAAGCCATAAGCAATTAACGCCCCATAAGCATCAGGCGCTTTTTTGGCAACAATAAAGCATCGGAAGATGACGATGATTAACAGGATGAGGGCTAAAGTGGTCCCCACAAAACCAAACTCATGGGCCATGACTGAGAATATAAAATCATTATGCCTGATCTTTAAAAATCTTAATTGCACCTGGGATCCTTGTCCATATCCCTGTCCAAATAACCCCCCAGAGCCAATGCTAATCAAAGCCTGATCTACGTTATAGGTATCGCCGTAACGGGCATCTTCAGCTGGATTGAAAAAGTTGGTGATGCGATCACGTTGATAATCAGCCAGGTAAGGAAATCCTAAAAAAGCCGAGACAACCAGAAAAATGATGACTACCGATGAAAATATGACAATATACTTCGTTTTCAGCCCGCTGATCCATAGCATTGCAAACCAAATGACAAAAATCACAATAGAAGTGCTCAAATTGGGTTGTAAAAGGATCCACAAAACGATGCCTAAGGTTAGGATGACACTCTTGCCAATGGTCCAAAGGTTGTTTACCTTATCAATGTTTCTGGAGAAAAAACGCGCTAAAGCTAGAATGATGACGATCTTTGCTAGTTCTGCTGGCTGGATCAAAATCAAGCCAACCTCCAACCAACGTGCCGCCCCAAATCTGGCAACGGCAGAGATGAAGACCACTAAAAGAAAGGCGAGTGTCACCAAATACATCGGCGTTGTCAGATTAATCCAATAATGGTAATCAAAAGCTGCAGAGAGAAAGAGGACCACCAACCCGATTATCAGGAAAATCGCCTGTCGTTGCGGATGATCCTCTAGTTCGATATTGCCAGCGATGGCAGAACTGATCAGGGCGATGCCAAAAATCGATAAAGCCAATACGATTCCGAAAAGCCACAAATCAAACTTCCGCCAAATATCCTTTTTAAACATCATGGCGAGGAATTTCCTTTTTCCAGGCAGAGAAGGTGAGGCTGCCATCCACCATGTGTGCCGTGATTGCCACCTTTCTCATCTTTTTACTAGGTTTTGAGGCGCTGAAGGCAGCAATCTGGAGGGATTCAAATTGCATCCCCAGGGCAGAGATGATCGCCTTAGCGTCCCCATCACATCCCGCATAGGCAGAACCTAGCAAATAACCCCAAATGAGAATATTGGCGCTGGATACAACCCTAGCGCCGCTTGGAACATCCCCCAAAATTACCAAATTAGCATCCGCTTCTAGGTTATCCCCCCGCTTAAGCTTCTCGGAATAAAAAATGCTTCGGCTGCCAATCGCGCTTGAATCTGAATTTTTGATGAGGATCCCTTGTTCCTCAAATTGTTCAGTATGATGAATCCCAATTGATTTAGCATTCTCCCTGCTAATTTCAGAGTCACTGAACAATCCCCAAAGACCAATGTCGTGTTGTTGCAGGTCAGTAATGAGCCGAGACAAATTATCGGCACTCCACTCAGCTTTGCCTACATCTAAGGCAATTTTGCTGCCAAAGAAAAATCGTTCTTTGGTGCGAATATGATTCATGAGGGTATCCCGTTGCTCATTCCAGCAACCTTCATCAAGTTGGATAACAACACCCTCACGCTGACCTTTGATCTTCATAAGTAGTTATTCTATGCCTCAATCAATCCAATCTTTATTGATCTTCACCTGCATCGGCAGCTTTTAGTTCAAAGTAAGCGTCCAACACTCTGCGCACGACTGGGGCTGAAAGCGTTGAGCCTTCTTTACCATTGTAAGCAAAAGCCAAAACGATGATCTCTGGATCATCATAAGGTGCATATCCGACATACCAGGCATGCGCAGGCCACTCCCCTGTGGTATCGCATAATCCTTGAGACTGGGCAAAATCGTCGCAGTACTCTGCCGTTCCTGTTTTCCCTGCGCTTAAGGTGGTATCTCCCTCAAACTGAATATCAGCCGTTCCCCCTTCAAGCGTCACCATTCTCATGCCTTGTTTTGCCATTTCGATCACCCAGGGTTGAACCGTGATCTTTTCTTCAGTTGCATAGAAGTTTTCATCATAAACAGTGATCAATGGATCTTGTGTAATATCCCATAACACGTTGGGCGTAAAAGATTGTGTGACTCTACCTTCTGAAGATGTAACTTCCTTGACAAGCGAAACTTCCATATGTTGTCCACCATTCGCAATGGTAGCTATGGAGTTGATCACTTGGATAGGGGTAGCAAGAACATATCCCTGTCCCACTGCTGCCAAGTAGGTATCACCTGTAGCCCAGTTTTCGCCTTGACTCAAGCGTTTCCAGGTTGGATCAGGGATTAATCCATCAGTCTCTCCCGGAAGCTCAATATCGGTCAATTTTCCATAGCCTAAGGCTCTGGCATATTCACCCAGTCGCCAAATACCCAAACCGTTGCCTTCTATTTCACCTTCATATCCACCTGTGACCTTATACCAATAAGTATTGCATGACCAGGCAATGCCATGGAGGTAATCCACCATACCATGTCCAGTTCGCAAATGACAGTAATAGTTTTGGGGTGTACCTGGATCATTTTCATAGAAACGTTGGATCAGGGTGATGATGCCTGGGTCATTTACCTGATAATCTGGCGTGACCACGCCTTCATTTAGCACGCCCAAGGCAGATGCAAGCTTAAAAACTGAACCTGGTGGGAGTTCATCCGAGATAGCGTGATTGACCAGTGGCTTGGATTGGTCAGAGGTTAGTTGCTCATAATAATAGCCGGGGATGAATCTTGACATGCGATTGTTTTCATAATTCGGATAGGAAACAAGCGCAAGGATCTCTCCGGTCTGCGGATCCATAGCAATGACCACGCCACTGTTGGAAATGACGTATCCCGCCCAAGTGTTCCAAAAATCAAGGTTGTTAATTAAGGCTTCTCTAGCGATGGATTGCAGCCTGACATCAATCGTTAGACTGACATTTTGCCCTGGTATTGGTTCTACAGGCTCTGAAATGTTGCGAAGAATCTCACCACCCACATTCACTTCAACTTCTCGGTACCCGTTTTTTCCGCCTAGGAGATCCTGCAAAGTGTTTTCGATCCCTGCATACCCTACCTTATCTCTACCTGATACAAAGCCAAGATTCGTATAATACTCCTCTAAGGCAGCTGGAATAGGTCCAAGGAAACCAATAATTTCCGCGGTTAGGTCACCAGTCGGATAATCACGGATAGATTCAATCGCAATGCTGATCCCCTGCCAATCATTTACCTTTTCACTGACGATCATCGCCGTTTCTTTGTCAATATTACATTTCAAGGCGGTGGCTTGAAATGGCCAGTTGGTTTCAGCAATATAAACCACCTCTTGGATCCCAAGTTCTGAGTAACAAGGTGTGAAAGCCTTTACGGTTTCTTCATCTGTGATACCAAAACTCACCGGCATGTCAATCACATCCGAAAGTTCACGGAAAATCCTTTGAGTTTCGCCCGGATCTACAGGCAAATTTGCTGGTGTCACAACAACATTGTAAGACGGGATGTTTCTTGCTAAGATCGTTCCATTGCGATCATAAATGATCCCTCTTTGACTTTGCTCATAGAGTTCCATTGTTCGATTATCCTCAGCTTGTGCAATATACCCTGCCCCATTGAGGATTTGGTAATCAAACAAACGGTAAAAATAAAAGGAAAAAACTAAACCAAGGATGACAAATATAATTGTAAACCTTGCGTTAGATAGAATTATCTTTGGCTTTTCGATGCTTTTCATGTTTCCTGACTCAATGGGTAAATTCGTAATGAGATTTCTTGAATAACGGCATACACTGGGATCACAAATAGGATATTTAACAAGATGCTTGGAAGGGCAATAGAGGTAAAACCTGTTGACCAGTCAAATGAAATACCTGATGCCGTGAGCGAAGCCATGTACAGCAGGTGTTGGAACAAGGATCCAATAAAGACGATTAAGAACATCGCAAAGATTGGCACTTGCCAAACCCTTTTCTTGATAAGTGTAGCTATTCCAAAAATGACTAAATATGAAATCAAAGGCACATAGAAAGGCATAGCTGATAATTGGCTAATAAAAAAGCCACCTATCACGGTATATAACCAAAAATTTTTGTTTTGACTCTGAAGAGCCCAGCCGGCAATAAATAACAACACCAAATCCATAGTTCCTGAGAATAATGGTAGTCTGCTCACTAATCCATATTGGAGCAAAATTGTAATCAAAAAACTAAATCCGATTATGACGTATGACATAAAAATCTACTTTATGGAATCAAAGGTGAAATATCAACTCTTTCAAAGTTATTAATCACCAGAACAGCGTTGATAGAAGCAAAATCGACAATTGCCTGAACGCTTCCTTCTTGAAACAACGCATTTTCGACATTTCGAATAGATGCGATCTGTCCGACAAAAATATTCGAAGGATAATTTCCACCCAGACCTGAGGTCAAAACAACTTCTCCAGGTTCGACTGTCACGTCCTGAGGAAGCATTTCCAATGTGATATCGCCGGTGATTGAACCTCGAATTTGTGCTTCAATTTTTGCTGTCTGAAGGCGAACATTGACGACAGAAGCGGCATCCGTGATCAATTGAACTCGGGCAGCGTTAGCGATGACCGCATCGATCCTTCCAACCAATCCTTGTTGCGTAACGACTGGCATGCCGTACAAAATACCATCATTGGAACCCTTATCAATGATGACATATTGTAAATAGGGACTAATTTCCCGACCGATTACGATGGCAGGAATGTATTCATATTGTGGATTGGTCCTGGCAAAATCGAGGAGTGCATATAAGATCTGTGATTCGCTCAAGTTTTCTTGCAGCTGGATGATTTCGCTTTGAAGCTGGGACACCTGGTTTTCCAATTCAATATTTCTTTCTCGTAAAGTGGTCACATCTCTGGAGGATGAAAAATATTCTCTAAACGATGAATATCGTAACGCTAACCAGCTCTGGGAAGAAATTAACGGGGAAAGAGATAAGTTAAACAAGGGCGTCAAATAACCGGAAATCGCCAGGATCACAAGCCCGATTACAACAAGAAATGTAATTATTTTCCGAATATTCGCCGGTGTAAAGAGGTTTCTCATAATTTTTATAATTGCTTGGAATTAATTCAGTTTCTCACAATAAGAATAATTAAGGTGTGATTTTACTGAATGGATCGCGTTCGATTCCAACAAGGAGGTTGCTATATAAATCCATACTTTCAAAAATTAATCCGCAACCCCGAACGACACAGGTCATCGGATCTTCAGCCACCCAAACCCTCACGCGTAACTCGTTGGCTAATCGCTCCGCAAGCCCCTTCAACTGAGAGGTGCCGCCTGCCATGCAAATGCCATTGTCCATTAAATCAGACATAATTTCTGGGGGGCATTCATCCATCGCATCTTTAATCGTTTCAATAATGACCTGTACTGAACTGGATAATGCTTCTCTAATTTCAACAGAGGATATCTCAATCGCCTCAGGCAACCCGGTGATCAGGTTTCTTCCACGAACTTCCACTGTTTTCTCTTCTTTCAGAGGATAAGCTGAGCCAATCGCAATTTTGACCTTCTCTGCCATCTGCTCGCCAACAAACAAGTTATATTTACTTCGTAGATATTCGATAATATCTTGATCCATCTCATCGCCAGCTACGCGCAATGACCTTGAAATTACAATGCCACCCATTGAAATGACAGCCACCTCGGTTGTACCGCCACCGATATCAATGATCATATTACCTGTCATTTCATTGATTTGTAAACCAGCTCCAATCGCAGCCGCAGAAGGCTCATGGATCATATAGGTAGCACGTGCACCAGCAGCCATGGAAGCATCGTATACTGCGCGTTTTTCGACCTCAGTCGCGCCAGAAGGAATACCAACCACAACCCGCGGTCTTGGCAGCGGAACAATACTTTGCTGATGTGCTTTTCCGATGAAGTACTCAAGCATTGCTTGAGTAATATCATATTCAGAAATAACGCCATCGCGAAGGGGTCGTAAAGTGACAACGTTTGCAGGCGCACGCCCCACCATCGCTTTGGCTTGTATGCCAATCGCTAATGGCGCTCTGCTCCGCTTATCAATCGCTACCCATGAGGGTTCATTGATAACGATTCCTTTGCCTTTTACATTGACCAATGTGTTTGCAGTGCCAAGGTCAATTCCAATATCCAGTGAAAAAAGACCAAGTAACCAGTTAAAAGGGTTAAAAGCCAATGAATTCTCCTAAAATGCTTTTACCTAGCTTGATTTGTTATTATAAAATCGTGAAGAATTATACCATAGCATAATTTTCGAGAAGTTGATCAGGAAACCTAAGTCGGGGCAAGTAAGAATATCCCCAAGGAGCAAGATATTAACTAAGAAATTTCTCAGTAACATATAGGAACCTTTTGGC
>CAZJLN010000097.1:7593-8068 GCA_964546745.1 uncultured Anaerolineaceae bacterium
TGTGGTGTAAAACTAAAGTAAACACTGGCTCCACTAGAACTTTCTTTATACCGAACTTTAAGACAATGCGTTCCAGCGCTAACGTTGTAATTTTGCTCAATACTTCCATCCCATTTGTCAGCATACATTAATTTATAATCATCGATATAAACCCAAATCTCATCATCTGCTTGGACGGTGAAAATGTAATTTCGTTCCTCAAATTCCATACACTTGGTCCAGATTACAGAAAAGTCGTTGATGGGTATGTCTGGTGCTGGGTTTGCTTCACCCCAATCAAAAGCGATCTGTTCATCCTGTCGAGTGTAGGTTACTGGTAATTTGAATTCCTTATTCGCAAAATATTCACCGGTCCAGGTGTTTTCTCCGCTAGCAGGTTCAGGTTTTTCCAGTGGCTGAAAATCAAAGTAAACATTGGCTGCACTAGAACTTTCTTTATACCGAACTTTAAGACAATGCGTTCCAGCGCTAACGT
>CAZJLN010000098.1:0-8046 GCA_964546745.1 uncultured Anaerolineaceae bacterium
CATCTAGAAAAAAGATTAGTTAACTTAAAGAGATTTATGCGATCATTTGTGCAAAAGAATCCTTATACTCTTATGCTTTTCGGTTTTAATGAGACCCTTTTTTTAGATAATCAAGTTATTTTCTAGCTTAATTATAATCAAGCAGATAGGATGTCCAAAATTCCACACAAATTATCAACAATAAAGTCAGGTTGGAATGGTGAATTTTTGAGATCTTCCAATTGCGTTTCCCCTGTCAGGACTAGGATAGTCATCACTCCGGCTGATTTCCCCAAAGCGATGTCAGTATAGAGTCGATCTCCAATCATTACCAAATTACCAGAGTCCACATCCAAAACCTCAGCTGCCATTTCAACTATAATGCGATTAGGCTTACCGATAATTAGATCCGGTTCACGCCCTGTAGATGCTTTGATAAGTGCTAACATTGCACCGACATCTGGAGCAAATCCGGTTTCAGTTGGGCAATTGATGTCTGGATGCGTAGCAATGAAAGGGTATCCCTTTACTAGAAGGCTACATAACCTCTCCAATTTAGCATAAGTTAAGCTAGTGTCATATCCCAAAACAACTGCGTCTGGATTCTCTTTGACCAAATGTAAACCTGCTTCTGTAAAGGATTTTTCCAATCCTACAGTACCAACCAAGTAGATACGGCGATAGTTGGTTTTATTTAAGATATACTTGATGGTTGCATCTCCAGAGGTAAATACTCGGGAATCTTCTTTTCGAATACCAAGTCGTGTCAGTTTGTGGACATACTCATCTGCATTTTTTGAGGAATTATTGGTCAGGAAGACAAATGGTAGACTTAGATGATTAAAGTGCTTCAGTAATTCAAGGGCACCAGGTAAAAGCTGCTCACCGCGATTAAATGTTCCATCCATATCCAACAAAAATCCATTAGCGCTTTTAATTGATCTCATGCCTTTGTACCACCTTCTTGATTGATAAACCCTTTTACCGTCACTATAATAACTCTAAAACATGATTATATTCGTTAATGACCAAAATTACATTGAAAGGAAGAAAAATGGAAAGTAGAAGCTATTTTGTACCAAATATCAGTTGTGGACATTGCACACGCAGGATTATCACACGCCTGTCTGAAATTCCAGGTGTGGAAGAGGTCGAGGCTTCCGTAGATACAAAAGAAGTGCATGTGGACTTTACCTATCCTGCGACAGAGGATCTAATAGTATCTGCGTTAATGGAGATAAATTATCCCCCTGCCCGGTAATTGGCATGAGCGATCCTAAGCAAATAACCTTGCCCATTCTAGGGATGACCTGTGCTAACTGTGTTGCCACAGTTGAAAAGTCCCTCATAAAGTTAGAAGGAGTTGAATCTGCAAATGTTAACCTCTCTTCTGAACGTGCATCAGTAGTTTTTGATTCTGATAAAACAAAAGTAGATGCATTAATTGGACAGGTTAAAAATGCGGGCTATGAAGTTGCAATGGGGGAGGCAAATATCCTTGTACAAGGAATTTCAGATTCCACAGATGCAATTCGAATTGAAAAAACACTTAATTCAATAAACGGTGTCATTTACTCATATGTAAACACTGCAACTGAGAGGGTTACTACCCGCTATGTACCGACACTTGTCAGTCAAATTGAGCTGCGAAAAGAAATCAGAAAAAGTGGCTTCAAAGTGATTGATGAAGGCAACGAGTTAACTGACGCAGAAGAAAATGCCAGAAAGAAAGAAATCTCTCATCAGCGTCATTTGTTAATAATTGGGTTAATATTTACCGTACCCCTTTTCATCACTTCGATGTCAAGGGATTTTAACCTTTTTCCCATGTCTTTAGCACACGCAAATTGGCTTGACTGGCTGTTCTTTTTATTGGCTACTCCAGTACAGTTCTATGTAGGATGGCATTATTACATAAATGCTTATAAGGCATTACGGAATAGGTCTGCAAACATGGATGTCTTGGTAGCCATGGGTACATCTGCAGCTTATTTCTACTCCGTTTTTGTATTAGTTGGTTTGGTTCCTGGACACGGTTTTTTTGAAACTTCTGCTGTCATTATCACCTTGGTGCGCTTAGGAAAATACCTTGAAGCCAAGGCAAAGGGTGGCGCTGGAGATGCAATTCGTAAATTGATGAATTTACGACCAAAAAAAGCAAACATTATTCGGGAAGGGATTGAAGTAGAGGTTCCATCGGATGAGATACAGGTTGGAGATGTGGTCATTGTTCGCCCTGGGGATAAACTTGCAGTAGATGGTGTGGTTGTCGATGGTTATTCGAATTTGGATGAATCGATGATGACTGGTGAGTCTCTCCCAGTTGAAAAGAGGCCAGGGGATCTTGTGTTTGGCGCGACGATAAATAAATCTGGTCTACTAAAGTTCGAAGCGACGAAGATAGGCAAAGATACTGCTCTTTCTCAAATTATCCAGTTGGTTGAAAACGCTCAAGCCAGCAAAGCCCCCATTCAAAACTTGGCTGATCGAATATCTTCAGTTTTTGTTCCAATTGTTATTGGCATCGCGCTCATTACTTTTCTAATCTGGTATTTTTTGGTTCCACTTTCATCAGATACTGAATTAACCCTCCTGGCACGTGCTATCATCAATTCAGTCTCTGTTCTTGTGATTGCTTGCCCTTGTGCAATGGGATTAGCAACACCCACAGCAGTCATGGTCGGCACCGGTAGGGGGGCTGAGTTGGGAATTTTGGTTAAATCGAGCGAGAGTCTTGAGCGCGCAGGATCTATAGATATGGTTATTTTTGATAAAACTGGCACGATAACTCGGGGTCAACCTAAAGTTTCAGATATTATTGTTATTGATTATCCAAGTGGTGCTGAGAGTTTACTTCAATTAGCTGCATCTGTTGAAAAAGGTAGTGAACATCCTCTTGGTGAGGCAATAACAGCTGAAGCAAGCTTACGTGAAATCCCTCTTAAGCCTATCACTGCCTTTAGATCCAGATCAGGTAAAGGGGTTCAAGCCGTAGTCGATGACAAACAGATTCTGATCGGCAATCCAAAATTCATGGATTCGGTTGAAATACAATATAAAAAACATCAGGATCAGATTCGAGACCTTGAAGAACAGGCAAAGACTGTTGTTTTAGTTGCACTGGATGGAAAAATAGCTGGTATATTGGGCATTACTGACACGATTAAACCTGGTTCTATCGAAGCGATCAATGCACTTCACAAGATGGGGATGAGAACTGGAATGATCACTGGTGATAATCAACATACTGCTGAGGTTATAGCGGCCCAAGTAGGGATCGATGAAGTTCTTGCCAACGTACTCCCTGGTGAGAAATCTAGCCGCATTAAAAGTTTACAAGCAAATGGCAGCACAGTTGGGATGGTTGGCGATGGTATAAACGATGCGCCAGCACTAACCCAGGCAGATGTCGGGATAGCCATTGGTACTGGCACAGACATCGCAATTGCATCCGCCCCAATTGTTCTGATTAGCGGGGATCTCAAGAGCGTTCCATTGGCAATTGGTCTATCTCGAAAGACACTGAAAACTATCAAACAAAATCTATTTTGGGCATTTTTCTACAACACTCTACTAATACCTGCTGCAGCATTAGGTTTCCTCGACCCTATGCTTGCAGCTGCCGCAATGTCTTTTAGTAGTATATTTGTGGTAACCAATAGCTTGAGATTAAAGAAATTTAGTCACTAAATTAATGACTTACTGATAGAAGCTACTAGCTTCTAGGAATTGCCTTTTTAGCCAAGCGGTCCGCTTTTTCATTCATTGGGGACCCATTATGCCCCTTTAGCCAATGCCAAGTAATGGTATGCCTGCTTATTTCCCGATCTAAAGCTTGCCATAAATCGATATTCGCTAACACTCCCCCTTTACGCTTCCATGACCGAGCTTTCCATGTTTTCATCCATTCGGTAACTCCGCGTTTCAAGTATTCCGAATCTGTAAAGAGTTGAACCTCGCTAGCTTGCTTGAGTACACGAAACGCTTGAATCGCCGCAGTCAACTCCATGCGGTTATTAGTGGTGTCATTGCAGCCACCAGAAAGGGAATATTCACGTCCATTATCTAGAATTATTGAAGCCCATCCTCCTGGCCCTGGATTACCCAAACATGACCCATCTGTATAGATTATGACTTCAGATTTGTTAACCATTAATATCCCATTTGATAAATTTCCGACAAGGTCTCGTCCAGTGTTTGCATAATTGTTGGAATATTTTCTGCCTCTAAGGCTAACATCCTGTCAAATGCGTCCCGAAGGATCATATCCTCAACTGTCCATTTTGAGCGGATAGGGATATGGTAAATAACAGGAGCAGTTTGGATCAAATGAAACCACTGTGGATCACTCGACAATAAAACCTCTTCAGCTTTTGTGACAGGGAATGCGCTGCTCTTCAAGACAAAATCCGATGCATTGCCATCTAATAACGCCCACCGGAGAAACAACCAAGATGCCAACTGCACCTCAGGTTTATTGATTGAAATCATATAGGAAAGATTATTCACTAGTAGAGATCCATTCCTATCAGATGTTGGATAAGGAAGAATTATCCATTCATCGGTGGATTCTTTGTTATACAAACTTTCACGCTGAGTGAGAATATCTGCGCTGCTGCCAGCATAAATGAGTGTATAACGGTCGGAAAAATAATCAAAAGGTTTAGGAAGTCTTCCGATCCAAGCGCATCCTTCATCAAATAACGATTTAACAAAAATAAAAGCTTCATTTCCTTCAGTTTGAGAGAAGATTAATTCTCCAGATCCTAATAGCTGTTGTCCACCAAATGCATGATTCCAAGCTAAGGGAGAAGCTGAATTTGAATTAAGCAATAATCCACCAGTTCCGTCATTTTCTTTAATCGAATCTACCAATAGAGATTGATAAGCAGCACAAGATTGATCACGCAGTTCTTCAATTGTGAGAGGAGGAGTATTAAATCCCAATTCCTTCGCCCAGGTGACATTATAGAAAAGCACTTCGCCAGATGATAGTGCGGGCAACCCTAAGATCTTCTCTCCAACTTTATGACTATTAATAACATATGGCAGCAAATTATCCAGATCAGACTTCTGCAATCCCCAATCACTATCAAAAATGTAATCGGTTAAATCCACCCAATAATGGTTACCATTTAACTGTTCGGCTTGATAGGGGTGAATGACAAGAATCTCCGGAATAGAATCACCATGAATATCTGTTTGGATAGCATCAAAAAGATCTTCAGACCCTCGCTTTGCGTCAAGTACAATAGTAATCCCCCATAGATTGTTTTCATTAAAATCAGTAACTAAGGCTTGAAAAGACGTTGCTTTTTCATCTTGCCAAGGGTGAAGGAGCCTGAGTTCTATACCCTTCAATTTTTCCGGATCGATTTCTAGGTGGTTTGGTCTTGTAGGTGTAGGAGATGCGGTTGGAGTGGGTGAGTCAGGTATTTGGGTTACTTCTTCTTTACTTGTTGGGGTTTTAATGATGGTTGCGGCTAATTCTTCCAGAGTCTCAGTATTAACTGGAGTGAGGTGAATTGTTAAAGTATTGTCCACAATGCAAGAAGCAAGGATTAAGATAAGTAAAATAATTAGGACAGTTCTTATTGAAATGCTCTTAAAGTGTTTCATCATTATCCGGTTACAAGCATTAGTGGTACTGGCATAAAGATCAGAATAAAAATGACCAGAACAACAGCTGCTAGGATTTTACGTTTTGTATCAATTTGGGTAATCTGATCCAGAGGTTGAGCATGCTGACCTCCCATCAGAAAAATTAAACCTGCCCACAACCACCATCCATTCCAAGAAAAGCCTAATAGAATTAAAACAACAAGTAATAGTGGTTGCATAAATCTGGCTGCTTTCTTACCAAAAAGCACATAGAACACGTGACCACCATCAAATTGACCCGCGGGAATTAAATTTAACATTGTCACCAATAATCCTACCCAACCTGCCCAAGCAATTGGGTGAATGATCACATCCATTCCACCTAATGGAAGTGGACGACCTGTAAAGAAAAAACGCAACCAATAAACCAATGGTGAAACACCCCCGAATGTCGCCGGCTGCGGCAACCACTCTTTAAATGTGATGTATTTGGCAAGAAGGTAGAAAATGGAGTTTCCCTCAATTTGAAAACCTAATCCTTGCGAAATTTGCTGGGGAATCATATCCAATCTTGAAAGTCTTAAACCAATAAACAGAATAGGTATCGCAAAAAGTAGACCAGACAATGGACCAGCCACTGCGATATCAAGCAAGTGCTTTCTGTTTCTTGGTATTCCTTTCATATTGATGAACGCCCCCATCGTACCTAACTGACTCAGAGGAAAAGGAATAAAATACGGCAGGCTCACATTAACTTGATGATGCCTACCCATAATGTAATGACCAAATTCATGGGCTGTTAGGATAAGGAGAAAACTTACTGCGAATGGCAACCCGTTCAAGAGGAATTTGAGAAATGCGCCTAGACTAAAAGGTTGAGTAAATGGATCCATTTCGGCTGAGGATAAAGCTCCAGCAAATAATACAGAAAGGGTAGTGATGACAAAAAGTACTAAATTGAGCCAATAGTTACCTTTTGACACTTTTGTTGGTACAGAAAGGATAGTTATTAAGTGTTGATCCTCCTCCCATCTAAAAGCTGGCAACAGTTGCATGGGCAATAAATGATCAAATAAATATGAATGGGCTTTTTCACTTTCCATTATTAGCTTACCTTGATATGTTGCAAAATACCTTTGTTGAGTTCCTCCCATTGTGATTGAAGAAATATCAAATACATCTCTAACATATTTAGTAACCTGGTCAAAATCCGCAATTATTTCTGGCACGTAAAACCTGCATTCATAAAATTAGTATTTTATTATTAAACCACATTTTCCACTTCAGATTTAATCACTGTTATACAGTGAAAAAAATACTTTTATAACACCCTCTCCTCCCAAATTTGAAGCACGGGAATGGATGGGGGTCGAACCCACCACAGCTCGCAAAGCGACCTGTCACCGATTTTGAAGACCGGGAAGCCCACCGGGACCTAACCACTCCCAACAGTAAGGATATCGAATGCCAAAAGAAATGTCAACCCCAATTACCAATTGATATGTTTTCACTGATGTATTTTGTTGTTGTATAATTGACCAAAATTTTCCTAAAAGAATGCGAGGATATTTCGATGTCAGAATTAAACAGAACGCCAGATTGGGTAAAACATGCTGTTTTTTACCAGATTTTTCCCGATCGGTTTGCCAGTAGTAAGGATGTGATCAAGCCAGATAATTTCGAGCCCTGGGACTCAGCCCCCACCACACAAGGCTTTAAGGGAGGAGATTTACTTGGTATTTATGAAAAATTGGATTACTTGGATGATTTAGGTATCACAGCAATTTATCTCAACCCGATTTTTCAATCTGGTTCGAATCATCGATATCATACGCATGATTATTACCAGGTCGATCCGCTATTGGGTGGAAATACAGCTTTGAAAGTTTTACTTAAAGCAGCCCACAAACGCAATATTCGAATTGTCCTCGATGGTGTTTTTAATCACGCAAGCAGAGGTTTTTACCAATTTAACCACATTCTGGAAACAGGCGAAAAATCCCCTTATTTACATTGGTTCGACATCAAAGGATTCCCGCTTCACGCATACGACGGAAAGCCAAATTACAATTGTTGGTGGAATCTACCCGCGCTTCCCGAATTCAATACAAATAATCCTCAAGTTCGAAGATATATTATGGATGTGGCTCGTTATTGGGTAGATGAAGGTATCGATGGTTGGCGCTTGGATGTGCCATTTGAGATCGATGATGATGATTTCTGGCGAGAATTCAGAAGCGTCGTGAAATCAAGCAACCCTGAGGCTTACATTGTAGGAGAGATTCCAAGCGAAGCTCAACGATGGATGCAGGGTGATATGTTTGACGCGGTGATGAATTACCAGTTCACCTTAATGAGCCTACAATTTTTTGGCGGTACCCAAGTTGATCATCCCTTAGCCGAAGGAATGATGGGATTCCATGGAATTAAATCGATGGATTCTAAGACTTTTATGAAACGAAGCGA
>CAZJLN010000099.1:0-8000 GCA_964546745.1 uncultured Anaerolineaceae bacterium
GTCAGCCTCTTTTTAATAGGTTAATATTCATGCATTATTTTTTCTTTACAAATGCGAAAATTAACAATAGAACCAAACCAACAGCACTCCCAACGATCAACGTTAAAGCTACTGATCGGGTGTTACTAAAAGTGCGATAGATGAAAGGAGGATCAATTGTGTATGTTGGGGTTGGACCTGGCGTTTCTGTTGGCAAAGGAGTGCGAGTAGGTCTTGGCGGTGTATTAGTGCGCGTTGGAGGAATTTGAGTGGGTGTTGGTGATACGGTCGGAGTATTCGGGGTTGCGTTTCGTATGATTAACATTTGCCCTTCATAGACATCTGTCACAGAAGGATTATTGCCAGAATTTGCCATGATCTCAGCCCCCGTTGTGCCATAGGCGATCGCAATCGACCAAAGGGATTCCCCATATTTTACATAATGGATGATAGAGCCATCGGCATTGGGTGTGGAAGTGACAACATCGCTCACGTAGACATCAGGGGTCTCCTCCTCTTGAGCGAGGAGTCTTGAAATTGGATGAGGAGGAGGTTCTGGGTTTTCAGAAACAGCCTCGCCTGGACGGACATTGAGTGTATAGAATACATTATCTCCAGAAAATGCAACTCCTGCACCAACACTTCCTGTAGCATGCTCAACCATGGTTTTCCAATGAATAGTATCTGACCAGACTGTATAAACACAATATGATACGGACATGTTCATGCCCATGGCAACATTTTCTTCGATGCCATATTGCCAGGCTGTCAAGCCATCAGAGCGGGTATGCGTCCAATAACCCAGAGAAGCCATATAATTGCTTTGATCCTGAGCAAAATTCATCAAAAAATTTTCAATTTCATAAGGAGATAGACCCTTGGATTGGCGGAGTGCATTTACTTCGGCAATCAAGTCATAAGCTGAACCTACCTGTGCATGAGCGGGACTGAAAATAATTCCTGCTAAAAGCATGATCGATAGGATTATTAGGCTAATTTTGGCTTTCAAGTTCATCATTTCTTTGGCACCCAAGTGCAAAGAGCAATTTTACTGTTATTTATGATTCTTCGCAATCAATTACACCCCATTCTGAATGTTTTGAATTTCAAGCTTTTACTTTCTTTTTAACAAATTCTTGTAACCAGTTACAGCGAGAATAGCTATGAAGGCAGTCGTTCCCAATTTACCTCCAGCACCACCCAAAAGGGGAGTGGAGAAAATTATTACTATCCCCATGATCAAACCTGCCAATAAGAGTTGGGGATAACTGGAACAGCGCCTTTGGCAAGTCATCCCAATAAAGGCAGCACAAATTACGATGATCGCATATAACTCACCATTTTGCGGAAGTAGCGCTGGAATGAGTAATCCGCCAAAAATCCCGACCAGAGAAGCAGACATGATTGGACCTAGGTTTTTACCGATGTTGAGGTAAAAAGTGATTGGCGTTGACAGTACGGAGAAAAGGATAATAGCCATTGCAACTGAAAGCTCAGGAAGGGGTTCAAAAATAAAGGGTCTGGAGAGGCTATTACTGGCAAGGTAAGTTCCTACCAGTGCAATGGTTCCTGCCTTACCTCCGAAGCCTTCAAAAATATTGGTTGAGATGAAAAACACGATTCCACTGATTCCTGCAGCGATGAGCAATTCAGAATAATTCAGAAACATCAAATCTGAACTCATACCGACAAATGCACCGGCAAAAGCAGCTGCTTCATAGCTGGGAATAACCAAATGGGCAAGCATTCCTATTAGACAAGCTGCAACGACTGGACCAAGTTGAAGATTATGTGAGATAGAGTATGTCAGCAAGGCAGATGCGATGATGGTTATGAAATTAATGAAGCTCGATTTCAAATCAAATCTTTTAGGCTCCATAATCCACAGTTGGCGTCCTTCAAAGAAAAGTTCTAACAAAACGCCTAAAATAATCAATCCAATGATTACGCCACCCAGGAAATGAGACATGCTCGCTTCGACAACTGTCAGCCAAAGTAAGTATAGTGTCATGGAGGACAAAATCAGAAACCCAATCCAATCAGTTAATTTAAATGATATCCAGGCATTCTTTTTCATCGGTAAAGATTATAGTAGATAGTTTAGGTTCGTGTAAATCGTAACATTGTATGCTGGTGATTAATAGATTTTTGTATTTGAAATCTTGATGTTTTATTTTTAATAGTGATAAACTTACCATCAATCATCAAAAAACTCTAGTCATCATGACTGATGGACGCTTGGAGGCAGTATGCTGGACATCAAAATAATCCGTGAACAACCTGATTTGGTTCGGGAAGCATTAAGGAAAAGACAGGCAGAGGTGGATCTTGTAGAACGTGTCTTAAAGCTGGATGAAAAACGCCGAACCCTGATTTTGGATGTAGAAACAAAACGCTCAGAACGTAATGTGGTGTCCAAAGAGATCGGTCGGATGAAGGACGCAGCCAGCCGAAATGAAAAAATTGAAGCAATGCGTGTTTTAGGCGATGCAATCACATCTCTTGATTTTCAATTGAAGGAAACAGAAGAAAAACTTCTGGCTGCAACTGCAGTCATTCCAAATATCCCTGACCCTGATGTACCTTTAGGAGTGGATGATAAAGATAATGTTGTCATTCGAGGAGAAGGATCTATTCCGGAGTTTGATTTCGAACCAAAGCCTCATTGGGACCTGGGACCCGAATTGGGCATTCTAGACTTTGAAGGTGGGGTAAAGTTGGCAGGTTCGCGCTTTTATGTACTTTCAGGCGCTGGCGCACGTTTGCAGCGTGCATTAATCTTTTGGATGGTTGATTTACACATCCGTCAGGGTTATTTGGAAAAGTACACGCCATGGATGGTGCGTTCCGATGTCCTTTTTGGAGCTGGTCAGCTGCCAAAATTTGAGGACAACCTTTACCATGATCATGCTGAGGATTTCTGGATGGTGCCGACTGCTGAAGTCCCGCTCACTGGCTTACATATGGATTCTGTACTTGAGGAATCCCAACTCCCACTCAATTACACAGCCTATTCTGCCTGTTTTCGCCGTGAAAAGATGAGTGCGGGAAGGGACGTACGTGGTATCAAGCGAGGGCATCAGTTTGATAAAGTTGAAATGTATAAGTATTGTCTACCACAATTTTCAAAAGATGAACATCAGAAAATGGTTGCAGATGCGGAAGAAACTTGTAAGCAACTTGGGTTGACCTACCGGGTTTTACTACAATGCACCGGTGATTTAGGTTTTGGATCCCATAAGACCTACGATATTGAGGTTTGGGCACCTGGATGTGGCGAATGGCTTGAGGTTTCATCTATCTCAAATATTGGAGATTTCCAGTCGCGAAGAGCGAACATCAAATACCGACCGGCAGATGGCGGAAAATTGGAATATGTGCACACCTTGAATGGCTCTGGGTTAGGCATGCCGCGAACGTTAATCGCAGTGTTGGAAAATTATCAACAAAAAGACGGTTCTATCAGAATTCCAGATGTCATTCGGCCTTACATGGGTGGGATTGATGTGATCACCGCATGAGCCTGTCTAATTGGTTGCTGATCACTATTAGTGCAATCTCTGGTTTAATTCAGTTAACAGGTTTACTTGGGCTACTTTTGGTTTTCTTCCCGGGATTGACTGTCATTTGGGTCGGACAATTAATCTGGGCAATCAGTGTTGTCTTCAATAAAGGTCATGAACCCTGGCAATTTGGGTGGACAATTGCATTGTTTGTAATCAACACAATCCTGATGATTGGGGGATCAATCATTGACAACTTCTTTATGGCAGGGAATACTCGAAAAAAAGGTGTGCCCTGGTGGGAAATTGCTGTGACCTTGGTAGTTGTAATCATCGGCGGGATATTCTTGACTCCGATTGGCGGATTAGCATTAGGATTGCTGGTGCTTTTTCTGCTTGAACTCTCTCGTCTTAATGATCAAAAACAAGCTTTGGAATCTACTAAATCAATGATGATAGGTTGTGGTTGGTCAGCGGTAACCAGGGTTTTTATTGCTCTGGTGATGATTTTCCTGTGGATTGTTATGTTATTCTGGTTTTAGATTTTTATATCAAAAAAAGGCTTGGCAAACACCAAGCCTTTTTTGATTAAATGGTTTTGTTATTCCTTATGGCCTATCAAATTTTCAATCATATAAATATTCTTATCTGATAAGGCTTTGGCGATGGTGATCAACCGGCTCATTGATGCTTCTTCTTCGACTTGCTCGTTGATAAACCATTGAAGCATGCCTTGTGCTGCATAATCCTTGTCCTCTTTGGCAATGTCCATCATTCCATTAATGCGAGCTGTAACTTCCTGTTCCCAGGCTAATGCTTGTTCAAAGGCTGAGAGAACAGACGAAAATTCTTTTTGGGGTTTGCCAATGGCAGGGATCTCGATATCTGCGCCAACTTCCATCATATAATGCATGAATTTTAGACCGTGCTCACGCTCTTCTGCGGATTGTCTGAAAAATTCAACCGATAGGTTTTTTAATTCAAGCGAATTAAAATAAACTGCCATGCTAAGGTAGATGTTCGATGCAATAAGCTCATGCCCTATTTGACTATTGAGTGCGTCTGTTAATTTCTTACTAATTTTCATAATGATTCTCCTGTTTATTCTTTTAATCAATTTGATGCAACAATCTTAAATAAGTTACTTTACTTTAGAGATTTTCTGTTTATAAAATTTTAAAATACAATGGAATTTAATTATTTAATCTTGCTTGTCTCACTAGGAAAAGGGCAATAGAGCCAGCAACAGCCGCATTAAGGGACTCAACCTTCCCTTGCATTGGAAGACGCATGATCTCATCACAAGATTTGCGCACTAGGTCGCGCAGACCGCTACCTTCATTGCCAACTACAATGGCAATGCCCATATTCAAATTAATTTGATTAGGTGTTTTTGATCGAGAATCTTCATCCAGTCCAATGACCCAGGCATCCAAATCTTTGATCCTGCTTATTGCTTGTGCAAGATTATGCTGCGCGATCAACAAATGCTCACTTGCTCCTGAGGATGCATTGACTACAGCTGGAGTAATTAATGCACTATGAGCAGTAGGGATGATGACACCATGAACGCCCATCGCTTCTGCGGTACGCAATAAAGTTCCCAGGTTTTGGGGATCTTGGATTAGGTCGAGTAATAGGAAAAATGGTGGCTCTGAAAGGGTTTTAGAACGAAAAAGGATATCTTCAAACGCAACATAGGGATAGGTGCTAACCTCAAGCGCAACTCCTTGATGGTTATAGTAAATAGCATCCAGCTTTTCTCGAGTCCATTCTTCTATGGGAATGTGTTTTTCATTGGCAAGCTTAGAGATTAGCTCTAGTTTGCCTTCAATCTTCAATCCTCTAGCCAAGCATAGTTTGAATGATTGCCGGCGTTTGGCTTTCAAGGTTTCGAAAACAGGGTTTCTACCTGTGATCCACTCTTTCATGCTTCTATTCCCAGGTCCAGGTAGTGCCCTCTTTTGAATCTTCCAAAATGACCTTGAGCGACTTCAAATCATTTCGAATTTTGTCAGACAATGCCCAATTCTTTTGAGCGCGCAGTTCATTTCTTAAAGAGACTAGCATGTTGATGAATGCATCCGCATTAGTTTGGGTTGAAGTAGTCTCTTCTAGCTTTAGCCCCAGGACACTTGTCAATTCATTAATAACTTCCATTGCTGGCTGGAGTTGGGCTTGGGTTGCTCCGTCTGCACGGGATTGATTTATGACTCTTACGAACTCAAAAATTGAGGCTAACGCGGATGATGTGTTAAAGTCATCATCCATTGCAGTAATAAATTCTTTTTTAGTTTTAGCTGCCTGATCTTGTAGCATTTGGAGTTTTTCATCAGGGAGCCCTGGTGCATTACTTGCTGCAGGTTTCTTTGCGCTCATCAGGCGCTTGAAGGTTTGTTCAGTTTGTTCAAGGACATCATCACTGAATGTCAGAGGGGCACGATAAGAACCATTCATCACGAGTAAACGCATCACATCACCTGGATGTTGGGCAAGAAAGTCATCAATACTGATCATGTTGCCCATTGATCGATGCATTTCTCCACTCGTCAGGGTTAGCATACCATTATGCATCCAGTATCGTGCAAAATCCTTGTGGGTAATGGCTTCGGTTTGAGCTATTTCATTTTCATGGTGTGGGAAGACCAGGTCATTTCCACCCCCATGGATATCAATCTGATCTCCAAGATGATGCATATTCATAGCAGAGCACTCGATGTGCCAACCAGGGCGTCCCCTTCCCCATGGGCTGTCCCATGCAGGTTCACCAGGTTTGGCTGCCTTCCACAAGGCAAAATCCATAGGATTTTCCTTGCGGTCATCCACCTGGATACGGGCACCAGCATTCATTGTCTCTAATTTACGACCGGATAACTTCCCATAATCTTGTTTCGATTCCACCCGGTAATACACATCCCCGTCAACTGCGTATGCGGCATCTGATTCAATGAGTTTCTGGATCATGTCAATAATAAATGGCATCTCATTAGTGGCACGGGGATTGACCGTGGCTGGTTTAATGTTTAGTGCATCTAAGTTCGAACGGTAATCATCAATATAACCTTGGGCGAGTTGGAACGGATCGGCACCCATTTTGTTAGCTTTTTCAATGATTTTGTCATCCACATCTGTATAGTTCATGACATAGCGAACT
The DNA here is from genome assembly GCA_964546745.1 of uncultured Anaerolineaceae bacterium. Classification (GTDB taxonomy): domain Bacteria; phylum Chloroflexota; class Anaerolineae; order Anaerolineales; family Anaerolineaceae; genus CAZJLN01. The sequence continues at coordinate 6,637 of CAZJLN010000099.1, forward strand.
TGATAGCCAGAATACTCTAAATACCTGCGGATGATATCGAAGACCAATGCCGACATAGCATGACCAATATGCGCTTTAGTGTAAACCGTAGGACCGCAGACATACATGCGTACTTTCTCGGGTTCAATTGTCTCGAAGACTTCTTTTTCGCGAGATAAGGTGTTGTAAATTCTAAGAGTCATAATTTACTCCTGTATCAGGGTTATTCATTTTCAGGCTTAGCAAAAACCATTCTACCCGCCGCAGTTTGCAACACTTTTGTCACTATAACTTCAATGGTTTGGCCGATGTGTTTACAGCCATTCTCAATTACAACCATGGTGCCATCTTCCATGTATCCCACACCCTGTCCATATTCTTTACCTTCCTGAATGATTTTCATCATCAAATTTTCTCCGGGTAGCAGGATGGACTTGACTGCGTTAGCTAATTCGTTAATATTCAGGATTTTAACCCCCTGAAGTTCAGCAATACGGTTTAGATTAAAGTCATTGGTAAGAATTGCACAATTCATCTGACGTGCTAACACAACCAACTTGTCATCCACCTCTCGTACTCCTTCAACATCAATATCACTAATGCTGACAGGAAGCATTTCACTTTTTTGTAACTCAGCCAACACATCCATTCCCCGACGGCCACGTTGACGGCGTAAGTCATCAGCTGAATCTGAAACAAATTGAAGCTCATTCAAAACAAAACGTGGAATGACTAACGACCCCGTGATAAAGCCAGTTTTGGCAATATCAGCAATTCTTCCATCGATGATAGCACTGGTGTCGACCAAAATCCTATTTTCTAAATCTCCTTGGGAACGACTTGGTTTTAATCCGCCCTTACCTGTTTGAGAACGAAAGAGATTAAGCAAATCACTATGGCGGGTCAGGAAAAGCATAATTCCAAGATAACCAAATAGAACAGCTCCTACAAATGGAAGAATGTTTCCGATTGGAGAAGGAAGTAAGGATAATGGGTATGCAAGAAGGGCGGCAATGATTAGGCCAACAACTAGCCCAATCAATCCACTTATAAGTGAATTGGCTGAGGCTTTGGCGAATAACTTGCGTAGAGCTGACAAAGGTTGAATTGAGATCCAAGGCGCGATTAAAAATCCGATTAATCCAATTACGATAATGCTAACAATTGTGATGATTATCGGTTTGATCGTTGCTTGGGGTAGTAACTGCGTGATAAATGTGTTGATGGGTGTGCTGACAAAAGCACCAATAAATCCAAAAAGAATAAGCTCTTTTTTGGTAAATGCTCCGTGAAACAATGCCAATATGCTGCCCGAAAGCAATAAGGCAAAAGGTATAAGTTTAATGAACAACGGAAATGTAAGTGGAACTAAAATTCCTGCAACA
>CAZJLN010000100.1:0-7956 GCA_964546745.1 uncultured Anaerolineaceae bacterium
CATCGGCATATTAGTCGCCTTTATTACGTATGTAGGTCAGCTCGTAAATCCAGTTCGCAGGCTTGGTTTGATTATTCCCGCAGTTGCAATTGCAAGTTCAGCGGCTGAAAGAATATTTGACATTCTGGACACTGTCTCTGAAGTAACAGATGAACCGGATGCGGAACCAATAAATATTACAGATGGGTTTGTTTGCTTTGAAAATGTAAGTTTCAATTTTGGCAGGCATAAAATTCTAAAAGATATTTCTTTTGAAGCTCTTCCTGGTCAAATGATTGCCTTGCTCGGGGCAACTGGTTCAGGGAAAACCAGCATCGCCAACTTGATTCCCCGTTTTTACGACCCTACTGAAGGAACAATCACGATTGATGGCACCGACATTCGCAAAGTAAAAACTGAATCACTGCGCAGCCAGATTGGCGTGGTTATGCAGGATACTTCTCTTTTTGCTGCAACAATTCAAGAAAATATTGCTTTCGGCAAAAAAGAGGCTGAGTTTGAAGAAATCGAAAATGTCGCCAGAGCTGCTCAAGCTCACGAATTTATTTTGGAACAGGTAAACGGTTATGAGACCAAAGTTGGCGAACGAGGTACAACTCTTTCAGGCGGCCAAAAACAACGTCTGGCTATTGCCAGAGCTTTACTGATGGATCCTAAGATTTTATTATTGGACGATGCAACCTCATCAGTAGATACTGAAACAGAGCATCTTATCCAAATCGCCCTCGCAAATCTGGTAAAAAATCGTACTACCATCGTAATTGCCCACCGCCTCAGTACTATCCGAAATGCCGATCTGATATTAGTGCTTGATTCCGGGAAAATTGTAGCGCGAGGTACTCATGAGACATTACTTGCGTCCTCCCATCATTATCGCGTGATTTACCAATCACAGCTTAAAAAACAGGAGGTTAACCCATGAGCTTTTCAATTGGGCCATCCTCGATGAACATCGGACCTCGCTCTGCTATTGATCAGTTTGGTAAGATCAATGACAAAGATAAATTCGTTTATGATCCAAAGGTTATTAAAAAGCTATTGACATATCTCAAACCTTTTTCACTGAGGATGATGTTAGCGTTTGTTCTGACAATTCTGGAATCAGGGTTAACACTTCTCATTCCTTATCTGATCAAGATCGCATTGGATGATTATATTATTACCAAGCGCATTGAAGACTTTCCAATTATTGGAGTAATCATCCTGGCGACTTTCTTCGCAACCTTTTTTACCGCCGCTGGTCAAAGATATCAGGTGTCATGGGTCGGGCAAAATTTATTGGCTTCTCTCCGATTGGATTTGTTCTCCCATCTGCAAAAACTTCATCTTGGTTATCATGATCATCATAGCATCGGGGTGACAGTTTCCAGAGTAATTAATGATGTGGCAGAAATTAATGAATTACTTTCACAAGGGATCATCACATTAATCGGTGATTTCATTGTTTTGATAGGTATCATCATTACCATGTTGACCATGAGCCCCAGGTTGGCTTTGCTAACCTTTACGGTTCTCCCGCTCATGTTTTTTGCTACTTGGCTCTTCTCTCGCCAGGCAAGGATCGCCTTTCGAGACACGCGATCCAAAGTCGCGGCGGTCGTCGGAGATCTTGCTGAGGAAATAAATGGCATCAGGGCAATTCAAGCCTTTGCCCAGGAAAAAGAATCCCAAAAGAAATTTGAAAAAATCAACCAGCAAAATCGCGATGCTTACATCAAGGCGATGTCCCTCTCGTTTGTTTTTCTCCCTGTAATTGAGTTCCTGAGTATTTTAGCAACCGCCATCGTACTTTGGTTTGGTGGGAGATTTGTGCTTCAAGACCAGATAACCATTGGTGTCATGGTAGCCTTTTTGTCTTATGTATCTCGTTTCTTCCAGCCAATCCAGGAGTTAAGCCGACTCTATACAACTTTCCAATCCGCCATGGCGGGTGGTGAGCAGGTGATCAAATTATTGGATACTCATCCGCAAATTCAGGATTCGCCTGATGCACATGAATTTCAAAATATCCAGGGAAATATTGAATTTCGCGATGTTTCTTTCAAATATCAGGCTGACCTTCCCTACGTGATTGATGATCTCTCCTTTTCGATAGAAAAAGGACAGACAGTTGCGATTGTTGGACCCACAGGATCCGGGAAGACGACTATTGCCAAGTTGTTGGCACGTTTTTATGAAATCAACAAAGGTGAGATTTTAATTGATGGAACAAACATTCAACAGGTAACGCAAAAATCATTACGAGAATGTGTCCGTGTTATCTCGCAGGAACCTTTCTTATTCTCCTGCTCGATTGCGGAAAATATCAGCTATGGCAAGCCTGACGTCACTGATGCTGAAGTAGAGTCTGCTGCCAGAATGGCAAATGCGCATGATTTCATCATGGCATACGAAGAAGGATATCAAACCAAGGTTCAGGAAGGTGGAGTTAACATTTCCTATGGGCAGCGCCAGTTAATTAGTATTGCTCGTGCCATATTATCTAACCCTCAGATTCTAATTTTGGATGAAGCTACTGCAAATATTGATATGGTCACAGAGATCTTGATCCAGGACGCTCTCTCTAAATTACTACACGGGCATACTGCAATCGTGATTGCCCATCGACTTAGTACCGTTCGCAATGCTGATTGGATTTTGGCGCTTGAGGATGGAAAGATCATTGAGCAGGGAACCCACACTTCATTGATGGCAGCAAAAGGAAAATACTACCATCTCTATGAACGCCAGTTTATCAGCTAAAACGTATCATTTTACGCCATGACGGTTTTAAAAGCATCAATGCATGCATCAATGGCTGCATCATTAATCCAATAATGCAAGACCAGCCTGAACTGCCTTTCAGCCACCACACCTACCAGAATGCCTTTATCTTTTAATTGCACACTCACCTCTAATGCTGTCAGTGGATATTGTTGGTTAATAGAGACAAATATCATATTGGTTTGAGGAGAATTCATATCAATATGCAGCCCGGGGACATTTTTTAATCCTTCTGCCAATCGATGAGCTCGAACATGGTCTTCTCCTAATCGGGAGGTCATTTTCTCAAGCGCAACCACTCCTGCAGCAGCTATTATCCCAGCTTGACGCATGCCACCGCCCAGCTGCTTACGAATCTTCCGCGCCTTTTCCACGAAAGCGTTCGATCCACATAACACTGATCCGACCGGCGCACATAATCCTTTGCTCAAGCAAAACGTGACTGTGTCTGTGTCCCTGACCAATTCTCCAATAGGAACATTTAAACCCGCAGCAGCATTGAAAATTCTTGCGCCATCTAAATGCAAAGCCATATTGTTACGATGCGCCAATTCAGCCACCTGACGTGTGTATTCAGGCGTAAGGGCAACACCCCCACAGCGATTTTGCGTATTTTCTAAGATGACCATACGTGAAATTGGATGGTGCACGTCGTTAGGGCGAATTGCAGTTCGGATGTCTTCGATCAAGAGCGTGCCGTCATCCTGGTTCGGGATAGTATGTGGGAAAACACCTCCTAATGCTGAAATGCCACCCACCTCAAATAAAAAGGTGTGTCCTTTCGTTCCCATGATCACTTCATCACCACGTTGGCATTGTGCTAAAACTGCTATCAAATTCCCCATGGTGCCCGATGTGACGAATAAACCAGCTTCCTTCCCCATCCTCTCAGCTGCCAGTGTCTGCAACCGATTAACGGTCGGGTCCTCGCTATAAACGTCATCCCCCACCTCTGCCTTTGCCATTGCCTCCCGCATTTCATCGGTAGGCTTGGTCACTGTGTCTGAACGGAAATCATAGTATTTCATCATTGCTTTTATCCTGATCTAAGATTTTTTAAAATATTTACTAATTCTTCCGGAGTCTCTGCTCTAAAATGCGATAATTCTTCATCACCAAATACGCGAATAAATAAATCCTGCGCATGTAAAAAGAAACGCTCCATCGTGATGCTTGGATGTTTCCGTCCATATACAGTATCTCCGACAATTGGACAGCCCAAATAAGCGAGGTGTACCCGTATTTGATGTGTTCTGCCAGTTAAAGGATGAACTTCAAGGTAATCATGTTGAGGGAATGACTCCACCCGATAATATTCTGTGATTGCACTTCTTCCCTGGCCTTGCATTCCTACGGTCATCTTTTGCCTGTATTTCGAATCTCGCAAAATTGGTGCAATAATTTTGCCCTCTGGTGTGGGTGGATGACCATCCACCAATGCAACATAAACTTTCTTAGTTTTTCGGCTTTTAAATTGGGCAACATACCACTCATAAGCCTGTTGGGTTCTGGCAATCAGTAAAATACCAGAAGTTTCCTTATCAAGCCGGTGAACGATTCCAGGTCGTTCAAGATCACCAACCTCCCTGATTTCCGGGTATTGTGCCAACAATGCATTGACCAGTGTGCCATCCACATTTCCAGCGCCAGGATGTACCACCATATTGGCTTGTTTGTTAATAACAATCGTGTTCTCATCCACATAAAGGATGTCAAGCGGAATTTCCTCTGCCTGGAGGGTTTTTTCTTCAAGGTCAGCCAGACTGATCGAGATGACATGACCCTTATCAAGCTTGTAACTGGGTTTGTTGACCGTCTGTTGATCGACCGTAACCAAACCCATTTCAATGCATTTTTGTATACTTGCTCTGGAAGTACCCCCTAACTTGCTTGCCAGGTATTTGTCAATCCGTTCTCCACTTTCCAACTCAAAAGTGAATTGATGCGTAGTCACACTCATTGGTTAATCCTTACTAATCCATGTATTTGTGATTGCTCAAAATTTCTTCAAGCTCTTTTGCATGTTTCTTTTCTTTATTCTCACTAATCCACATGGAAAGGATTAAGAGACCCACTCCAACTGTAATACAAGAATCTGCCACATTAAAAATCGCAAAAGTACCCAGAGAAATAAAATCGGTCACATACCCGATGGTCACACGATCGATCAAGTTTCCTAGCGCTCCCCCCAGCATCATCGACAAAGCGACTTTGGTCAATTTTTCATTGTCTGGAACTTTGTAATAATAACTGATCACTCCGATCGAGATCAGAACAGCCATCACCGCTAGGATAACATTGGCATTTTGAAATAAGCCAAAAGCAGCCCCGGTGTTTTTGATATATGTAAAACGGGCTAAGGGCGCCAACCAGGTTAATGGCATCCACTGTTCACCAAGTTCAAGGTTGGATCGTACCAGCCATTTTGTCACCTGGTCGACAACTAATATTAAAAATGTCACACTCAGCAGCAACAAGATGCCTTTATGTTTTGCAGCCTTTTGATTTTCCGGTTGATCAAGCACAGGATTGTTCGAATCAATTTCCTCTGGCATCAATGTCTCTCCCATGATTGTCTATTCTGATTTCTTCAATCCAATGGTCAAAGTTTGGTCATCGATTTGGTCGATGACAATAGCCCATTGATCAGATGGCACCTTATTCTCAACTACCAATGCAAGTGTTTCAGCTTTAATATACTCTAGTTCCTTGAGGACAGCGTCTTTCAACACCTCAGATGCAGTAAAGTATAAAATAATTCGGTCCGAAATCTCCAAACTAGCATCTTTTCTAAGTGCTTGAACTCTCCGTACAAATTCTCGGACAAATCCCTCATCGATCAAGTCCTGGTTCAATTCAGTCACCAAAGCTGCCATGTAAGCACCTTCTGAGACTACCACAAACCCTTCTTTTGCATCTGCATGCACCTCAACTTCTGAGGGTAATACTTCCACTGTCTTACCATCTACCTTGATAAAGATAGAATGCCCCAACAGTAAGTCAGATGCCGCCTCTTCTGCAGGATGTTGAAGGATGGCTTTTCTAACATCAGGATAAAGCTTTTTGTGTTTTTGCCCTAATTGCATGGGTAACGGATTAAGGGAGTATGTGACCGCTTCGTTTACACCGCCCAATATCCTCACGGATTTTACATTCAGCTCATCCTCAAGCAGTTCCTTGTATTCACTCACTACGAATTGATCATCTGCACTGCCAACGGCAAACGCCACCTCAGCCAAAGGCTGCCTTACTTTTACATTCGCTTTATTGCGGGCTGCATGACCCAAAGAAGCCAATTTCATGACTGTCGTCATGGATCGGTTTAACTTTTCATCAATCAGACTCGGATTATATTCCGGCCAACTAGCTAAATGGACTGAAATCGGTGCTTTAAGATCATCTGATCGGACCAGGTTCTGGTAAAGTTCTTCAGCAATAAACGGCATGGTTGGAGCCAGCAGCTTGGATAAAGTGATCAATGCCTGGTAAAGGGTGTAATAGGCTGCTGCCTTATCCGAGTCAGATTCGCTCTTCCAGAAACGTCTCCGCGACCGCCTTAAGTACCAGTTGGAAAGCTGATCCACAAATGTCTCAATCGGTCGGGTTGCCCCTAGAACATCATATGTCTCAAATGCTTTGGTTACATCCCGGACAAGGGCATTCAGCGCAGATAGCAGCCAGTTGTCCAGCGGGCTTAAGTGAGGAATGATCGGGGAATCGGGCGTCCAACCATCAAGGTTAGCATAGGTGACAAAGAAGGAGTAGGTATTCCACAAGGTTAACGTGAAATTACGAACAACCTCTCCAACCAGGTCTTTACTGAAACGTCGTTCATTGGATGGCGGGCTGGATGTGTAGAGATACCATCTAAATGCATCTGCGCCATGGCTGTTCAAAACCTCCCAGGGATCTACAACGTTTCCCTTGGATTTGGACATTTTTTGCCCATCGCCATCCTGGATCAATCCTAAACAGATTACATTCTTGAAACTGATGCTGTCAAACACTAAAGTGCTGATCGCTAACAGTGAATAAAACCAACCACGTGTCTGGTCTACAGCTTCACAGATAAAATCCGCTGGGAATTGTGCTTTAAACGCATCGATATTATCAAAAGGATAATGCCACTGTGCCACAGGCATGGATCCGGAGTCAAACCAAACATCAATCAACTCCTTAACCCGGTTCATCTTTCCTTTTTGGCAGCTTGGACAGGTGAAACTGACTCGGTCAATATAGGGTCGGTGTAGATCCATCTCCGTCAGGTCCATTCCCGCTTGTTCGCTCAATTCTTCCAATGAACCAAAACAGATTTGATGATTGCAGGAATCACAGCGCCAGACTGGTAATGGCGTTCCCCAATAACGATCTCTTCCCAGTGCCCAATCAATATTGTTTTCCAGCCAGTTGCCAAACCTTCCGTTTTTAATATGCTCTGGCACCCAATTGATTTCCTGGTTCAATGCCACCAGGCGCTCTTTCAATGCGCTGGTGCGAATGTACCAGGTCGGCCTAGCATAATATAACAATGGTGTGGTGCATCGCCAACAGAATGGATAGGTGTGGGTGTATTTTCCAGAACGTAATAGCAAACCCCTGGATTTAAGGTCCTGGATGATTAGCGGATCCGCATCTTTCACAAATTTACCAGCCCATGGACGCACCTCAGCCACGAATTTGCCTTCATCATTGATTGTCATCAAGACAGGTAGGTCATATTCAACTGACATTTGCATGTCATCTGCGCCAAATGCTGGGGCAATATGCACGAGACCGGTACCATCGCTGGTAGTCACGTACTCAGCCAGTACAATGTAATGCGCGTTTTTCTCTAAAGGTAAGAATTTATAAAGTGGATAATACTTTTTCCCTTTCAGCTGTTTACCTTTGTAGGTTTTTAAGACTTTGACGGAAGCCTCACCAAAAACCTGAGGAATCAATGCTTTTGCCAGGATGAATTTCTCATCACTCTCCCCATCTTCCAGCATCACAGAGGCATATTCGATTTCTGGATGAACTGCAATCGCAACGTTTCCTGGCAGGGTCCAGGGTGTGGTCGTCCAAACCAAAAAGCTCGTATTGGGCTCATCCACTAAAGGCATGCGAACAAACACCGAGGGATCCTCCGTTTCGTCGTAACCCTGGGCAACTTCATGATCCGAGAGTGGTGTTCCACATCGCGGACAGTAAGGC
>CAZJLN010000101.1:0-7881 GCA_964546745.1 uncultured Anaerolineaceae bacterium
CTCAAAAAAAAAAAATAGCTGCGCATTTGGATTAGTTTCAATATTACTTCACGATCAGCGGTAAGAAGAGTGAGTATTCTGTGAAGAAGGAGAGTTTGACTGACTCAACAATGGACCCGCTCGCATCATATTGCCCTGTGCCATAGTAGCCGAGGGCACGGATATAATAATTCTGATTTGACGGGAGGGATTGCTCTCCAAGATACCAACCCTCAGGGCTGTAAACTCCTGTTCCCAGAAGTGTATAAGTGATCCCGTCGGTAGATATTTCAAATGTGACATGATTTAATTGAGGGCTGGCGAGGCTGCGCTTCCAAGTGATGGTACCGTCATTGCTGACATGCAAGCTTTGAAGCGCTGGTGCATCCGTACTAATACGACCCATACCTAGGCGCGATAAACCTCCCAGATTTGTAAAACTACCCCCAACAAGTAATTTGCCATCTGGCTGTAGGGCAAGTGCATATACATTAAAACTTGCATCAGCGGTGAAATCGGTGTTAAGCGAGCCATCCGCATTGATGAGGGCAAGGTTATTGCGATTTACACCTGAGACAGTGGTGAATATTCCAGCAATATAGACCTTCCCATCGGTCTGGAGTGCCATTGTTAGTATGCCGCCGCTCACATTTGGATCAAAAGAATCGAGTGTGCCATCAGGTTCCAACCGCCCCAGGTTATTGCGTGACTGACCGCCTAATTGGGTAAAGGAACCACCCGCTATGATCTTGCCATCCGGTTGTAAAACGATGCTATAGACGACACCACCTGCGTCGCAATCCGGATGGAAATCCATGTCGACTGCGCCGTTGTTATACAACCTGCCAATGCTTTTCCGAATCTGTCCGCCCAAGGTAGTAAAATATCCGCCCACAAGGATCATTCCATCAGGTTGGACTGCGATGGCATCAATATAATAATTGATGGCAGGATTCGGAAAGCTGGTATCCACAGAACCATCAGCATTCAACCTGCCGAGTCCATTATAAGTAAAACCTCCTAATGATGTGAATGTACCACCTACCAGAATTTTCCCATCAGGCTGTAAAGCAAGGGCATAGACAGATCCATCAGCACCAATGGTAAAATCGCCATCGAGCGTGCCATTGGGGTTTAAACGCCCAATAAAGTTGTGGATATTGGAGTTAAGGATGGTGAAATCACCAGCAACCATGACCTTTCCATCTGGTAAGATGAGGATATCGCGCACCACATTATTTGCTTCCGGAACAAATGACGGGTCCACTGTTCCATCTGGGGTTAGAAGTGCCAAACGTGTTCGCCAAAGAGCCCCAATTTTAGTGAATGCACCCCCCACAATGATATTTCCATTAGACTGTAGTGCAAACGCATTTACCATATTATCGAAGCCTGGGTTTAATTTTTCATCTGGAACCCCAGATGGATACAATCTGCCGATATAGTAATGTGTTTTACCTCCCAACATGGTCATATTCCCTACGACCAGGATCTTACCATCAGGCTGAACGGCAATGCCGTTGATGTTGGAGTTTGCGCCAGGGTTAAAGGTAGTGTCGAGAGTCCCATCCGGATGCAATTGACCTAGATACATGCGCGATTCACCACCCAACCAGGTAAAATAACCGCCCACAAGAATTTTTCCTTCTGGTTTTACCACAAGCGCTGCTACAGCAGAACCTGCACTTGGATTAAATCCCTCATCAATGCTCCCATCTGGATGTAATCGTCCTAGATAACTACGGGATGCACCTTCTAGGATAGTGAAATTTCCGCCTACCAGGATCTTTCCATCTGGCTGTAATGCAAGTGTGTATACAGTATTATTAGCAACAGGATCGAAGCTGCTATCAAGGGTGCCATCTTTGTTAAGTCGTCCGACATTAATACGAGATTGACCACATAAGGTTGAAAACGTGCCACCCACCAGGATTTTCCCATCGGGTTGGACCACAATGGCAGAAATAAAACCGTTCGCAGATGGCGTAAAACTCTCATCCAGAGAACCATCTGAGTTTAGCCTAGCCAGATGCGTATTCATTGACCCAATGGTAGTAAAGGTCCCACCAACAAGGATCTTACCATCTGCCTGAACTGCTATTGCATAGACCTCATTATCAATAGTTGGACCCACAAAACCTTCATCAAGATCTCCATTTGCGTCCAATCTTGCTATTTTGCTTCTTTCAATTGAGCCTATTTGGGTAAAGTATCCTCCCACGAGTATCTTATCATCTGACTGGATCGCAAGCGCCATAACATAAAAGTTCGGTTGTGTGTGAAAGCTAGTATCCAATGACCCATCATGGTTCAATCGTCCCAAATAAGTCCGAGAGGTACCGTTGATGAAGTTAAAGAAGCCGCCTATGATGATCTTGCCATCGCTTTGAACTGCAACTTCGTCCGTGTATAGATCTAAACTGGTTGTAAAGCCATCATCTACAGTTTCTGCGAAGACAGGGTGTATGGGGAGCAGGCTAAGGGTCACACCCGCAGCAATAAAAAATACCAAAACACGAAACCCGATTTTTTTCATTTTTCTCCTCATGATTAATCATTTGAAAATAGTGTTTGATTGGATTCACATTCTTCTAAAACAATGTTTTAATTCAAGTTATTAAGAAATAGTAATGATTCTTCAAAATAATTTACTAAATGACTGAAGCAGAGACTCAAGATGGATAATGCTGAATCCTTAGCAAAAGGATCAAACTGATCATACCTGTGTGGAAGAAGAGAGTGTTTCAATTTCAGTGCCATGTCACAGAAAATTGCATCCATGATGATAGGTGAAAGGTTAATTTGAAAAGACCATTTCAAAACCAACACAAGATAAGGTTTCAATGACCGAACAGCGATGCTAGCAGAATTGTGGGAAAAGATGAATCATTATGAATATTATATTAATATCTGATAAAAAATGCAAGAGTTGTGTATGCGGTGTCCTGGACACCGTACAAGGTCTGTTTGACAAAGCGCTCCCTTTGCACTATAATATATTTAATAATAATCTAATATTTGCTCACTAACTATTCACATTACAGATACATAATATTTAGTGAACCTGAAAGCTAGATTAACAAACCTCAAGCATCTAATGCCTTTCCATAAACGTCCAGATGCATTTTGATCGCAACAGATTAAAAAGGAGATTTTTATGTTAAAAAACAAATTTATCAATTTTGTTTTAGTTTTTTGCTTGCTTTGGCTTGCTTTTAGCGATACAGGAGCAACCAACCAAGCCCTTGCCCAAACCCCTACCACCGAATCAGGAGAAGGATCAGCCACAGACGATGCTTTGCCAGTTGAGGAACTACAAAAGCTGCCACAAGTTCCCAGCATGCCTATTTCAAATGAATTGACCAACTCGGATAGCTGGATCAAGCCGCTCCCATATGGTCCACAAGCAGGGGGAGAGTCTGTCGTGTTATGGGATAATGGTCCTCTGATCACTAATCCTGCTGCTGGCTACAATGGCGCTGACGCCAGCGTCCTTCAAACCAACCTGGGGATGAACACCTATGGCTTCGGTAATCAATTTACCTATGGTTATCGGATGGCGGATGACTTCCAGGTCAGCGATGCGAGTGGCTGGCTGGTAGAGAACCTGATATTTTTTACCTATCAAACCGGTACCTACTCTTTTCCACCCATCTCTACGATTACAGGTCTCTATCTCCAGATCTGGAATGGTCCTCCCAATAATGCTGGCAGCTCAGTTGTCTTTGGCGATCTGGTTACAAACCGAATAGCGGATACCTATTGGATAAGCTCCTACCGTGTGGTTGATTATGAAATGCTCGTCAGCAGCCGACCGATCATGACCGCTGTGGCAAACGTCAACATTTCTCTTCCCCAGGGCACCTATTGGTTGGATTGGATGATTGGTGGTACAGGATCTTCTGGACCATGGGCACCGCCCATCTCGATCTTAGGCCAAACAACAACTGGAAATGGTCTTCAGACCCTGGATGGTGGGGTTACCTGGAACCCAGCCAATGACACCGGTACGCTCACCCAACAGGGCTTGCCGTTTCTGGTGGTGGGCTCAGTAAATAGTGGGCAGCCCAGCTGGAAGAGCATCGCTCCCATTAATGGTGGTGGACGAGGTCGCCCGGCAGCGGCAGAAGTCAATGGCAAGATATACCTGATTGGCGGTGAAATCAATGGTGCCCCTTATAGAGCCAATACGGTCGATGAATATGATCCCAAATTCAATACCTGGACCACCCAAACAGGTCTGATGCCTTTTCCTGCTAGCAACATTTGCGCCGCAGTCATCGGTACAGATATTTACATTCCGGGTGGATATGATGCATCTACCGCTTATCTCAATACGCTTCAGGTGTACCACACCACTTCAGACACCTGGTCTACCATCACCACGGATCCTTTGCCTTATGGCGTAATAGCACCGGGATGTGCTGCACTAAATGGAAAACTCTATGTTTTCGGAGGAACGAATTCCTCAGGATACATGGCTACTACCTCTGTCTATGATCCAACTGCTGCAGCTGGTTCTCGCTGGTCATACACTGCTCCAATGACACACGCCAGAGGATATTTGGCTGGGGTTGCAGCGAATGGCAAGATCTATGCCATCGGCGGTAGAAATGCTGGAACAGCGGATTTCGATTATGTTGAAGCCTATAACCCTGCCGACGGTGCCTGGCATGTGGTCACAGGTATGCAAGAAGCGCGCGGGGGAGGTGGTGCTTATGCCGTCGGGAATATTATTTATGCCTGTGCTGGCGGCTGGTCCACCTATTTGGATACCTGTGAGATGTATAACACCACGCAGGGCTATGCAGGCACCTGGGCGACCCACCCTGCGCTCCTAATAGATGGTCGGCGCACCTTTGGCTTTGCTAATATCGGACCTGTCCTGTATGCCATTGCCGGGTATAATGGCGCGCTCATGACCTCTGCCGAACGCTGGTCCTACGAGACCTTCCTGCCGCTTATACAGAAAGAACCCTTCACGAATCTGGGCTTTGATTCCCAATTTAATGGCAGTGCCTCTGGTTGGGTGAGTCATTCTGGCACCTGGTATTACGATAGTGCATATATGTTTACTGATGGTTTGAATGATAAATGGGCAACAGCGTCTTACTATGATACATTCTCAAACCTGGACTACACCGCCCGTATGCAGCGCCTGGGATGTGAAACCTGTTCCAATAACCTGCTAATTCGCGGAACGCCTGACCCTCTCGATCCTGATTATCGCTGGGATAAATATTACTCGTTTCAGTATTCACGTGATGGATATTTTTCGGTGTGGAAACGTGTAAGTGGAACAGCGATCCCGCTCCAAGGTTGGACCTATACGGATGCCATTCAACAGGGAGATGCTTGGAACAACCTCAGGATCTTTGCTAGGGGCAGTTCCATATACTTTTCGATCAACGGCGCCCTGGTTTGGTCTGGCACAGATACTTCTTTAACCAGCGGACGTGTGGGCATCGGCATGTTTGGAAGTACTGCTACTGGCGATGAACTTCTTATCGATTGGGCTACCTTATATACGGATGGTGGAGGAACCTTTGCCTTCTCAGACACGGTCAGCCCCGAGCAGCAGCTGCTCAATGAAGAAGCTAATCAAATTGAAGGTTGGCAGATATCCGAATCTTCCCATCCGTAAACGAATTATTCCAAGATTTTTTCGTAAAGGGTAGGCTTAACAGCTTACCCTTTTTGATAATTTATCTACCTTCAAAAAACCCAACCGATGATTCTACTTGCCTAACCTCTTGTGAGCCTTATCTGCTGCTAATTTTCCAGTAATCAATGAGACAGGTAGACCGGCTGGGCTGTAGGTCCACTGCCCAGCCTGAAGGACATCTGGCAGCGGAGTGTTAACAGCATTAGCAATCCGCACCAACCGGTTTTCGGCTGGCAGCGGCTGGTTACTAAAAGACCATCCGGTAATTGCTCCATCTGTTGTCCCAGCGTATTTTTGGATCGTTAAGGGCGTAGCGTTGAAGAATTCGATCACTGCCTCTGCTAATCCTGGGTAAATGGTTTTATCTAGCGTCTCGATGATGATCTTGGAGGTCATTTCCCGAAATTCTGCTGTCCAACCTTGCTCCTCAATTCGTTTGGTCAGTGCATAATCAAATAAGACGCTAAATATGAGTCCACTTTTTCCCTGTGGTGCAAGGGCTGCGTTGCGCAAGACCGGGATGGAGATCTCATAGGTGGTAAGGGGTAAGAACCTTCTCAGCCAGGCTTGGATTTCCTCTTTAGAGCCTAAGGTTGGAATTTCTCCAGCTGCAGACTGTCCTAGACGGCTGGGGGTGTAAAAAAAGTGTGGGGCAGAGATCGCTTTAAAATAACGCTTATCCAAGTTGACAGCCAGAAAAAGGGAAAAGATGGAATCATTGCCCGTTTTGTTTGTAAGCATTTCCTTGCGAGCCTCAATAGCTGCCAATATCTTGGGCTGATCAAGCTTTTTAGTATTAATGCTGTCATATAGTCGCTTTTGGTCGGCGCACCATATTAATTGGCGATAGGGAAGAGATACCCCCTTGGAGGTTGTGACTGTCTTCTTGATCAAGTCTATGCTGCTGATCTCAGTGTTAGTGTGAATTTCACCGCCATGCTTTTCGATGGTTTCGGTCAATTTATGAATGAAAGCACCTGTACCAGATTTAGGGTAGTAGTACTCTTTGAATATTTTAAAGTAGCTGAGCGCAAAATAGGCAGGCGTGTCTTTGAAAAAGTGTTGGGTGATGATGTCCAACAGGGATTGGTTCGAGGTGAATTGTTTTAGGTAGGGGATCACAGGTTGATCTTTTACCTGTACTTTGCGGACGTTGAGCGCGTACTTAAACATCCAAGGTAGAACCTTTTTACCATAATATTCCATATCTTTTTTGGGGTCCAGGAATAGCGGATTGTCGATCCCGTATTGGATCTCCATCAGATGGGTGATCACGCGTAAATCCTGGATGATTGCATCAATGTCTTTGGTAGAATCTGGGTATAGTTTATTGAGCAGTTTCGCATAGTCGTCAATACTTCCGTCTACATCAGCGGGGAAAACCTGGTCTTCAATGCCCATTGAGATGCGGTTTTTGACAAACTCCATTTCCAGACCTAATTGGCGCAGCATCGTAAAGAGCACACCTGCATCTTCCAATGCTCGAATGCCACTATCAAAGGTAAATCCATTTCGTTCAAAAGAATTGACCAATCCGCCGCAAAGTGCTTCTTTTTCGCATAGCAATACCTTGTGTCCATGGCTAGCTAAGTAGGCTGCGGCGGTTAATCCAGATGCTCCCGCGCCGACAATGATTGCATCAAATGTCATATTGACCTCCCAGGTAGGGTTGTATCAAGGTTTGGCTAGCATCCCAAATAGGCTGTTGCCACTTTTCTTTAATGACATACCAAGCGGGTTTTTCTTCAATAGTTTTGTTGAAGAACTTCCCACTGATCCCACTCAATTCAGGAGCAGCAGCAAGATAATAAATGGCATCGCCTGAGATGGCTGGATCTTTGAGGAACCAACGCAAGATGTGCTGATTATAAAAACGATACAAAAAAGGATTATTCATCCCGATATTGGTACGTACTGCGCCTGGGTGCATGATATTGACAGTCACGCCGCTACCCGCAAGATGTTTTGCCAACAATAAACCACAGTGGATCTGAGCGATCTTAGCAGCACCATAAGCTTGTAGAGCGAAGTAAGGTCGTTTGGACCAATTTAGATCCTTCAAATTTAATCCCCCAAAGCGATGCGCTTCAGAACTGATGTCGATTATGCGTGATGGCGCTGCATTCTTTAGGTTTTGGATTAGCTTGCTCGTGAGCAAAAAGGATGCCAGGTGAATCACACCTAATGTCTCTTCATTTCCATCGGGAGTCAAACGCCGCCGCTTGTTGAACAAACCT